>JBBJME010000019.1:0-44842 GCA_037719765.1 Planctomycetaceae bacterium
AACGGTGCTTTCGATTCTGGCAGGAGGGCCCAGCACGGCGAATAAGAAAGCACAAACGGTGTCAGGAACCGAATATGCCATCTTGAGCGACGAATGGCGGCGCAGCTACTTGTTTCTGGCAACGGACTCGGCAGGCACACGACGACGATTTACAACACAATTTGTCAGGTGGATGTCCGAGCGAACCGGCAGCGTTTCACGTATGACAGCACCGGAGCCCGGACGCTGCTCATCGATCCGCTCAACCGTCGCACGATGAGTGCTTATGATGCCGCCGGTCAGCAGGATCTCCGCATCGATGCCCGCAGCAACCATACGACATGCAGCTACGACAAACAGAACCAACTATGCACCAATGGAGGTACTCGGCGTGGTCCAAATCCAACCGACAGAATGCCGTTGACGGTACAGAATTGGGTACTGAATATGTTGCAAAATGACATAAAACAACACTCAATGTAGAACGTGCAGCCGTCGCAGGTTAAATCTGCCATAGACGCATGACCTGAATTTCAAGCCACTTGCAGCCGACTCCCGATACATCCCATTGGTTGAGTCGAAAGACCTGGAGGGCCGACATATCCTGTGCCGGGCTTCCAGCCCTAACGCATTGCGCAGCTTCAAAACCGCTGGCGTCGGGTCAAACAAACAAAATTCAATTAATATAAAGGAAGGCGGCGGAATTGAGGATTGTATGACAGTACGTTGCGAGCGCAGCGTGTCGATCTCCCTGCCATTCGATTTGAAGCTGATTCAGAGATTCGATCCCGATGCGACGTTCGATATCGCTCGGCAGTCGGCTCAGAGCGAGTTCGTAAACAGTATCAACCTGCGCCGCGTCAGGATCAACACTCACAGAATTCCGGCTCAACAGGATCTCCTGTACTCGATCAGCGATCATCGTCCACAATAAACTGTCATCCATGGTCTGCGCCACCGCCGCTTCACCGGACTCGCCTCCCTGACGAATTCCGGCGATCGACGAAAGATCAAGCCCGCCTTTCCGGACTCCGTCACTGTGACATTTCCCGCACTTGCGTGCAAGAACCGGCTGAATATCTGACTCGAAGACCGGCCCCTTTTCATCAGCCTGCGCCGATGGAATCACCATCAGGCAGCAGACAGAGACGGCAAGAATATGGAGACGCTGATGCGTCATTGGAACGTTTCATCGTGGATGACGTGTGGACTGCGGATCCATCAGGACGGTTGCACGTCCTCGTTTCCAGAGCATTGTTCCCTGATCGTGGGATAAGCTTCCAGCTTGTCACTTGCGCGCCCGACAAGCTGGAAGCTTATCCCACGGCTAAATCCACGACTTCCTCACGCACCACTCCTCGCATATCCATTTCGAATTCAATATCGACAATCGGTGGCCGGGAATAAAACCAGTGAACTCCACGAGTCGCGATCGTCGGCAGCCGCGATACCAGGACGCTCTCCATCAGCGGACGCAGCGGGTGAGCCGTGTAGACGTTCAGCACCGTCAGCAGTTCGCTGCTGCCGCCCAGTCCCTGCAGTCGCGAATTCATGATCTGAGCAACGCACTCAGCTTTTTCGATCAGCGCCTCCGGGCTGGTCTCGCCGACGCGCACGATGCGACGTTCCGCCAGTTCGCCATCCGGCAATTCACCACCACCCGCCACGACAAACGTGGAGCGCGAAAGATCGGAAGGGCGGACATACGAAAACGCGAACAGCATCGGTTCACGCGGGGGTTCAAATACAGGTGCCACGTTGGTACGGGCAACGGGATTGAGGTCGTCAACCATCATCTCCCAGGCATTCAGCAGTCGTCGGTACTGCGTGTTAAAATCAATGAAGCCTTCCATGGTATATGGCTGCGGACATCGCAGTTCGACAGCACACAGGTTGTGGCAAGTCAGCTTTTTGCTTTCCACATACCGGCGTGCGGCGTTCAGGCCGTCGTGCCATGGCAGCGGCGTCTGCAACGCCGCATGCACGATTTCGAATCCCGGCATCGCGACGACACCCGATGAATAAGGCGCGATTCCCGGGAGAAATCGGTATCCTCCGGATTCGTGCGATTTCAGCAGACTTGTCATCTCATCCCTTTTGGCTCATTTCATGAATCAATCCGACATTGACGGTATGCTGCAACAATCGCTGATTGACGGCAAGCTTTCGCGCGCCGAAAAGTCGGTACTCCGGGCAATTCTGACATCTGACGCCGAAACCGCGCATCAATGTGATCTGCTGCGGAATCGTGCATTCGAAATTGCACGTCTGTCCCTCCTTGGGCCGGACGCGAAGAAAGCGGTCGATTGGCTGGAAGACGTCACTGGAGTGCTGCTGCAGATCGAACGTCTGTCCGTCGCGGATTCGGAACAATCGATCAGCGAAGTCCACTTCAGCCCAGGCAACGACTGTCGGCTGCGCATTCAGGAATTGCTGCGCGAATCACGGGCCTCCATCGACATTTGTGTCTTCCCCATCACTGACGATCGGATCACCGACGCCGTAATCGATGCCGCAGCGCGCGGTGTGAGAACACGAATAATCGGCGACAACGAAAAGGCGTTCGATCCCGGCAGCGACATGCATCGCCTTGCGGAAGCGAGAATTCTGATTCGAATGGATACGTCACCCAATCATATGCACCACAAATTCGCCGTTTTTGACGGCAGGATCGCGGTCTCCGGCAGCTACAACTGGACCCGCTCTGCCTCAGAGCACAACCAGGAAAACATCATGGTCACGAACGATTCAAAATTCGTGCAATTGTTCCGGAAACAGTTCGAACATCTCTGGCCGCAGATGGAGCCACTGGCCTGGTAGCAATCTGCGGAGTGCACGCACATCTCCAGGCATCCTGCCGAAAGTGTGTTTCATGAACTCATTATTGGAAGCAGTGATTCCGGTAACATGACCTGACCGCAGGGCAGATCCTCAAATGCGAAGATGTATGGTATCCTGATATCCCTCGAACGCCTCGCGTTTCCTGAACGCGGTTGTTTCTTCACTTAACCGCTTTGCCAGCCACATCCGAATGCGAAAATCATTGACTGCTGAACTTCACCAGAATCTTCGCGACCTCGTGAATAGTCCGACACTGTCGCGCGTTGCGACGTATGCGATCCTGGTTTCTGCGTATGCTGTGATCCCTGCCTGGTTCCATGACCGCGAGAAGCTGTCGATGCTGGCGGGAGTGCCCAGTGATATTCATGCCGCGTTGACGCTGGTGTTGGGGTGGCTGTTGGTCTTTCGCACGAATACATCGTACGGCCGCTGGTGGGAAGCCCGCACGCTGTGGGGCAGCCTGGTCAATACGATGCGTAACCTGTCGCTGAAGCTCGTCCATCTGATTGATGTGCCGAAAGATGACTTGAGTCGGCTGCGAAAGATTCTGAGCGTCTTTGCACCGGTGCTCAAAGATCATCTTCGCGACGGGGCGCTGCTGGATGATGCCGAAGTTCTGGGAGACATCAAAGTTGTCCCGCGACATGTGCCCAGCTTTCTGGTGTCACGCATCTACTCGAGCCTTCGTGAATGGAAGAAGGCGGGCAGGATCGACGGCCAGCAACTGATCGTGATTGATGAAGATCTGCGAAAGCTGCTTGAAATCGTCGGTGGCTGTGAACGCATTCGGAATACGCGACTGGCGCGGTCCTATCGCGCCTTCGCTCGGCAATGCGTGTTCCTGTTTCTGGCCACGCTGCCGTGGGGAATCGTCGAGAGTTTCGGCTGGTGGACTGTTCCGATCACGGCCATTCTGAGCTACTTTATGCTCGGACTTGAAACCGTTGCGGAACATACCGAAGAGCCCTTCGGCATGGATGAAGATGATCTCGATCTGGAAGGCATGTGTCTTACAATTGAGGCATCCATTGCCGATATTTTCGCTCAGGGAAATGTCGAGTCAGCTACACGACAATCGGCGGCTAGCTTTCGCGAGCCGATTTGAGAATCTCGATCCAATCATAGTCGCGACAGCGGGATTCAGCGGCGGCACTTTCGAAACGACCTGTTCGTCGCTCCCGGCCTACGCGGAGCGATGGATCGCAAATTGTGCAATCCCGGCGAGAATTTCGCGCGCGGAGCAAGGTGGCAGCGACGCCAGATTGCGCAGGGCACGGCGGACGAAGTGTTTGGCCGTGGAGCGGGCTGATTCCACACCCTGCCGAATGAGCAGTTCGTCGCGCAATCGAGCCTGATCATCGGCGTCATTGGATGTCAGCAGGTCACGCAGCCGTTGCTGTTCATGATCGGACCCCAGTCTGAGAGCCCGGATCAGCGGCAGCGTCAGACGATGATTGCTTAAATCGTTCGACGTGTCTTTGCCGGTCTTCTCGGAGGTCTCCGTCAGGTCAAGCACATCGTCTGCAATCTGGAAGGCCAGCCCGATCCGCATTCCAAACTGCTTCAGTTGCGTCTGGTGGACCGGTGAACTACCCGCCGCGCGAGACCCCAGCAGGCAGCTCACCGCAAACAATTGGCCGGTCTTACCGCCGATCACTCGAAAGTAGTCGCGTTCCGACCTGGACTGTTCTAACCGCGCGGCGATCTGATTGAGTTCGCCTTCACATGTGCGATCTGTTGCCAGACCAATCAGGCGGCAGGCTTCCGCATCTCCGGTTGTTGCCGCCAGATGAAAGGCTTTCGAAAGCAGGTAATCTCCGAACAGCACACTGGTTTCCGTATTCCAGCGGCGATGCACTGTTGACACATGGCGCCGCAGGCTGGCGTCATCAATGACGTCGTCATGAACCAGGGTTGCTGTGTGGATCATTTCTACCACGGCGGCAAGGCGATGTACATTGTCGCGCGCAGCGGAGGTTGGTTGGAAAAGTTGGGCACTCAACAGCGTAAGGATCGGGCGAATCTGTTTGCCCTGAAATCGGCTGACATGCTGCGCGACATCCTGCACGAACATATTTGGATTACGAAACTGCCGCTGCAACAGCGCGTTGACGGCTGCCAGATCCGCAGCCAGAAGGTGCTGAATCCATTGCTTGAGTTCGTCGCGATTTGCCACGACTACAGACATGATTTCTTCCGTCCTGACAACGCTGTGGGAAATGGGGTCAGCCCGTAGTCTCACGATTTAGGCTAAATCCGAATGCCATATCCCTGCCCGCGCGAGGTGTACGCCACTAAGGGTTTCTGACAAAGTGTCCGGATCGTCCGCCAGTCTTTTCCAAAAGTCGAATGCCGTTGATTTCCATCCCTCGATCGACTGACTTGCACATGTCGTAAATCGTCAAACACGTCACGCTGACTGCCGTTAACGCTTCCATTTCCACACCCGTTTTCGCTTCTGTCGAAACACACACTTCCACCCGCACACTGTTTTCCGTCGGAAATGAATACTGAACATCCGCTCTGTCGAGCGGAAGCACATGGCACAAAGGGATCAATTCGGCCGTCCGTTTTGTAGCCATGATTCCTGCCAGCCGAGCCACTTCCAGCACATCGCCCTTGGAAAAATCACGCTGCCGGACTAACCGCAAAGTCTCGGGCCGCATTAACACAATTCCCTCAGCGCGCGCCGTGCGGCGTGTCACAGCCTTTTCACCCACATCCACCATGCGACTTGCGCCGTCGGGAGAAAAATGCGTGAATTCACTCATGGCGTCGCATCCAGTCGCCAATTTGCGTCGAATACATCCGCCCATACGGTCTGCTCATCGAATCCGCCGGACGCTCCTTTCGCAAATTTCTGCACGGCGATGTCGCCCAACCGCGGGAAAAGGTTGGCGTTCGTGGAACGGAATTCCTTTTCGTGAAAGGTACTTCCTGAATTGATGACGACGTACTTTGAGGGATTGAGCGGATTCGGAAAGATCAAA
The DNA here is from genome assembly GCA_037719765.1 of Planctomycetaceae bacterium. Classification (GTDB taxonomy): domain Bacteria; phylum Planctomycetota; class Planctomycetia; order Planctomycetales; family Planctomycetaceae; genus SXXK01. Next base: position 5,811 of record JBBJME010000019.1, read on the forward strand.
CTCAAACCGTGATCAGCGGACGCCCATTCCTGCTGGCCGATGCGAATCCGGTCCGCAGTCCATTCGAGCGGCAGATCTCCCGCAATCTTCTTCAACACCGCATTGGAACCGGGATCGCCGAACAGAACCAGATGATTTTTTGCCAGCAATTCATCGTCCACTGCGGAATCATCGACGATACGAATGTCGCCTCGCATCCATTGAGCGAATTCCTTCGAAAGTCGATCCAGCGTCCAGTTGGCCCATTGCTGGGAGTTTTCATTCCACGGCTTCCCTGTTCCGCGGACGCAGACAAATGAACTCATCAACGCATCATCGATCGGTCCCTGCAGCCCATGGCGTTTGCGACGCTCAGGATTGCTGCTGAAACCGCGCGAATCTTCGTAGCCCAGAACCTGCCATTCCGTGTCCGTCTTGACGAAGTACACATCCGGCAGCAGTCCGTCCGCAGCGGCCCGGCATTCCAGAACGGTTCCGTCGATAATGGCGTCGGTCCCGACGTCGCGAACCAATCGCAGAGCATTCACGTTGGTGGTTGTGATCTCCACATCCCCATCTTCGTTGACCTTTGCCTCCACGACCGACGGTGCGTAGACGGTCTCGACTTCTTCAATCGTCACCCAGTCGCACGAGTTGTAACGCAGTGAACGTGTCGTAAAGCGAATCTGTTTTCGTTCACCGAAGCGAGGTTTTCCTCGGGCGGAATTCTCCAGATGAAACGCCATGAACTGCTTCTGACTTTCGGGGTCGAACGCATGCCCCATTTTCGGTCCGACAATCAGCTGCATCGGGACATTCAGCTGCTTCGCGGCTTCGGTCATACTGGCTCCTGCAAGCAACTGCGGATCGTTTTCGCCGCCGTAGGTGCAGACCGGTACGTTGAACGCATTCAGCGCGTAGTCGATCGAATCATAGATGCCCAGAGTCGTGTGTTGCGGTTCGGGCAGCTGCTGTTCGGGCTTGTCCGGATCCTTCTTTTGGTAGCGATAATAATCCACAAAGCCTGCTCCAGGGCCGACCGAAGACCACATGGATGGATGGTGCATTCCCAGATGCCATGCTCCCGCACCTCCCATCGAAAATCCGTGCAGCGTGATCCGATCGTCGTCAATGCGGAATCGCCGCTTCACATCCGCCATGGCCTCGAACACATCCGTTTCGCCCGCCCAGCGATAGGCATTGTTGCCGCGTCCGTAGACGTCCAGCTGAATCCATGTCTGCTGAGGCTGGTCGTCTTTCTTTGAGAGCGGTTTACCGTCCATGCGATGAATGAAATTCACTTCGTTCATCTGATCCGCACGGCCATGCAGCACAACATGCAGCGGCCAGCGGCGGGCTTCTTTTGGATTCACGCCGTCCGGCAGAGTGATGGCGTAAGGCTGCACGCTCCCGTCCACAGCACTGACGTATCCGCGAACTGTGACGCCGGGTTGCACCTGCCAGTCGGCCTTTTCCTGTTTCAGGTTCTCTGCACGGGCGATGCCTTTTTCAACAACCTTGCGCAGCTGATCGATGTAATCCTTCTTTAGAAATTCTTCGAGGCGAAGCATCCATGCCGCCGCTTTCTCGAAGACGGCGACGTCTGCCAGCAGAGCCTGCCCATCGCGTGTCTGCAGCTCCGGTTTTCCCCGCAGGGCATCAATCGCTGCACGCAGTTTGTGTTCTGCTCCTGGATTGGCTTCAGATCTGCGGCAGATGGTAAATCAACTTTTTCTTTTTCCTGTGCGAAGACACGGACCGGCAGGAACACGACCATGCTGAGCAACACGGTCGCAGCCATGCCGTGCGACGAAGCAGGACAAATATCATCGGAACAGCTTTCTGCGGATGCGTGAAACATGCGTTGCACGCGGGCTGTTGATTTAGTCGTAGGGTGCGTGAAGCGGAGCGCAACGCACCATGTAGTCGAAGTCGTGAGACTTTGGGATGATTTGGCGTCCAGCCACCGAATTCTCACGAATCCGGCGACTTCTCAATCCGGGCCGCGCGAGAAATGCACAAGGAGAAACAAGATTTCAGTTTCAGCCGGTGACCGCTCGTTCTGCGGCCTGGAATCCGCATGTCTTATGGGCACCGTCGCAGAACGGGCGGATTGCAGATGCACCGCAGCGGCAGAGGGCAAACGTTTCTTTGCCTTTCAGATCAAACACATTGCCAGCGGCATCCGTCACAGTGATCGGTCCTGTCACCAGGAGCGGGCCGTTGTCCTTCACAAGCACTTTGACATCAGACATTTGAGAACTTTCAGTAAGCGGAGACAAGTTAACTTTATAAAAGCAAAACTCAGGAATCAGCGGGCTCATCGCCAATTGTGGGCTCGGGTAGCATGCCGGTCAGAATGGCACCGACCACCGCATATCCGCCAGCGACACACGCGCCGACGATCGCCATTTGTCCCGGCCCTGCGGCCAGCGATATCGTCAAGAATGCGGCAGCCGTCCCGATGATGCGACCACCGATGTTTGCTGCAAAGCTTTCACCCGTGCCTCGAAGATGCACAGGAAATACGAGCGGAATATAGTTGCCCCAGAAGCTGAACTGCCCCACAACGAACACACCGCAGACAAAAATTCCGATCTTGATCAACATGAGTGAGTCAGACTGAAGCGCTCCGCCGACCCAGTAAAAGAATGCTGGCACAATGATCAGCGCCGGGATCTGGAACACTCGCAGCAACGTGCGGCGGCTGACGATTTTCAGTGCCAGGACCGCCAGCAGTGCTCGGCCAAGAAGTCCCCCGAGTTCCTGCCACAAAGTTACGCCTGCGACGATTGCGTCACTTTCATTTCCCGCTGCTTTTTTCTGATCCGGCGTGTATGTTGGCTTTCCCGTTTCTGGGTTCTTGCCCTCAGGAGCCCCTGCCTTGAGCTTGGCGGCTTCTAAAACCTGTTTGTGGCCGGATTCCTTGCCGGGAACTCCAAGCGCCTGTGCCCCCAATACTTGGGGCAACTGCTGGATGGCTCCGAATGCAATCCCATAGCTCGCGGCGAAAACCATCGTCGTCATGATGGTTGTCTTGCGAAGTGCGGGGCTGAAGAGTTCTGCGATTGACGGGCGGCGCAGCGTACCCGCATCTTTCTTCTTTTGCCATTCCGGTGATTCCGGCAGGAATGGACGAATGAGGAGTAACGGCAGTGCGGGAATGATGCCGGAAATCAGGGTGTAACGCCATGCTTCGTGACCACCTGCGATTGCAGGAAGACTCATCGCAAATGTGCCGGCAAGGATATTCATTCCTGCGACCATCAGGCCACCGAACGATGAAAACGCCTGAGTCCAGCCAAGCACTTTCTCACGTTGCTCGTGATTTGGAAACAATTCCGCCAACCAGGCCACGGCAGCAACAAACTCGACGCAAACACCAACGAACACGCAGCATCGGAAACATAACAGGTGGTAAAGATTGGTGGAGAATCCTGCAGCACATGCTCCGAAGGCGTACAGCAGGATACTGAACGTGAGCACTCGACGTCGCCCAAGTCGATCCGTCAGCCATCCGCCTACCAGACCGAAAACTCCTCCAACAAGTGCCGGAACGAAAAACAGGCTTGGTGCCCAGCGTTTAAAATCATCGCCGCCAGCAACCCATGAGCCGATAGTCGCCGGAGTTGCCCAGCCGGCCTTCAACGCCAACGCGGGAATCGCTGACTTGATAATCAGCGGCAGCATCAGCAATTCGTAAATGTCGAAAGCAAAACCGATGGCAGCAATGATGCAGACCAGCCATTGCACGCCAGTGAGACGAGGTGCGGAGGGAGAAGACATCCAAAGGGAACCTTGAAGAGGGATTCGGTTAACAGCAGAAGCATGATGGCTTCTCCGCGAACGTGAACTTCCTGAACCAGAGTATTCTGCTCAATTCCACGCAGCATAACGATGCCAGGGCTTGAGTTAAGGCAACCGGACCCTGTTTTTCAATCCATTGCCTGCAGTCGGGAAGCGCTGTCCGGGGCATGATCCTGAACTTGAACGCGCTTCTGTGGCTTTTTTGAACCAGTTTGAGTGATTTCGTGCAAACCGATGAATCATTCATCAGGATCAGCGAAACGATATCCCACTACCTGTTGATTCAATCGCATCAGGATTTTGTCAGGCTCAGGGGCCGCGCAGCCAGAAATGAGTCCGGCGAGCGGAGCGGCGTGAGCCCTCCGGTACCCCGTTTTTGTACCGGCAAGCTGACGCATGCCGCTCGCCAATTCTCTCACTCTTGACTGCGCGGAGTATCTCTTCGGTTGACGGTGTTCCCGACATTGCAAATGTTGTGCGGGGTGCAGGGTTCGACAAAATGTCGCAGCGGACGGGATTGCTGGACGCACCCTTGTCCGCTAGTGTTCCACACCCAGTGCCTTGTCTAGACTTGATTTTTGGGCCTGCAATTCAACCCCAATTCGTTGTCTTGACAAAGCACCAGGGTCTTTTCAATTTGAAGGTGTGGCATGGACTCAGGTGACAAGGCGAACAAGATGACAGAACGAATCACAATCATTGGATCAGGCCCGGCAGGCTGGACGGCGGCGATTTACGCGGCGCGAGCGGAGCTGAAGCCTGTCGTCTACGAAGGCGCATTCAATGAAGAAAACCGCCAGAAAGGCACGTTGCCTCTGGGACAATTGTCGCTCACCACCGAGGTCGAGAACTTCCCGGGGTTTCCATTCGGCGACATGACGGGCTATCTGGACACGTCAATTGAGGAGTCCAAACGCAAGTACATGGCACCGCATGGAAAGCACGGCGTGAGTGGTCCGGAACTGATGGAACTCATGCGCCAGCAAGCCATGAATTTCGGGACACGCATTGTCACGGACGACATTGTCGATATCGACATGTCCAAGCGTCCGTTCAAACTCACGACACTCAGCGGCGAAACATTCACATCGCAAGCGATTATTATCGCGACCGGTGCCCGTGCGAATTATCTGGGACTGCCGTCTGAGGATCGTCTCAAGAACATGGGTGTCTCCGCCTGTGCTGTCTGTGACGGAGCACTGCCAAGATTTCGCAACCATCCTGTGGTCGTCGTGGGTGGCGGGGACAGTGCGATGGAAGAAGCCAGCTTTCTGACTAAGTTCTCGTCGGTCGTGTACATCATCCATCGCCGCGATTCGTTTCGAGCGAGCAAGATCATGGCCGAACGAGTGCTGTCAAACCACAAGATTCAGGTGAAGTGGAATTCCACGGTTGATGAAGTTCTGGGCGACGAAAAAACAGGCGTGACCGGGGTCCGCATTCGCAGCACCGTGGACGATTCAAAAACGGAAGACGTTCCAGCAACCGGGTACTTTGCTGCGATCGGGCACACACCGAACACGGACTTCCTGAAAGGGCAATTGACGACAAACGCCAAAGGCTACGTCATCTGGACCACGCCTCAGCGAACTTACACCAGCGTGGAAGGCATCTTCGCAGCAGGCGACGTCGCCGATGACTATTACCGTCAGGCGATTACTGCGGCCGGCACCGGCTGCATGGCGGCCCTCGACGCCGAACGCTGGCTGGCGGCGCAAGGAATTGAGTAGCAGTTCACGGAGGCCACGCGAACGTGCAAGGTGCATGCTTATAGCTTTCCGAGCGATTGGCGAAAGGCGGCGGCTCCAGATCCTGGTGATGGATCTCGTTCAACCGAAAAATCAAAATCGACGCCAATGCGTTCGTAGCCGCCGTTTTGTCGAATCGTCTTAAAATTGTCGTCAGTCAATTCACAGGCGACCAGGATTTTGGATCGTTCGAGGGCAATTTCGCCAGGAATCGAAATGCCCTCTCGTCGGGCTACGCCAGTATTTTTGAAACGTCGGTTGACATACGGCACCTTGCTGACGATTGGTACGGCGGTCTGTGAGTGAGCCTCATTGATCAGCACGACATCCTGCAACACAAGGCGGTCGCCATCATTCGCTTTGACTGTGCCAGCAAACGATCTGGACATCATCAACACCTCGTCTCGAATATCGGGATCGCCGCAACCCGGTCTCTCGCCAGTTATCAGCCGCACATGTTGCCCCGGTTTCAATGCCCTTGGGTCCATCTTCGGCAGGGGGCCTTGTTCGTTGACCAGGATGACGTTCATGCTCATCACGGGTTGAATACTCGGCTGCGGTCGATGTTGCGCGCTCACGACTGCATCCGGTTGGTGAACCAGTGAGCAACCGGAACAAGAGCTCACCAGAAATGCCAACAAAGACAATCCGCCGACATGTCGCCACATAGAATGATCCTTGAACGAATCCCGACTTTGTCATGACACGCACGAAATAAGCAAGCGACTTGTATCAAATCTCTCGCGGTGCGAATCTATGTTTCTGCGCAATAGCATAAACCGGACCGGCTGCTGCTGATGTTTATAGGCAAAAACTGCTGAATCCGTTGAATCCCGCAACTATCCGGATGGCAGCTGATGGTCACTTCAACAACCTGGCGAGCCAGCGGGGCAGCGGGTTCTGGCGGATGGTTAGTCTACTGTCTTCAAAGACGGCGACTCGGCGGAATGGGGTGTGGAGTTCGTTGTTGTCAAAGACCAGGACATGTGGCAGTTCTCGGATAGCAGCCTTCAGGTTGGCGAGCGTGCGCGGATGGCGGCTGTGCAGTTTCTCGGTCGGGACGTCGTGGCCACCCTGTGAAACCCGCATGGCGACACGCTGCTCGGAAATCCCGGGGCTGGAGATTGCGATGAAGCAGAGCACCACGGTGTATCCGGCAGCGATGGCGTCCTTTAAAAAAGCGATCTTGTCGCCCACGGGGTCGGAGAAGACCGTTTCAAATACAAAGCTCTCGCGCTGATTGACCAATTCACGCCGCAGAGCATCCGCCACTTTTGCAGCGGCATAGGGCTCCAGGTCCAGTTCGCGGGCAATCACATCGGCATTGACGAATCGCAAACCGGCGTGTCGCAGATGAGCATGATAAAATATCGACTTCCCGGCACCGTTCGATCCCGCGATTGCTACAATCAAGGGGCGATGATCAAACGGTGAACCCGTCATGTCGCGCGTTTTTTTAGCTGGCTTGCGAACCTGGAATTGGCGATTCACGAACCGACCGACCGTGCGTTTTCCATCAGCTTCGATCCGGACCAGAAACCCCGGTTCATTCGGAGCCTGCTCGTAATGCGGAAACGGCTGGGCATCAAGATATTCCGAGACACGCTTTCGCCCCGCGACAGAGTCGACAGTCTCCAAACATGCGGACAATGGCTGGGCAGTCGCATTGCGGCATAACGCCAGCACCTGAGTCCCCTGCAACAACGGCTCGATGGCTCGTCCCAGTCGTGCCCAGAATTCGACCTGGCCCGTGAGCGAACGCTCAAACACTTCGCCGGCAATGCGCGCGTCGAGAACCAAGGCATCGGAAAGTTTCACTGGCTGGCTCATTCCAATAGGGTAGCATAATGCTACCAACTGTCAACGGGCATTGGCTGTCGGGGAGGTGGGCGAGGCTCCTGCCGAGCCGCACTCCTTTTCACGCCCGTACAATATAGCCGCGTCGCGGTGCCCGAAAATCGCTGCAGAACACCGCCCCTGCTTTTGTCTTCCATTCAAGATGCCCGATAAGGCGGCATTTGAGAAGCAAAGCGGCAACAAGTCGCCGCGCTCCAAAGAATCGGCGCTTGTTTCAGAACTGGGACGTCGGCGACCGGTTTTCTGCTTCCGAAAAATCAATATCCACTCCAATCCGTTCAAAGCCGGAAGTGCATCAGGATTTCTGGGACGTGGGCATCCGGTACATCACCCGTCAAGATCTGAATATGCTGCCCCGCCTTCAATTGTTTTGGATCAAGCTTCGGTATCCTCCCCTGGGAGTCAGCAAAAAAACTTCCATGTCTTTTAGAACTCCCATACTCGTCTGCAGCTGAGGTTCCGTGCGTACATCTGATTTCGCAGGCTGCACCAGCGAGCAGCCTGCGAAAGATGTAGTCAGAACTGCGACGAATGCTGGCCTGCCAGGTTTTTGCCACATGACGTTATTCCTTCAAAGAATCGCGACTCTGACGTACGATGCTCGCAACAACCAGGCAGTTTGTATCAAAACACCGCCTGAGCAAGTTGGTCTATCGCGCATTCGCGGTTCATGGAACGCTGATACTCAGGCGAATCGGCAAGAACTGCCACCGTTCCTGAAAGAAGTTTGCTGCCAGCCGGTCGTGCCAAGGCGATTTGAATGCCTGGTAATCGAGAGAACTGGTCGAGGATCGACAACACATGAATGAGCCGATTGCGGATAACCCTGCAGGCAAGCCTTGGACAAAACGCCCTCGTTGGAAATTGCGTGCGGTCTGTTTCGCGCTTGTGGTGTTCGCGATCCTGTCGGTGTACCTCTGGATTTCGCTACCCACGGCGATTGTGATTTCACGGGAAACGACATGGCTTACAGAACCGTTGACTGCGGATGGTCAATATGTGGACTTTCCACGAGCACTTCACGAGAAGTTTCCGGCGATGCGGGGGAAATGGGAAGACAGCCCGTGGTATTTGCTGACATACAACGTTCCTTCCCGCCCGTTGACTGTTCCATATGAGGATCCCGAGCAAACGATCGAAATGGAATCGACGACCGCACTTCAAGACTATTTGAATCAGCGATCTGCATATCCTTTCTCTGAAGACGATGACCCTGTGCTTGCAGGGATCATCTCCGAAAATGAGCCGTGGTACGCGGCCGCTCTGGCCATGAAGCCGGGCCCCTCGTTGATGCCGTCCAACGACGGTTCATTCTACAGTCTTCGAGTCGGTGGAGGACCTAACGACAAGTTGATTCGCCGTTTCGCACTTCGCACCATGCTTGCCTTTGGCACCGGAGACATGGACAAAGGTTTTGAGGGCCTGAAATTTCAAATGGAAGTCCATCGGCATACGAGACAACTGCCTGGCGTACTTGGTGCATATCTTGCGCTCGAGCAGGAGGCAGAGATGAGTCGACAGATCTGGTCGGTTGCACTGCTTTGCCCTGATCTTGGTATCCGGCTACTTGAAATCATCGCACAGTTGCCGACTCCCGAAGCGCTGACGATTGAGATGGTTGAGAGATTCGACTTCTTCGAACGACTCATTGATCTGCATGAACTGCAGGAGTTCCATCGCGGGCGTCCAACCATGTTGATGTATCGTTTTTTTCCACGAGATCAGGAAAACCGTATGCAGGAATGGGCCAGAGTCAAAATGCTCTGGAAGCGAATTGACTTCAACGAATTGATGAGAAGGCAAAATGAGTCGATCGAGGAGATGAAACGCATTTTGCGAATTGAAGATGTCTCCGCGAGAAGCAGAGAATTGAACGATCTGTTCCACACGATTGACGACATCGAGACTGCCGAGGATGCGGCTTCCCTTGGCTTCGCTGTGATTGGAGATCCAACCGACACGATTTCCAAAGGGATGCGATACCACATCGTCGGCTCATGCTCCTCCGTTTCGAACAAGATTCTGCATGCGACAAATCGCTTTCGGCTATGCCATTTGGCGGTACGCCTGGCGGCATTCAAGGACAAGTACAAACGATATCCCGATTCACTGCTAGAAGTTGCCGAAATGGACGGCGTCCAGTCTGCTCCTTCCAACATGACTCTGGATGTCTTCACGGGCGAGGAATTCCGCTACGCATCTGACGGCGAAACGCTTCGAATACAGTCCTGGGGACCGAATGGTGTTGATGACACAAATACAATGGAGCAACCAGATTGGTATCGTGTCAACGACGATTTGATCTGGTCGTCAACACCGGGACAATTGCTGGAAAGGTGAATCGCATCGTACCGGCAAGCTGACGCATGCCGCTCGCCATTATGGCCATCACGCTCCGTCGTGATGAGCCTTTTCGGGAATGCATATTCGAAGGCCGAATGCAGGTCGGTCGCTCTGCGATCGGTGGTTTGACAATTCACACCCGCCAGAACATCGACTGCTCCGGAGCCTTGTACTTGATCGCCATGTCGTTTGTGACGAATGGTTCTCCGCCTCCGAACAGGGATTCGACGCCGCCAATCACCATGCCGGACGACAACAACGTACGTTCGATCGGGTAGGGCCCGAAGCAAACCCCATTGCAAAGCGATCCAGAAAGTGTTGAGCATGGGAATGCTGATAAACTTCGGTACCAAGGAACGCGATCTTCTTTCGGGGTTGATTAGCGCCGAGTGTGGCGGCACTTACGGGACTGGAGACATCGAGTGATGCAAGTAACGAAGCAGCCGCGAGATTCTGCCCGAACTGGCGTCGATTGAACATACACTAACCCTCCCAGGATTTTCCATCCCAATGGATCATACGCTTCACCATCTGTTGCACGCCGTTGCTGAATGTCGCGAACAGCGTCTCACCTTTTTCTGCTGAAGCAAGATGCGGCGAGCCGATATGGCCGGGTACTGTACGATCCTTTGTGATCCAGCCTCGAGACGCTGGCAAAAATGGGTTGCCGTGTTTGACGACTTCCAGGTTCTTATACTCGCGCACCAGTTGCGGCGCGATCCGCAGGATCATGGACGTTTCCCATTCGCAGGCGTGGCCCATCTCATGTTGCGTGAATTCGGGACGGCTCGTGACAACTGAGTCACCCAGCCCCCAATATGTGGAAAACAGCAACAGCAGATCCTTGCGATCGCGATACTTCTGGCGCACTTCGAAGACGGCCTGCTTACCGGGAACATCGTTGCCGCCATGCCCGTTGATCAGGAACAGCCTCGTGAATCCGTGAAAGATCAGGTTGTCGAGCAGTCCGACCAGCAGATCCAGATACACTCGTGGCGGCGCGGAGAGCGTGCCAGGGAAGTCCATATGATGGTCCGAATTACCCAGCCACATCAGCGGAGTCACCAGAATCTGATCGTGCATGGCGGATTCCACTCGTCGCACAATTTCAGTCAGCAACATACTGTCGGTGTAAACCGGCAGATGGTGTCCGTGTTGTTCGATCGCGGCGATCGGAATCAGGATCGGCGTGTCCTTCGACAGATGTGCCACATCTGGCCAGGTGAGTTCACTCAGGAACATGTTCGTATTCTCGTGTTGATGGTTGTGGGCGGAATGGCGCTAGGATCGCTCGATCAATAATTGAGCGGCGAGGCGATAGCCGCCGGTGATATAGACGGCAGGAGGCCGGCGGCTAGCGCCTTGCCGCCACTTCATAACTGACAGTTGTTTATCGAGCGATCCTTAGCCACGGGTAACGGTTGTGGAAAAATGGAGGGAGGTGAAGAATGACCTGGAATCCCTGAAAAAGAAAGCGATCACCAGGTCATCGCACTCCAAAGGTTGCTGTTACCAGGATGAGTTCGCTCACGGCCTCCGCAACGGCGGCCTGAGGAATGCGTTCCTGTTCGATACGCATGTTGTGGGTATTACAGAAGCTGAAGGCCGTCGTTTCCGGCTCAGTCAACAGAGCCGGAACGTCTCGCCGACGGTCGGTGCCGGAGATGGCGAGCGAATCTTTCCACCGCAGCAAGGTCGTGTCGTCCATCAGGAAGCTGCGCGTTTGCGGGAAGCGAATTCGAAGACGCGACAGGATCTCGAAGCCTTCGACGTCCAGATCACCCCAGTACCACAGTGATCGATTCGACAACCACTTGACATAAGTCAGATCAATGATGCCGTTTCCCAGTCCACCCATCGCGATCGCCGACGGAACTGTCGGAAACGTCAGCAGGTTGACCTTGTTTTCGACGATGAACACCGTGGTCGCTTCGATCGGAGAATCGGCAAGAGCATGCAGCCACACGCTGCATTCAGGCCATGGACTGCCGACGGAGCGCTGTAACGCAGGGTCCAGAAATCTCAGCAGCAGCAGAGGTTCCGCATATCGCAAGCCGAATCGGCGTTCAAAATGTCTTTCATCGGCCCGGATCGTTTCCGGGGGCAATACTCTGTCGAGCCACTGTTCCAGGATGCCGGAATTCTGTTCAATGAATTTGGTATCGACGGTCAACGGAATCTCACGAGCGAACACATTCGGGCGAGGATGTTGTCGGAAATAGGCTACAACATCCAGCAACCCATCGACGACGTTCAGGTGCCGCAGCAACAGTGCTCGATTGGCCAGGAGCCATGATTCCAGTTCCGGCAACTGCGATCGAATGCGTTCCACTGCGGATGCGAACTCCGCAAACTCGCGTTGCTTTCCGATGAGTCTCAGGAAGTCCGGCTGCGATTCAAACACCACGCGGTCCGGAAACAGATTGCGCCCGTGATGCCGACTGTTCCGTTCCTGCCATTCGATCACATAGCCGTATCCCACCACTTCCTTCGAGCCATTCTTCAGCGACTGAACCTGCTGTTGAGCGATAGCCAGACTTTCATCCGGAGCGCCGATGCCAGGAATGTGGAGTGGAAAGAACGGTGTGCCCGAGAGCCATGCCGACAGGAATCCAGGATACTGCCGCAGCGCCTTGTCTTTGATGCCATCAGGTTGAAGGAGAGATCGCTTGCTCATGATTTTTTCTGTCAATTTTTCTGACCCTGCCGGATTCGCTGTGCTTGTACTATCTGGTTGCGAGGCTCTGCCTCGCAACCCATTGCCTCGCAGGCTCAGCCTGCCGAGCGCCGGGACTGTTGCAATACAGATTGCCGAGATTTGGAGGCGGAGCCTCCGAGGCAGTGCGTTCCAGGGCCGGAGCCCTGGAACGAGGCCAATCCTGCTATGAAGTTCCTGAGCCGGTTTCGCCCATCACGTCGGAGAATTCGCGAGCTGTCATTTCGAAAATTTCGGATCGATTGTCCCGTTTGTTGACGTGCAGATAACAGCCGACGTACGGTTGAGTCACGCGGGCTTTTGCATCCAGCGGGGCGACGATCAGCAGCTGCAGGCCGAACTGGCGAAACAATTCCATCGCGTATTCAGCATGTTGATCATCGACTCGCGAAAACATTTCATCGACCACTACAAACTGGAAGCGATCGGGAGCCGGATGTTCGGGATCCAGATCGTACTGGTACGCGATCGCCGCGACCAGAATCGTAAATGCCAGCTTCGCTTTCTCGCCGCCCGATTGACCGCTGCTGTCCTGATACACGGAGATGGTTTCCAGCGTTTCACGATCGATCACGGCTGCCACGAAGTCAAACCAGCGACGCACGTCCGTCACTTTGTCACGCCAGCGGCGATTGTTTTCATCACGCAACTTTTCGACAAGTTCGCGGATGCGTTCGAATCGTGCCTCATTCGCAGCAGCAGAATCGTCGAAACTGCTCTCGATACATTCTCGGAGTCGAGTCTGAAACTCCACCACTTCCCGATCCCGCACCGGTCGAGGCTCCAACTGGATATGAGTTCCCGGACGGTATTCCAGTTGCTTCAGCGACGCATTCAGAACTTCGATGCGGTCTTCGATCTGGCGTCGTTCGGATTCCAGTTCCGCCCGGAACAAACCGATTTCATGGATGACTTTCTCATTGAGACGTTCGCGGAAACGCTGTTCGTGCCGCGGCAGGTCCTCGTCCACGATACGTTGTCGCAGCCCGAGAAAGCTTTCGAGGTACTCGATGCCGATCGCCAGATCCTGACCTTCATCCGGAAACTTCTGCAGGAATCGGGACATCAGTTTCAGCAGATCGCGCTGCACTGGTTCGAGTTCCACTCGTCGCGCTTCGACGTGATGACGTTGCTGGTCCTTCAGTTGGCGTTCCAAACGACCCGTCGACAACTCGGCCTCGTCGATCACGCAACCCGCAAGCTGCTTGTGGAGTCCCTCGAAGTACTCGCGATCGTCATCCAGCAAACCATCACGAACGCGGCGATCCAGACCGCTGCGAGCGTCCTTAAGTTGCTGTTCGCAGACGCCGATATCGCGTTCAAGATGAGTTTGGTTCCTGACCGCCTCAACCGCCGCCTGTCGAGTTGCCTCACGTTGATCTTCGACCTCCGCCAACCGCTGCTGCAAGGCCTTGAGCACATCCGACTTCGACGAAACCTGCTCTGCCTCACGACGCAACGCCACGATCGTCCGTTCGAAGGCAGTCGGATCGATCTGATCAAACGTCGTGACCAGATCCAGTGCGGCGACGGCCTGCAGTCGGTCGCGCACGATGTGCAATTGCCGATTGATCAACGTGGAACTTTCGGTGAGTTTCGTGTCCTCGTGCTGCAGGCGTTCCAGCTCTTCGGCGATGCGTTGCTTCTTCTGACGATTGTCCCAGCCCAGCACAAAGTTTCGTGGATCGCTGATTTTGTCGCGGTCATCTTTGTCGTGCCGCCTCTGACCACTTTTTATGTGCCGTGAAATCGTCATCGCCAGCCCGCGACACTGTTGAAATTCTTCCACCGTGTCGCAGCAGCGATAGTCAAAACGCTGCTGTAATTCGGCTTTCACCTACGGCAGCAGCGTGTGGCCTTCGCGAAACGCCAGCTTGCTGAGCAGCGATGATTCGGTCGGCACTGTACTGTTCATCGATGTCGCGGGATGGCCGATCTGAAGATATACCAACCGCTGACCCTGTCCATGCACTGCCAGCCGCGTACGGTCCACGTACGCGCTCACGGCCGCGTAGAGGCGTTCGGGCACAAGCAGGCTCAGCGCAAAACTGTTGAGCACTTTTTCAATCGACGCTTCCCAATTACGTTCCTCCGGGCGGACGGCGATGAGTTCCGCCACAAACGGCAGATCGATCACGTTCAGTCCGAGGTCGCGGCACACCATCGCACGCAGTTCAACGCAGCGTTCGGGGATGTTTTCGCGGCGTCGGTTGAGCCCATCCAATTCCGTCTGACACTGCCGGATGTTATCATTCGTCGCGCGACGAGCCACGCCGATATCGACCAGTTGCGTTTCCCGATCAGCGATGTCGCCCTTAAACGTCGCCTGAAGATCGGGAAGGCTGGCCCGCAGTTCACGAAAACTTTCGGCGTCATCGACCGTTTCTTTCAGCCCCGACTTGCGCAGAGCGTCGTGAAATCGCGCCTGTTCATTTCTTACCTGCGTGGCCTGTGCCTCGGCCGTTTCAATCAGAAGAGGAATCACCCGCAGTCGATCGCCGCCCGCCTGATCAATTTCATTCTGCAACCCGCGAGACTGCTCTTCAAGCCGCCGACTGATCTGCTGCAACCGTTCCTGTTCCTGCCGTACGTCTTCGATGGCTCGCTGACGTTCGAGCAACACGGGCTCAAAAAGTTCGATCGTCTTGCTGTGCAGGAACGCCGCCGTCGCCTCCAGCTGCCGTTCCGCGTACTTCAATTCCTGCTGCAGTCGCAGGCAGTCTTTGCCTGCCACGGCGACCGGTTCCAGCAGCAGCGCCTGTTGCTGCACGCGAACCAGCGATGCATGGGCGTCGCAGAGTTCCATGAAATGTGTCAGCAGCCGATCGACTCGTTCGCCGCGATCGGCCTGTTCCAGCATGTGGTTGCGAATGAAGTCGTTCAGCTTCTGGATGTCTTTGACCGCGACGGTCTGGTTGAAAACTTCCATCGCCTTCGCACGGACATTGGTGACTTTGCCGAACCAGGTTTCAAATTCGGCGTGTGTGCGAGTGACTTTGATGCCGCGTTTTTTCAGCAGCTTCAGGATCGTGTCGGTGCCTTCGAAGCCGCCGAAGTCGTCGCGGATCGAACGCTCTCCGTCCGCAAAGCAGTACAGTTTTTCGACCGTTTGATCGGCCGACAGATACAGCACCTGCGCGATCGTGAACTGTTTCCCAGTGCCTTCGCTGCCGAAGACGGCAAGGATGACGGAATAATGATTGCCTTTCGGTCGCAGGAATTTAGGCTGGCTGGAATTCGATTCATCATCGCCGCCGCGATCATAGGCGCCTTTGATGTAGGTCCGTTCGTCGCGTTCGCGTTTACCGCCTCCAGCGGCGACGTTGAAGTTGCGGATGCTGGGACGGACGAGCAGCGTTAACAGCGCATCGACGAGCGTTGATTTGCCGCAGCCGTTTCGTCCGACGAGCAGCGTTGTCTGGCCTGTGGGCGTGACGGAGTAGACCTGACCGTTGGAGCTGTCGAACGTGCCCCAGTTGATGAGCTCAAGTTTTTGCAGCCGATATCCCTGCTGCGCTTCCATGGCGATTCCTTCCGGCGTGGAAAACAATAACCTTTGCTGCATGAGTCGCATTGGTCGTGTGCCCTTTTGTATGTGATGTAACGTCTTGTGTCGAATGTGTTCGGTAGGTCCTTTCTGCCGGAAAGGACTTCGCGACTTGTCGCGACCTACGACCCAACGATGTTCTATGAAAGACAACCAGTCGCCGTTGAGCGGACGTACGCCCCATTGGTTCGCCTTGCGGCGAAAGTCCTTCCCGGCAGGAAGGATCTACTCGGCACCCACATGCTTCGCCAGAACGTCCCGTAACTCTTCCAGATGTGATGCAGGCAACCGCGCCTTCAAAATCCGCCGCACTTCCCAGCCCGTCGGTTCATCGCCAAACTGAGCCACAAATCCCAGTTCCTCCAGTTTTTTCAATGCCGCCTGCATGTCGCGCAGCAACTTCACTTCATCACGACTCGTTGGGAAAAATGACTCCCACTGATGCAACAATGTCGGCTCATCAATCACACAGCGCTCATCGCGAACTTCTTCCTCTTCGAACCGCCGCAGTTCATCACGCAGCAACACACACAACAATGTCTGCCCGTAACTCAGCCGCGTCGCACGGAACAGTTTTGGAAGGCTGTCGTAACCCGCCGTCGCTTCGTGTTCGTCGAGTTGCCGCAGGTACGCCATGCCGTCGGATTCCACAACCACCAGCCGCAATCCGAGCCGCGCGAAGTAACTTTCGAGCGTCGAAACGTTGGACAGCAGCACGTTCCACACGCGATCGTCTTCGCTGTACACCACGCCGCGCATGAGCATCACCGCCACGCGGCTCCAGTCACGAAATTCTGGCAGATCATCGGCCATTGTTGTTCCTTCCGCTGCGCACAACAGTCACCAGCGGCAGAGCGATCTGAATCACCGCATCGTTATGATCTTTACCATGAGCCCCGACTTCGCCCCACGGGATGACGACCGTTTGCCGAGCCGTCGAATTCACCAAATGCCCGTCGTCGCGAGCGATCTGCAGGTACCCCAGCACCTCGATGACGCCCGATTCCGGTGGATGCCGTTCGAGCACCTCAGCCAGCGTCGGAGCATCATAAATTTCCAGCAGATCGCGGATATTGTTTCGCATCGTCTTCCATTCGAGTCGCTTCATCGCTGCGAGTTCGCGAAACGCTTCCATGCGATCCGGTTCGTCAGCTTCGACGTCAGTCAGATCGATCGATTCCAGCCGCGCTGGTTCCTGCCAGAACGTCCGTCGCAGCGGTGATTCGATATCGATCTCGACATCCACCGAAAGCCCGACCGTTTCCACCGGCGGATTCGCTGCCAGAGCTACCGCATGACCGCGAATCTGCCGCAACACGCTCGCGATGCGCTGGCGTTCTGCATGAGCCCTCGCGTCGAGTAACCGTCGCAGCGTGGCGGACAGACGTTGATTGGTCCGCATGACTTTTTCGGCTTCATTCTGCAGCACCGTCACCATGCTGCGCACCGTGTCCATGCCTTCACGTTGCGATTCGAGTTCCGGGATCCGCCGCACTTCGCGGATGATCGATTCCAGCCGCTCGGTTTGGGATGGAGTGAGAACCAGTCGCACAAATTCATAGAAGCTGACTCCCTGATCTTCCTTCTTGAGCACATCTTCTGAATCGAGCGCGAACCCGAGAATGCCGCCGCGCGTTTCGCTGCCTTCCACCTGCCGTTGCTGCACTTGGCGTGTGATCTCGCGAAATGATTCCTCGACCGCACGGAAGTCACCCTGCAACTGACGCAACAACGACACGGCGGTGATGAACCGTTCGCGGATCTGCGCCGGACGATAACGCGGTGCCGCACCTTCTGTTTCAATCTGATCAATCTCCGCCTGAACTCGCCGCTGCGTTTCGCGAAGATGACGCAGCCGGGCTTCCGGGTCTTCGGACGCACCGACAACCAGATCATCCAGGGTGTCGATCACCAGCTTCAAACGTGATTCCGTGCCGACAAATCCCGGATCCTGTTCAAGGACGCGATTCAGAAACACGAACACGTCTTCGGTGGCCGGCGTGAGCTGATAAACTGGCTCGTCGCGTCCCGCCTCCAGAAATCGCCGCAGCCACAGCTTGTCCGCCCCGCTCCAGTCCGCGAGGTATGTTTCCGGTTTGCCAATCAGCTGATCCGGATCAGTCTCGCGAAGATCCTCCTGATACTCTGCCAGCGCGGCGAGCAAGTCCGAATGAGCAATGACAATGCGTCCTGCCTGCTTAAATTGTCGGTCCAGCCAGTCGATAATAAACGGCGCATTGGGGGATCGCAGCAGTCGCAGCGCGGGCGAGGTTTCAAAATAGACACGCAACTTACTCAGACGCATGACGTGTCGATCCCCTCGGACGGCACAACGATCGGTGCCTACAACCATCCAGCGGAAGCGTATTCCGCAAAAAAAATCCTGACACCGCGGCAATCTTGCCTGTTCGTCTGCATCCGGGCGATTCCCAATGGTGCCGTGGTATTTATCCGGAATCAAGTGTCCAGGACGCGACTTCCCAAACTCCCCGTAGAATTGGCCGAATCGAACCGCAGAACCACGACAACGTATGTCGCCGCGACTAGAATTATGTAACTCAGTCGCTCCGCCGACTGAGATTCCTCGGGAGGCAACGTGGTTGTGTCCCGTTATTGCTTCGCCGCCCGCATTGATAGCCGCGTTTTGGCTTGTTGGAGTGCACCCAGGATGACCACATCCCTGCCCGAGTTTGTTGAGATCTACCGGCCAAAGAACCTGATGCAGGCTCACGCGATCCGGATGGCGCTGGAGGATGCCGGTGTCGATGTTCGCATTGAGGGTGAATTGCTGCAGAGTGCAGTTGGCGAAATACCGCTGGGGTGGGACACCCTTCCGCGAATCCTGGTCGATTCCTCGCAACTGAATACGGCACGGGAAATTGTCGAACGTTTAGATGCTCGCGCGGCTGCTGAACCGCCTGGGGACGAGACCGACGACAGCACCCGCTGCCTCGCGTGCGGATGCGAAATGGCTGAGACAGAAACGACATGCGCGTTGTGTGGCTGGACGTTTTTGCCTGAAGCAACAGACGCACAAGGCGATTCTGCATGAGTGAGCGGCAAGGCGCTAGCCGCCGGTGAAATAGACATCAGTAGACCAGCGGCTAGCGCCCGATGGTACTCGATTTAGGGAGTGCGAGGCTCCTGCCGAGCCGTTTGGCCATTCGATGCCCAATGTTTTTCGCGGCTCAGCAGGAGCTTCGCCCTCCCAAATAGCAAACGTTGTTTCCAAATCGAGTGCCATTGGGGCTAGCCTTGCCGTTCACTTTATACGGACAGCGATTGAAGATCGACGGGAGTTTATCGCATGACATCGCTCGCGACTTTTGTGCTCAGCCACATCATGGCCGTACATTTGTGCTCTTTCCCCACCGCGAATACGTTGCCAGACGAAAACACGCTGCAACATGAGATCGGGAAAATAGTCGGCAAGGTCATTCAGGATCTTCGCAGGAAAGACTCACCGAAAGTAATGGGGCCAGCGCCGATGCCGGCTCCTCAAAATACCGACGGCCGGTCCGAGGAAGATATTCAGAAATTCAATGCACGACTGGAGGCTTACGGCAGTGCCTCTTCGACATGGATCGTTGAATCATGCGGACTAACGGATGAGCAACAGATCAAGCTGAACGAAATCCTGGATGGCCAACTTGTTCGGGCGACAGCGAAGTTTGCGAAGTCGAACGATGCCAACGGTCAAGACCAAAAGTTATCCCGGACGATGCCTCTGCTGTTTACGCTGCCCTTTGGACCAGGGACAGACTTTAGAGAGCAATTCATCGCGGCAATCAGGAAAGATCTGCTGACGGAGGAACAAACGCAGCGACTTGAGACAGCTCTCGGCGAACGTGAAGAGTTTCGGAACAAGGCCTACCGGTCTTACATCGTCGCCATTATCGACGGTGAATTGTTTCTAACGTCCAGTCAGCGTGAAGCCCTTCACAGCCAACTCACCAGTCAGTGGACGACTCTGTATCATCCGTATTTCGCATTCAACCCACAGATTGATTACATGCCCTATAAATCCGTCTCGACCATCCTCAAGGTGTCTGAGGGGAAGAGTTTTCTGGGCCCGAGCCAGGAGAGACGGCTTCAGGATGTCAGTCATAATCAACAGAACAGTCAGCCGCTGATCATCGGGTCAACCGCGGGGCCGGACGAATGGGCGCGCCAGATTATGGACGCCGGTCATAAGCATCGGGACGCTTTTCTGCGTGCGGCAGCTGTCCGAGTCAGCTATTACGAAAACGAACTGCAGCTTTCTGCGGAACAGGTGGAGCACCTGAGACTTGCCAGCAAGGGAGCTGCTGTAGTGTCCCTTGCCGATTGGAAAGAAAATAATCAGCAGGCGATCGACCGGATGAAAGAACGAGTGGCTCAAAGGCCTGGCGTTGTCAGTTTAGCCTTGGCATCAATGGATACCAATACCATCGACCAGAATCAAATCTGGACAGATGCCGTTTCCTCGGTCACCAACGGTAAGCCGCACGAGAGTTTGAATCAGCGTCGGGAATCGAATCGCACGGCGACCGCACAGGCTCTGCTGGCGATGTACGATAGTGAGCTGTGGCTGACTCCGGATCAGCGTGGACCTCTGGAAAAACTGATTCTGCAGACGCTGCCTTCCGACCTGAATCCAAGCGTCGCTCGCTCGAATGTTCGTGATTTGATCCTGATGACATATCCGCTTTTTAAGACGACGGAGAAACAGCGGGCGGATGTCATTTCAGAATCGCAGCAGAGCGTCTGGAAACAAATGGCGTCGTCTTTTCATTGGCAGCAGCAGAACAACCAGGTTGATTACCCATACGAAATGGCGGAAGTTTCAGATACACACTCACAGAATGAAAAAGTGCATACTTCGAGGTCACGGCTTGATTGTGGTGTAGACTCGCCCCACTGATTGGATTCGTTCGAAGTGAGGACTTCAACGGAAGCTCCGCGAAATTGAACGCCAGGTCTGGTCCAATCTTTCTCCAGGAACGGGGGCGCCACTATAATGACAACCAGTCTGTTCGCCGTGTTCGTCAAGGACTCACCTACAATGCCATCCCCATTTCCCGGTATGGATCCGTTCCTCGAGATGCAGGAATGGGAGGATTTTCACACCACCTTCAATACTGTGCTGCGAGAATGTCTCAGCCCTGCATTGGAACCAGACTACCTTGTCCGTGTTGAGCGACGTGTGTATGTGGAACGGGTCGGCACAGAGCCCGAGACCATGCGTCGTGCGGACATCGCCGTCGTTGCTGTCGATTCGGGTCCGGCCACCGGGCGCTTGTCGCGAGATTCAGGGATCATGACAGCCGAATGCGAATTGCCGATGCCCATTGAGCGTCGGGAAACCTATCTGGTTGTGCGTGATCGTGAAACGATGCAGGTCGTCACCGTGATCGAGCTTCTGTCACCTTCAAATAAGCGCCGCAACGGCGATGGGCGTCGTGAATATCTGACGAAACGGGAAGAGCTTCTGTCCAGCTCAACTCACCTCGTCGAACTGGACTTTTTGCGTGGTGGTCTACGTCTGCCGGTGGTAGGCTCGCTTCCTCCTGGCGACTATTACGCGATCATCAGCCGTGCAAATCGTCGGCCACGCTGTGAAGTCTACGCATGGACGCTGCGTGACAGACTGCCTTCGATTCCGATCCCGCTCAAACTCGGCGACGACGACGCAGTTGTCTCGCTGCAGGGAGTATTCGAGACCGTCTATCAACGCGCACGCTACGATTTGTCCGTAAAATACGATGCCGCGCTCGACCCGCCACTCAACGAAGCTGAGCAGCAGTGGGTCAATCCGAAATCTACTCGTCGCGCCCCGGACGTTTGAGATCATGCGGTTCGCAGATCGCGCCATACATTTCCGGGCGGCGATCGGCCATGCGATCGATGAGGTGTTTCCCGGGGACACGCACGATGCGTTTGGTCCGAGCGGCGACCGGATCAATGTCCGCGCGAATGATTCCGGGTGTGTCATTGTCGATGGAGGTGATCGTCGCGCCGACCGGGCTGCAGATGCGACTCTTGCCAATGAACCGGAATCCGTTTTCCGTACCGACACGATTCACGGCAGCAAAATACACACCGTTTTCCGCGCGCGAATTGATCGAAAATGAGCCATATAGTCGCCACCGTGGCCAGTTGCGGGCAATAGATGATGTCGGCTCCGCGAATCGCCAGCACGCGCGCTTCCTGAATCCGCCGTCAGGATCAGCATCCCGATGCGAACACCGCTCTTAAAACTTCAAACGGGCGATCTCCCGGTGTGGTGAACCGATCGACTCCTGATACGGCAGATATCTGCGGTAACTTCCGGATCAGCCCGGTCAGGTCCGATGAGCACTGCCGTGCTGAACATCTGCGGCCGGATTTTTCGGCATCCCGTGACGACGAATGCGGAGTTCTCTGCAGAGCCGGGCGATGCGCTCGGTCGTTGGGAACAGGTTCGCCAGCATAGCGTCTTCGAGCGAATCGAAACAGTAGCCCGTGTTGAAGCATTCGGGAAAAACGGTCAGGTGAGTGCCCTGAGCAACTTCGGAACGCACATGAGATTCCAGAATCGTCAGGTTTGCATTGATGTTGCGGAAGACGACGTCTGTCTGAATACCGGCAATTCGCATGGAAGCGTTTCTTTCAAAGTGATTTCGGAATGACATCGGCAGGTTCTGCCGATGCACGTTCGATCTTCAGATGGTCTGGAGAAAAGATGTAACGATGGCAGCGATTCTATGAAATCTAGCGGGGAGTCACGTCGATGAACACCAAGGACGAGCGAGACGCGCCGAATGCAGGCAACGATCGTCATCGGTTGGCGATCTGCTGACCGAATTGTCACCGTCGAACGAAGGTAAGATCCGTGAAGACAATCGAAGGCCGCCCCGGAATTCTGTTGACGCTTGTCGCAGCTATTGCCTCAAGTGCCCTCCTGACCGGTTGTCAGACAACTATCGGCGGGCAGACTCTGCCCTCGCCGGACTACCTGACCGACGACGTGCAGTACTTCCCGGCGGGACCGGAGTTTAAGCTCACCAATCAGGTTCAGGCCTCACAAAAGCAGGCCGCCGACAAGAAAAAACTGCAGCAGGGCTTTTGAATTTTGACCGCTGATTTTCGGTGAATCCGCACATCCAGAATACCAAACAGGGCGCTCGAGTCATGGACACGAGTGCCCTTTTTCTTTGCGCTGTGAACGATTTGCCAGGTAAAACGACGTTTTTCCGTGCCAGCACATTGTCTGTTTCGACAACACTTGTCTGGACAAGTGTTTATTGCTGGCCTAAGATCGCTCGAGTCTGCAAGGAAAAAGTTGTCCGGAGAGTGGCGACCTTTCCTGAACTGATACACCACCGGAAAAAAGTTCACGAGGTTTTCGATGTTTAACGATGTCCCCCAGTCAATTATTGAAACCGATGTGGTTGTCATCGGAGGTGGCCCGGCTGGTTCAACCACCGCCACGTTGATCGCGCAAAAGGGCTACAAGGTTCAGTTGTTCGAGCGAGAGACATTTCCGCGATACCACATCGGTGAATCGCTGATTCCCGAAACGTATTGGGTTCTCCAGCGTCTGAACATGCTGGACAAGATGCGCAAGAGCCACTTTGTTCGCAAGCACAGTGTGCAGTTCGTCAGTGCCAACGGAAAATCGTCTGCTCCGTTTTATTTCTCCGAGAACAAGCCGCATGAATGCTCACAGACATGGCAGGTCGAACGCAGTGAGTTCGACCTGATGCTGCTTAACAACGCCCGTGAACATGGTGTGGATGCGCACGAAGGTGTTCGCGTGCTGGATGTGCTGTTCGACGGTGATCGCGCCACGGGCATACGCATTCAGCGGCCCGATGGGACGACTGCGCAGGTCAACGCCAAAGTCGTGGTGGATGCCAGTGGTCAGAGCGGCATGCTGATGAACCGGCTCAAACTGCGAATCTGGGATCCCGTACTCAACAAGGGTGCAATCTGGACATACTGGGAAGGTGCCTATCGCGACACCGGTCGTGACGAGGGTGCAACGGTGGTGCTGCAGACGGAGAGCAAGAACGGCTGGTTCTGGAACATCCCACTGCACAACAACCGCGTGAGCATTGGAATTGTGGCTCCATTCGACTACCTGTTCAAAGGGCGAGGAACTCATGAAGAGGTTTATCACGAAGAAATCGAAGCCTGTCCTGCGGTTAAAGAAAGGATCGCCGGCGCAAAACGAGTGTCAGGTTATCATGCCACGCGCGACTATTCGTATCGTTCGACAAAAGTTGCGGGCGATGGCTATGTGATGGTCGGCGATGCGTTTGGATTCCTTGACCCGCTGTATTCGTCCGGGGTTCTGCTGGCATTGAAGTCCGGCGAAATGGCGGCAGACGCAATCGTGGAGGGACTCGAAAAGAAAAATCTGACGGAAGCTCAGCTTGGCAAATGGGGCCCGACTCTGAACGCCGGCATCGACCGGATGCGACGTCTGGTCTGTGAGTACTACGATGGCTTCAACTTTGGACGCTTCGTCAAGACGTTCCCGCACCTGCAGGGAACCGTAACGGATCTGCTGATCGGCGATCTTTTTACAGACAAAGTGGATCTCGTGTGGGAACCAATGGAATCGCTCTACCGCGAAGGCAAGACGGCTCCCGGTACCTGGACCGGAGGCATTCCCGGTGAACAGGCGAAGACCAAGTCGAACGAATGGTACTACACCGAAGCCGCGAAGTCGTAGCACCGGCCATGGGCTGCGCAAAAATCGGGTTCTTGAGGGCGTCTGAGTTATTCGGGTTTTGTTCCGTCGGCACGGATCGTGTGGCCGGAGCGGTTTGCCGCAGCGCGGCACAATGTGAAAGCCTGGGGCATCGCCCCGGAAGCTGCAATATCGAACCTGGAACTACACCCGACAGTATTGCAAAGTTTCTGTACGTGTTGCTGATTCTGGTTGATGAGGTAGACACCGATCACGCACAACACACACAGGTAAGGAACCAGGCAGATGACTCCGACGTTAAGCAGCACGTTCATCCAACGAATCCTTCTGCCCCTGTCGCTGTGGATATCGATTCTGTCTTCCGCTCAGTCCGATGACTGGCCGAACTGGAGCGGTTCCAATCATGACGGCATCTCGCGGGAAACGGGCTTTGCCGATGCCTGGCCAGAAGACGGATTGCCGATCGAATGGACTCGTGAAATCGGCGCGGGCTTTAGTTCCATGTCCGTCGCGGGGGATCGTTTGTTTGCGATGGGACACAAAGATGGCACAGAAACCGTCTGGTGTCTCGATCGCCAGAGCGGTGAAGTCCTCTGGACGCATGAGTATCCTGGAGAACTGATTCCAAATCTGCACGAAGGCGGTCCGTGTTCCACGCCCACAGTCGATGGCAATCAAGTCTACACAGTTGGCAAGGAAGGTCAGTTGTTCTGCCTGAACACAGCAGACGGAGAAGTTCTTTGGGAAAAGCTGCTGCAGCAGGAGCTCGACGTCAAACTTCCTGAATGGGGCTTCAGCAGCTCACCACGGATTCTGGGAAAGCAACTGATCCTTGAGGCAGGCCGAGTTGTCTCATTCGACAAATCAAACGGCGACAAATTATGGCAAACAGAAATCCATGAAGCCGGATATGGATCAGCCGCCGCTTTTCAGCATGGCGGGAAATTGTTGATCGCCACGCTGGATTGTGACGGCCTGCGAATTGTCGATTCCGCAGACGGAACCCAGGTTGCATTTACCGAATGGAAATCTCCCTACAGAACTAACGCCACAACTCCCAGCATGGTGGGAGATCAGATCTTTGTCTCAACGGGTTACAAGGTCGGATGCGGTCTGTTTCAACTTCAGGGTGAATCACTGGAACTCGTGTACAAAAACACGGAGATGCGAAATCATTTCAATAATTCCATCCTGCGGAACGGACATCTGTACGGTTTTGACGGCGATGCGCATCTGGGTCGACTTGTCACGCTGAACAGCATCGATTTCACGACAGGAAAACTGGCGTGGAGACAACGTGGACTCGGCTGCGGTTCAGTGCTGATTACGGACGGCAAGTTACTCGTGTTGACAGAAGACGGGACACTGGTCCTCGCCAAAGCGTCGCCAGATGCCTATGTGGAACTTGCCAGGTCCGCATTCCTCGAGGGCCGCTGCTGGACGGTCCCGGTTCTCTCCGATGGGCGAGTTTACGGACGCAACGCGGAAGGTAAACTGGTGTGCGTGACTTTGCCAAAAACCCACGCAATCCGGTAAGGACCGGCCATCAGATTACAGTCTCCGGACGGTCGGTCGGATCACTTTTCCAGAAAACAAGGGTGGAATGATTCCTACACAATACACAATCACCCATTACCCAAACAGCTTTGCGATCGGCTGGCCCCGGTCGGTTATGGGGACGGGGCGGTCGCCGTCGTAGAGATTCTTTGCATAGTCGATGCCGACTGCGGCGTGGATTGTGGCAAACAGGTCGGCGACACTGACCGGGTCAGTGACGTTGTTCTTGCTGAGTTCGTCAGTCTCCCCGTACGCGCCGCAATGCTGCATCCCTCCACCTGCAAGAACACAACTGAAGGAGCTGCCCTGATGGCCACGACCGCCGCCGCTGTCGAATTCAGGCGGACGTCCGAATTCCGTCGTAATCACGATGAGTGTCCTGTCGAGCATTTGTTTCTGTTCCAGGTCGGCGATCAGCTTACTCACCGCCGTGTCGAGCTCCTGAATCAATGCGTGCTGCTGCAGAATGCCTCCGTTGTGAACGTCCCAGCCGGAACCGTTCAGGAAATTCAGGTTGTGCGACACTTCAATGAACCGCACGCCGCGTTCGATCAGTCGTCGGGCGAGCAGGCAGCGCTGACCAAACTCGCCACCATACCGCGTGCGGAGGTCGCCCGGTTCTGAACCCAGCTGGAAACTGCGATTGAACTCCGGCCCGCTGAGTTTCAGGCTCTGGTCAATCGCCTCTTCATACTCGCGCAGTCGAGCGTCATCGCCGGGAGGTTGAGCATTCCTGAGTGCGGCCAGGAATCCTTCACGTCGCGACTGCCGTGCGAGTGTGATGCTTTGAGGGCGAGACAAGCCGGCCGGTCCCTGACTGGTATCCGTGAGATAGAGATAGCTGTCTCGGGCACCGAGAAATCCTGGCCCCCGTGTGACGTTTGGATAACCGATCAGCACATACGGCGGTGCTCCGTCGGCCACCGCACCGCGTTCATGCGCCACCACCGAGCCGAGGGAGGGATACACGACTGTGCCGCTGACCGGACGACCAGTATGCATGAAGTTCGTGGCCGCGGCGTGTTCGTCAATCACACTGTGGTTGACCGTGCGGATGGCAGTCACCCGATCCATCAATGGTGCCAGATGTTTCAAGTGCTCGCAGACGCGGACGCCATCCACGGCAGTCTCGATACTCTCATAGTACGAGCCTGCGATTTTTTCCTTCGGGTCCCCCACACGTTTCGGATCGAAGGTGTCCAGCGCGCCCATTCCGCCGCCCAGCCAGATCGAAATCACATGTTCCGCTTTGCCCTTGAGCGGTGTCTCGGCACGAACTCGCTGATTGAGCGTCGAGCCTGCAACGACCGCTGCGCTGGTTGTGACAAATTTTCGGCGATGCATAGTGTTTGTTCCAGCTCGTTGATCAATCCAGGAATGTGCATACGTAGGATGGACATTCATGTCCGTCGCATTGCCAGGAAACGCTGTCGCAGGAAGAGTTGTTGTGATTCAAGAATCGTGCGCCCTTGGAACGTTTTCTGGAAAAGTCTCAGACATGAATGTCCAAGCTACGGAAAACGCACTTGACATGCGGCTTGGTCTCCGACCAAGGGTTCAACAGTTTACGGAATCCAGACAAATTCGCTGATGTTCAGGATGCTCCAGACGACATCTTCATAAACTTCACGCCATTCAGGTCGC
Source organism: Planctomycetaceae bacterium (assembly GCA_037719765.1). Lineage (GTDB taxonomy): Bacteria > Planctomycetota > Planctomycetia > Planctomycetales > Planctomycetaceae > SXXK01. Next base: position 33,689 of record JBBJME010000019.1, read on the forward strand.
AGCCGGGGATCTGGTGGTGGACCGTTGCGTGCTCGTTGTTCAAGTTTCAGAGCGATCGTGGTGGATTCCGGGCTGAGATGATTTGACCATGTGACTGCCGGGAGTGGCTCCAGCGGTGCTGCGGCCTGAATCTCTTCAGGACGCAGCAGGCGTTCGTCAAAGCCGACGGCCAGCGCCTTTGCCAGCGGTGCGCGTTCCGAATCGCTCGGCAACCGGCTGAGGTAACGCAGAAAAATGCTGTCCACCAGTTGCTCAGGAGATGTCGCATTGATCGCCGTCTCGGCCAGCCCGCATCTCAGCGAAGCGCGTGTGAGCAGGACCGATGCCGTGCTGTTGGCCAGCACGCCGGGTTGCAGTACGTTGGGAGTGGTTTCGCGATCCGTGCGAGGATTTTGACGCGATCCGGTCCAGCCAAACGCCTCCATGATGTCTGTGATGGCTCTGGCACGCGGCAAACCAAGGCTCGGCCGATCGCGTTCATTTGCAAGGCTGGCAAACATCCACGCTCGCCGCGGCACGCCCAGCGTGAGCCGATTCGAGGCGGGCCGTCGCGCGTCAGGATCGAATGTCAACTCTTCCACATCCAGGTCCTGGCCTGCTGCCGCGCAAAGAGAATCGACGACCTGTTCAGCGGACATCCGTCGCCGATCCGGCGCAACGAAGAATCGCAGCTCGGGAGAGGTCGCACGATTCGCGCCCGTGGCGGAACGCTGATACACATCGGATGTCAGGATCAACCGCGAGAGATGCTTTAGGTCGTAATCATGCGTGACAAATTCCTGCGCCAGCCACTCCAGCAATTCGGGATGACTCGGCGCATGTCCTTCCCAGTCATCCGGTGGTTCCACAATGCCGGCACCGATCAGACGTCGCCACACGCGATTAACAATGACTTGTGCGAATCTCGTGTTTTGCGGCGACGTGATCAGTGCGGCGAGGCGTTCTCGTGTGCTCTTCGGTGCCTGGATAAGTGCCGCGAGGGACTCGTCCTCAATGCTGCCGGTCACGTCCGCAAATGGCCATGCAGGGACTATGGATTCGTCGGGCTTGAGCGTCACTTTGATCAGCGATGCGCGGTGTTGCTTTGCGAAGAAAGCGTCCGGCACACGGCTGGTGACAGGCACGGTGACAGGTTTCTGCTCGAACATCGCTGCCAGTGAGTACAGATCCCGTTGTTTTGTGCTGTGAAAAGGCGAATCGTGACAACGCGCACTGCAGTTCGATCCCGGAAAGCACTGGCAACAACTTGTCCTTTGGCTGCGAACGGAGCATCGTTATTCGCCGCGATGCCAAAACCCGCACTGCCACCTTCGTGCTGACTTCCGCGGAGCAGAATCAGTTCGGTCACCATGCGATCCAATGGCTTGTTGTCACAAAGTGCGTCGTACAGAAACCATCGAAACGGGCCGGTCGTGTTCAAACTGGCATTGATCAACGTCGGGTTTTCAGCCAGCAAGTCCTGCCAGTAGCCCATCCAGTGATCTGCTCACCGCGCATCGGCAAGAAGCTGGTCGATGGTACGCATCCGCTTGTCGGGTGACCTGTCGGCGACAAAGCAGCGTGCTTCGTGTTCACTGGGTGGCACACCCACGGTGTCCAGAAAAATGCGCCGCAGAAATGCAGTGTCGGTCAGCAGCGGAGGCGGTGTGATGTCCTGCTCCGTCACCGGTGGGGCAGGCCATTTCGCACCGTCTTTGATCCACGCATCCAGCACAGCGATGTGCTGTTGTTCTAATCCGTCACCGCCAGGGGGCATGCGCTCCTCGGGATTCGTCGAACGAATGCGACGAATCAGCTCGCTTTCTTCTGCGTTGCCGGGAGTAAGAGCCGGCATTTCAGAGTCGCCTCCCCTGATTGCGGCCTCACGCGAATTCAGGAGCAAGCCACCATTGATTTTGTCACCGTGACAACGGAAACAATTGTCTCGCAGGATCGGCAGAACGTCGCCGTGAAACTTTCGGGCCTCTGCGATCGGCGTTTCGGAAGACGCGGTCATTGCACGCTGGATCTTCGCCGCAAGAAAAGCATCGACCGGATGGGCAGCGGATTCCGGCACCGGCGGCAAAGGATGTTGTGCGGACCATTGGCGAGCGAAGTCGTGTCGCATGTTCCAGAATTTGTCCTGGCTGGATGCCGCGTGGCGACGCGTCTCCGTATCGAATGTCTGCAGCGACTTTTCCAGCTTCGCAAGTGCGACAGTGACGTCGGCGTCTGTCAACGCGACGGGCTCAGAGCCGTTTGCATTCAGCAGCAAAAAGGTGCTTCCGTCATTGGCTTCGACGGCAACGCAGATTTCGCCGGGATCAGTGCGAAACGCCTTACCACCGACGAGTGTTTCCAGAACGACGCGGCACACTCCGTCGTCGTCCACGTTGGCTTCGCCGAACACTTCCTGCTGACGATGTTCGGCAATTCTCAAACCAGGCAGCGGCGATCCGGCGACCGGCGTCATCGGTTCTTCACCACTCGGCGAACCAGACACCGGCTTGCTCCGCGCGATCAGTTGTCCATCAACCCACAGTCGACTCAGCCCTCGCACCCGCATCAGGAAGCGATGCGTCCCGGGAGTCAGCGGCACGTCCGCGGCGAGTCGGACCAATACAGGCGGTTTCCAGTCTGCGCGAATTCCCCACGTGTCGTAGCGCTGCGGCAGGCGGTCCAGCAGGAACGTCTGGGTGTTCCAGCGAAGCGTTTCGTTCGGCAACTTCTCATCGGTATTCAACCAGCGATCATAGTCCGGCATGCCTTCATGCAGCGAAATCAATGTGCTGCCCGTTGACAGCCCGCCGAAATCCGGCATGATTTCCGGAGTCGGTTGAACCACAATCTCATCGCCGACACGGCGAAATCTCGTCGTCATGACTTTGTCATCAAGGACTTCGCGATAGACGGCAATCGCATCGAGTGAACCGCGAAAACTGTTCGCCGACGCACCGCCTTGCGAAGATCCGATCCAGATGGCGTCATCATCGACAACCGGAGCCTCCGCAGTCGCGCCACCCATATCCCATGCACCGGGTTGCGGCTTTCCATCGATCCATCCGCGAATGCTTTCTGGATCGCCAAACTGATAAGACACGGCAATGTGATGCCAGTATTTTCCTGGCGTAAATCCACTCTCCGTGGTCCAGCGATGCCACTGCTCACCGGACTTTGGCTTGCCGCTCACCGGTGCCGTCGCAAACAGGAAGCTGACGCCAGCCCTGCCCTTCGTCTCGCGCACACGCAAAGCCCAGTTCTGATTGTCCGCCGCAAAGCCACTGGAGCCAGTCCGTCCTTTTCCGATCACATACACGTTTTCGCCGGCGCGGAGCGAATCGACCTGCACCCACGCTTCCAGCGTCACGGTATCGCCGTTTGTAAAGTCAAACGGACTTTGCACTCCGGTGTCGTTGAGCGAAAAGTGCGATCCGTTGCCATCCAGTTTGACGGCCGTATTGTCAGGCGCAAAATCCGGATACTCCGGTGGTCGTGGCCCCGGCGCATCGCGTTGCACGCCACCGTGCGATGCCAGAGGCGTGGCTTCTTCCGCTCCAAAATCCCAACGCACAATCGGCACTGATTCCGCAGCGATTAGAGTTTGTGCCAGCCACACAGGAACCGTCACCGCAGCGACGCAGCTGGCGAACCAGCGCAGGGTGAGGTGACTCAGGAGGTCAGTTCGCAGAGTCCTTGCAAAGTTTTGAATCATGTGCATTCACCGCAGTGATGGAGGCCAACGTATCAGATTCAGTACGCTGCATTGTAGCGAACTCACCTTCAGGTTCTAAGCCTCCATACCTCCGATGTATTTCGGAATACCACCTATGTCCGGATGCGCCCTGATCACAGTTTGCCCGGCAACAGGTGCGTTATTTGACTGTTTTTTCCTTTTTCAGTTCCTTCAGGTATGCCAGCATTTCTTTCTTGCCTGCGTCACTGGAGTCATCGGAGTTTGCGAGCGCCTGGGTCTGCAATTCGATCGCGCGGTCCAGCTTGCCCTGGTGATGCACCAGGTGCGCCAGAGTGTCAAGAATCATGCCGCTCTTCGGCGATGTGGCCAGAGCCTTCTCTGTGGCTGCCGCCGCGGCATTCACCAGCACCATTGGAAATTGCGCATCGTCTCTGGCAGCTTCATAGATCTGCCAGGTGAGTTGGTTGATTGAATCTGCATCAATGTTCTTATCGTTTGCAACAACCATGAGTGCCTTTGCAGCGGCATCGAATTCCTCCGATTCCACCAGCAGCTTGAATTTGATCATGCTCAACTCAGACTTCTGTTCGGAGGTGGCCGTCTTGATGATTTCATCCAGTTCCGCGATGCCTTCCTTGACGTCACCTTCTTCAATCTTCGCAAAGATCGGCGTGACCCGGATCTGAAACGCCAGCTTGTCCAGCATCGTGATGGAGGCGGCGTCGCCTGCGGCAGCTTTCTTTGCATTGGCGATAATCGCGAGCGCTCCCTCGGTGTCGCCCTTGCGCATTTTTGCGCCAAGTTTTGCCATCAGTGAGTCATGGTCCTGTTCTTTCTTAAACTGCACTAGAAACGCCGCACGATCCCATTTGTCGGCGACAATCTGTTCCAGTGGCTTATCCAGGCTCATTGGGTGCCCGATCCATTCGACCAACCCGGTCTTGCCGACGATGAATGAAGTGGGAATTCCGTTCTGCGCGGCCGCTTCCATATAGTCGATACTGACCGAAGCATCGGGGTCGGTTGTCAGACAGTAAGCGCTGGTGAGCTGAGCGTACGTTTGCTTCTCAGATTTCTCCGCCTTCGCATCCTTTTCGACTGCCTTCTCGCAAGCCTTTTCACCTTCTTTCGCAGCGTCAGCGGGTTTAGAACTTCGCACATTGGTTGCCAGAAACCCCTGGATGGTTTCCAGATCTTCGTCACTGATGCTCACAATCTGGACGCCTTTGTCGGCGTATTTGGCCTGCGTCGCAGCAAGATGCGGCATACTGGCGACGCATGGACCGCACCATGTCGCCCAGAATTCCACGACATACACCCGGCCCGGGGCAAATTTCGTCACCGGCTTAAACTTGCCGTTTCCGTTGCTGATCCAGTGCTCAATGTCGAGCGGAGGTGCCTTGGAACCGATTGTGAGGAGTGGCGTTTCTGCGGCGGCGGGCTTTTCTCCGAGTGGTTTTTCCGCAGCCGCCTTTCCTGGAACCGCTTTTCCTGCCCCCGACTTTTCCGCAGTTGGTTTTCCCGCAGCAGGCTTGGCCTTCGCGGCTGGTTTGCTCTGAGGAGACTTCGCCTGCGCCGCGGTCGACGGACACGATGCACTGAAAAACACTGAAATGCTACCAATCCGAGCATCCATGTTCCGAATCGTTTCGACATGAGAGTTCACACCTTACCTGATAGACCTGTTCGCGAGCCGCGATCGACTGCAAACGACTGTTGCCCCGAGCATGCGACTCGCGAAAGCCGGATCATAACACAGAAACCGGGGTTATGGCTAGATCAGCGTGATCGCCGTGGTTGGGATAAGTATCATCCCCGTTTTCCGTTTCCCGAACTTTTCAAAGTACTGCCTATGTCAGAGCCATCGATCATCAATACCACCATGGAGACATTCCAAAATGATGTCATCCAGCAGTCCACTGTACGACCGGTCATCGTGGATTTTTGGGCAGATTGGTGCGCTCCCTGTAAGCAGCTGATTCCGATTCTGGAAAAGCTGACCGCCGAAGCCAAAGGTGCCTTCTGCCTTGTGAAAGTCAATGTCGATCAGTGCCCGGAGATCGCCGGGGCATTCGGTGTGCAGTCGATCCCGTTTGTGGTGGCCATGCTGGATGGGCAGCCGGTGAGTCAATTTGCGGGAGTGAAGCCCGAGGCGGAATTGCGGGAATGGCTGAAGTCGTTTATGCCGTCTCCTGCGGCGGAAGCGTTTGAACAGGGTCAGCAACACGAAACGGACGGTTCACTGGAACTGGCCGAAGCTTCCTATCGGAAGGCCAGCGAGCTGGAACCCGAGATCGCCGAGTTTCGCATTACGCACGCGCGCGTCCTGCTGGAACTGAATCGCGATCAGGAAGCTCGTGAGATCATTGATGAACTCAACAAGCGCGGCTATCTGGAACCAGAGGCTCAGGCATTGGTCGCGCAACTGGAAATGCGCAGTCAGGCGGAAGAATCCGGCGGAGTCGTGGAAGCAAAGAAGGCACTTGAGGAAAGCCCTGATGACCTCAAGCTGCAACTGAAACTCGCGGAAGCCTACGGAGCAGACAGCCGGTTCGAAGAAGCCTGTGAAATGTGTCTGGAAATCGTAAAGAAAGATCGCGGCGTCGTGGGCGTGCCAGCGAAGGAAGTGATGGTCGGTCTGCTGACGGTGATGGGTCCCAAATCCCGGCTGGCTGCAGATCTCCGCAAACGGCTGGCGACGGCGTTCTATTGATCCAACCGGGATTGCACACAATTCCGTACACACGCTTTCGCCGATTGCTCAGGCGGAAAAGTGTGTCGTCAGGCGACAACGCGGCGCTTTTCCGTTCCGGACGACGACGAACTTCCCAATGGCAGTTCCCGCTCCTGTCCGTCCGCGTAGAGAACCAGCGTCACTTCATTTCCCTCGCGGTTGAAAAACAACTCATCTGCGAATGCACGCATGAGCATCAATCCGCGTCCACTGGCGAACATCATCTCCGGGTCATTGCACCGATCCACGACGGCCTGAACATCAAAGCCGTTGCCGGAATCCTGAATTGTCAGCCACAGGCCAAACGCACTCACCAGTTCGGTGACTTGCACCGACCGTTCGCACCAGGGTGAGAGCACTTCGCGCTCAGCCGCCAATTCGATGAATCTGGACGATCCGTCTTCTTTCAGTTTCGAACTGAGCTCCAGATTCCCATGATAGAAGGCGTTGTTCAGCGCTTCTTCCAGCGCCATGCAGAATTGAATCTCCCGTTTCCCTGCGACGACGTGATATTCGGCCAGACTGCTCATCAACCGATCTCGTAATTTCGGAATCAAGCAACAGCACATTGGTGATCGCAACTGAGCCAGCCGCACATGCCGTGACCGGACGATGACTTCTTCAGAGATTGTAAATTCATGTGCCATCGGCGAGAATTCCTCAGCCACAAAACCAATTCATCATGGGAGCCAGATACAACCTGCCGCAAGGCCAGAGTTGTGACAACCTGGCTTCACGGCTGCAAACGCGTACCGATTGAATTCTTCCGTATGTTGCAGATTTGGAGAAAGAATTCTGCGTTGAATGTCCCTTCGGTCACGGACAGCGGTTACCCCCAGCGTGGTGACAATTCCCCACTTATGGCTCGAAAGGATTCGCGGAGCACATTCATTGGCAATCGTCATTCAATTCCTAAAAAAATCAGGTTCAATGCGAAATAATCGGGAATCCACCACAACTGACGCTCAGGAATGCGTATTCTCTGAACAGGCGTATTTGTTGAATTGGATTTTCCGCCCTTGAACCACATTCAACTCTACTCCACACTCCCAAATGAGATGTCGGTTTTTCTTAATGTGCCAATTTCTCCGGAATCCATGAAGTGCCTTCTCTGAGACCAGGAATTGAATACTCTGCCAGAATTGCCGCCTGTGCGGCACTTCTGACGATGTCATTCCTTGGCCAGTGGTTGCATCACCTTGAACATGACGTGTGTGGTCATGAGTGCTCACAATCGGCACACTCATCCCATCCGACTCATTCTCATCGCCACTGCGCTGAACATTCGCACAGAGTCTCGCACCCGGTCGCTCCCGAGAACCCAACGCCCGATCACAATTCTCCAGCCGTGCCGCACGACCACCATACGTGCAGCATCTGCTATGTGATCGGTCAGGCCGTATCGAATCCCGTCCTGACCGCAGCACCGACCGTGACGGAGCCGTTGTTCGAACAGCTCCAAATGGAAAGGGAATTTGCCGCACCTGCTTCCAGCTGCATTCCAATCGCCCGAGGTCCTCCAGCAGGCCGAGCTGGCCGCTGTTGAGTTCGTTGTCGCGCAGTCCTGCGCCTTCTGTGAACTCGCGCATGCGCGGCCTGATTGTTTTGCCTTGACCCCAACGGCGCGATGCGCCGTTGTAACACTCGGAATCCAGGCCAGCGATTGATGCCTGGCGTGGAGGCGAAACACCTCATGCGCGGCTGTGGATGATCAATCTGATTCGCCGCGCGACTTTCTCTGATTCATTCCTGCGCAGTTTATAATACGGAGTTTTCTCTATGCGCTTATCTCAGCACACCCGAATCCGGCGTGGCTTCACGCTGATTGAATTGCTTGTCGTGATTGCCATCATCGCGATCCTCATTGCTCTGCTTCTTCCCGCCGTGCAACAGGCTCGCGAAGCGGCTCGACGAACCGAATGCAAGAACCACCTCAAACAGATCGGACTTGCACTGCACAACTATCACGACGTTCACAACGTCTTTCCGTCAGGCTGGATCGCCGTGGATGCGGGAATTCCCAGTGCTCATGAGGGCACCAGCGGGGTTGGCTGGGGAGCCATGATTCTGCCACAAATGGAACAGAACAACACATACCAACTGTTCAATTCCGCACTGCCGCTGACAGACCCGGCCAACGCTGCGTTTCTGCGAGTTCAGATCAAGGCATACAAATGTCCGTCTGATCCAAAACCTGACTACTTCAAACTCAATCAGGAAGGCAGCACGACCGTCATCGCAGAACTTCCGACCGCAAATTATCTCGGCGTCTTCGGACCCGAGAATCTGGATGACTGTGAGAACTCACCCGGTACCCTTCCCGTCATGGCCGACGGCACATGTAAAGGCAGGGGAATGTTTTACCACAACAGCAGCGTTCGCATGCGGGATTTGACGGACGGCACATCTCAGACGCTGATGACGGGCGAACGTAAAACGAAGGCCGATCTGAACTGGTTCAGCAGCTGGCCGGGGATGATTGCAGAAGGCGAAGAAGCGTTTCAGCGAGTCTGCGGTTCCGCCGATCATGTGCCGAATCATCCTTCGACACATTTTGACGACTTCAGCAGTCATCACGTCGGCGGCGCACAGTTCTGTCTGGGAGACGGATCTGTACACTTCATCTCGGAAAATATCGACGGCGGTGTCTATCAATCGCTCGCCACGATCCAGGGCGGTGAAGTTGTGGGAGAGTTCTGAAAAATGTCGCGACACGAAGACCTGAAACTTCTGCACGAGTACACGCAAAGCCCAAGCCTCATTCGCCACATGCTGGCGGTTGAGGCGACCTTGCGTGCGTACGCCGTGCATTTCGGTGAAGACGTCGACAAGTGGGGCACAGTCGGCCTCATGCACGACTTTGACTATGAACGCTGGCCCGATCCGCCCGACCATCCTTTGCAGGGCGCTGAGATTCTGAAACAGCACGGCTATCCGGAAGATGTGATCTACGCAATCAAGTCGCACGCCGATTATCTGACCGACTGTCCCCGCGTCTCACGTCTCGACAAGACACTGTACGCCTGCGACGAACTCTGCGGCTTTATTGTCGCGTGTGCTCTGATGCGTCCAGGGCGACTGGACGGCATGGCACCCAGCAGCGTCCGCAAGAAAATGAAACAACTCTCCTTCGCCGCCGCCGTCAATCGCGACGATATCACGCGAGGCACCGCCGACCTGGGTGTCGATCTCAACGAACACATCGCCTTCGTGATCGCCGCTCTGCAACCGATTGCGGCTGAACTGGAATTGATCCCGGAGCGGTCCGAGGGTTGAAACCCCCGGCTACCATCATGCGGTCGCTCCGCGACGAATCGCAGTTCGATTTGAATTCCGCCGGAAACGCTGACCAGTCGTTGCTGGCCAACTGGCGTGTTCGTTCGGCGACCGCTTGCGTATCAAGGCCCGCAACTTCCAGCAGCATTTCACAGTGACCCATGCAGTAGTTGCATTCAATGGTCCGCGTCTGAATCCAGAACAGACTCACCCAGCGCATCTTCGCACGAAGATCGGGATCAACCGGACTCATCGTGCGATGGGCAATGAACGACAGAGCAGTGCCTGCGTGGCATGCGTCAGATGAAAGGGAATTTGCCGTCAGTCAAAAATCAGGCCTTTTTGATGCCCAGTGCTGCTGAAGATTGAACGCGGTTGATCATTATCAGACAGGTCTGTGTTCCTGAAATGCAGACCGTCGATCCAGTCTTTGATCCGAACTCCCGCTGCGAAGTCTTTCAGCGTGACGTCCCGAACTTCAGCATGCGACACGGAAGTGATAAACATTCCGTATGAATCAGGCGTCCGGTCTCCGCTCAATTGACTGTTGGAAATCGTGATGCCGTTCAAACCCGGTTGCGTCGGGTCAATGAGCGTTTGATAGCCGTGCGTCTGACTGGATCGAAAAACATTGTCAGCCAGTCCGTTCAGGACAATCCCGTATCGAAACGCTTTGTCGATTACCAGGCCGTCAATCGCATATCCGGTATGGGCCAGCGGGCGGAGTTCCAGGGGAGCAAATTCAAAACCGCAGTCTCCACCGAAAATCGCGACCGCCGAAGCAGCCGATGCCACATGGACGTTTCGAATTTGGATGTTGTAACATGCGGAACAACGAATTCCGGCGTTGTTGCCATCATCGTTTCGCGTGAGGTGTCCAATGTCGATGTCTTCGATCAGAATGTCGTGTGGATGCGTGGTGTAGATTTCATGCCGTTCCCACAGTTCCCGCATGTGAGGGATTGTCTCGTCGGCGGACGTTATTTTCCCAACGCTCCCCCAGTCCATGCCAATGCCGAGCAGTGCCTTCGGGGAATCCAGTATCCGAACGTCGCGGATGATGCCATGACACGCTTCGGACATGATTTGAATGGCTGCTGCCGGAAATGGCTGATCGATCGTGATGTTCTCGATTTTCCAGTCCGACACTCTGGAAAAGCGGCTCGGTTTTGCGGGAGTCCCGCCGTCATCGTACGGAGCACCGATCCCAATTCCAGCGTGCCAGATGGCTTGTGATCCCTTGTTCTCGCTGTGGATGACTCTAATCGTGCCATTGCGAATGGACGATCGACTCGACAATCGGACGCCATGAGAATTCGAGCGAAGATCAAGCAGCAGTGTGCTGCCATTGAGGTCAAGGTCGATCCCGTTCGGGATGAGCAAAGCGTGCCGCGAAGCTTCACCGTCGATCACGCATTCCAGCGCAGTACACACCAGCGAATTCGTCGTGCCGATGCGTATCGTGCCTCCT
>JBBJME010000164.1:0-15652 GCA_037719765.1 Planctomycetaceae bacterium
ACCCAACACCAATACCTGACCCAACACCAATACCTGACCCAACACCAATACCTGACCCAACACCAGGCAGCGGTGGCGGACTGGCAGAGATTCCGCCACCGGAATGTCCTGTGCCACCGTTGCTGCCGGAGATTCCTTCGACTGGAGGCGATCCGGTGTCGCCACCCGACCTCAATCCTGGCACCGTCGCAGGAGAAGCACCGATTGTTCCGGAGCCAGGCAGTATCGTGCTGCTCAGCATCGCCCTGGGTGTTGGCGGAGCGGGCTATCTCCGCCGTCGCCGGGTGAACGCTCCGATTCCTGCAAGTCCCTGAACAGACGCGGTTTTTCAGCGATTACCGATGTTGATCTCTCGGTATTCGCCATTGGACTGGCTGGCGAGGCGTTCGAGCCAGGTGGGACCGCGAGAGGACAATGTTCCATCGCCAAATTTCACGACGTGAATTGTCAGACTTCCTGCAAGTCGGCGAATCTCAGCTAGTTCTGCAGGGGAGAGTTCCGGTTCATCACCATCGGTGAGGAAGTAAATCACGTCTGGTTTCAGACTGATGGCTTCCAGGAGTGCCGGCATGTGTTCCGTGCCGCGATCGGAAGTGACGCGATCCACTTCATGGCCCGCAAGCTCCTTATTGACGTCGGTCGCGAAATACATCGACTGATCGTCCTGCCGACGCAGTTTCAGTCGTTCGCGATACTCGTTGTAAAAAATGACGGCGAACTTCTGATTGGGTTGCAAAAGGCGCAGGCTGGCCTTCAGTTGGCTTTGCGCAATCTTTAGTCGACTGCCGCCCATGCTGCTGCTGGTGTCAATGATGTACACAAAAGTTTTGCCGACGCCCGAGATCTTCATGAAGGTGGTTTCACCGGGCCCGCCTGTTCCGCCAATCCGTGCCGCACCGCCAGCTTCTGACGGTTTGATGAGCGAACGTGTCCCGGAACTCGACTGCGACCGACTCCCGCCGATGGCATCACCGGGCCCGATCAGCGACGGCAGCTTCGATTCAGACGCACCGTCTGTGCTGGATGCGGAGTCAAGTGGATTCTCGTTCAGCAGCGAAGCGATGTCCGGGGCTTCCCTCGGAACACGATTCCTCTGGTGATCGGGCACCGAGTTATCCGTCGTGGATTCATCCGGCTGCTGTTCCTGGACGGGCTGCGTCACGTTCGAGTCGCCAGGTCCGGATGCCAGTCCCATTCGACGTGCCGTCGTCAACGCCGTCGACAACAAACAACCCGACGTCTCGAAAGACTTCACCACCCGCTTGTCCTGTACTGCCTTGCTGACAACCACGGAGCGTCATTCCAGCAATAAAGAAGAGGGCGGCGTGGAGAGCCAACGACACCGCCCATCCTGCAAAAAATGACTGTCGAGGGGTTTCCTTTCCCGCCAGCAAAGTGGTCAATATGAATCTCCTTCAGCGGCTCGGCAGGAGCGTCACCCTCCCAAAAAGGAACCTTCACGAACTCTATTTTGGTGTTTCGGTTGCGGGGACTGACGTTGCGGGTGTTTCCGTCGCGGCCGGAGCCTGTGTCGTTTGTTGAATCGACTGAATTGTCAGTTCTGTGATGTCTTCCTCTTTCACACCTTCGGGCGCAGCAAACACGAACATGTCATCCGGCAGCGTTTCATTCAGCACGACATTTCGAAGATCCAGCGTCACCATCGGGCGATCAAACTTCTGAGCCGGGTCAGCAGCGCGTTTGCGATATTCGATGCGACGCGGCAGCAGCGTCTTTGCGTCGATGTAGAAGACAACATACTCGGGCACATGCGGGCGAGGATCAGCAATAACGTCATCCGGAAGCTGGAAAAGCTCCTTTCGTGTCTTTGCGTTCCAACGGCCTCGCACGACAAAGAAGTCTGAATCACCGACCTTCTTTGTCTGCACGGGAGCAAACTCCATCAGCGACTCAATGCGCGAAATCAGGCCACGCAATCCACCCACACCGAGATCCATTGCCACATGATCCGCATCGTAGCCAGAAACCTGAGTCGCTGCGGCCATGATGTCGCGCAGGTTGCGGCGAGTGACTCGCACGGTGGCACCGTTCTTCCAGAGCGTGAAAAGGACCGTGCCGTCGCTGACCTGTGTCAGTTCGCCACGCGAGGTTTCCGGAGCCAGGGGTGCAGGCTCCGCGTCGATCGTCAGTTTCTTCGTGTCATCTTTCACCGCTGGTTGACTGGGGAAAATCCGGAATTCCACATGGACTCGATTTCCTGACGCTTCCGCGTAAGTACCAGCCGCGCGCAGTGTCATGCCGGACATCATCACAGTTTGATGCAGATCGCATCTCAGCGAATCCAGGCTCTGCAGTTTGCTGCGAACCTGATTGAGCAGCTCTGTCGGGTTGGGAACATCGGCAGATGCTGCCGTTGCTTCCTGAGTCGCGGGATCTGCGGCAGACGCGTCCGCTGGCGGCGTTTCCGATGGAACAGCGTCTGTGAGCGGCGTTTTCTCATCGGTTGCGGCGGTATCTGGCGGAACAGCTTTCTCATCAGCCGAACTTGCCGGAGCCTGGTGCATCGCGATTGCCAGCACGACTGCGACGACTCCCAACATTGTGAGTCCGGGAAGGTTGGTCAAAGGATTCGGTTTGTGATTCATGTTCTGATTTTACTGAATTTGCCAAAGATTCGAGCTGTAACGACCCGAAGAAAGAGAGGAAGGACCGACGGATTGTTTGGGCATCCGGGTCGTTTTGAGTTCGAATGGTGCAAAGCTGATGGCAGCTTCGTCAATCGAAACCGCGATTCTGCTCAAAAATCCGAAGCACGCCGATCGGTTCGAGCGTGCAAAAGCAGTGTACCGTGGGCTCCCTGGTGGGGTCGATGGCAAAGTGCGGACAGTCGGGCACAGCAAGTTTTCAAGTTATAGTACGGTCATCTGCGGGCTGCTGTTGGAACGAACACTCAGCATCTCAAGGAAGGGGTAGCGATGAGATATTACTTTCTGGCCCTTGGCGCCCTGGTAGTGGTGTGTATGGGCTGCGCCGGCTACGGTGGTTCAGGCGGACTGGGGACCGTAAACGGCCCCGGCGGCCATGGACTCCTCAAGCCAAACGAATACGTCGCGCCTCCTGCTGCCATGATGCAGCATCCGGGCCCGATGGTCGATGGACCCGGACCTGGTGTCCTGGGAATGCTGGCCCAGCCTGGAGGTCCCGGCTGTCCCGGAGGTCCCGGCATGATGGGCCCTGGCGGTCCACCCATGTCGACTCAGATCAAATTTATTGGTCAGGACGGCATGTCGGTCGGCTGGATGTCGGGATCGGCACTGGCCCGCAACCAGCTTTTCGTACCAGGCCGGGCTGACTTTCCCCAGTCTGCCATTTACCAGTTGGTGTTCTCGAACATCCCTGGCGACGGCTGGGAAGGCCAGAGCCTGTATCCCTCTCTCGAAGTTCGATCGGCTCATCCCAACACGTTTGCTTACCTCCAGCACAATACTGTGCCGGTTGAAGTGACTGATGAAGACCTGGAACACATTCGCAGCAACAACATGGTGACGAAAGTCATCTACCTGCCAGATCCGGAGTTTCAGGCTCGAGCCATTGCCGGTGTCGAGACGCTGGTCTCAACGACTCTGGACGTCGGTGTGGATCCAATCGAACAGGCCGAACGCATGGGCACGATCATGGTAGTTCTGCGAGTCGGTAACAAAGAGTTCAATATGGACGGTGGCGTCGTGGCTGCCGCAGACGGCTCCGTTCAGACTGTCGGCTATCTGATCGCCGACGGAGACGCAGGGCAGTACCTGCCGCCTTCACCGATCACGATCATTCCAAACGAAATGCCGGGAGTTCCCGGTGCGATGATTGCTGCGGGTGGTGGTTATCCGGGCCAGTCTGTACCAGTCTCCGGCATGGGACCCACACCTGTCTATGGAATGCCAATCACCGCGACACCGATCGGTTTGCCAGGTCCTCCACATCTTCCACTCGGCGGACCAGCGGGGCTCAAGTCACACACGATGCGTAACCTTAGCCAAAACCATATGCCTGATCCCGTGGATCACATGCTGATCGATGTGAAACACAATCCCGGCTACAGCGTTCCGGAACCGGTTCGCCACATTCAGTACACAGAGAGTCATCCGGTGCACGCACCGGGTGAAGTTTCAACGCCGCAGTCACAGGCAGCCGGTGTGTACGGATTCTAAGTTGTCAGTTAGTGATCTTTGACCGCGGGGGCGATTCGAAGCATCCACTTCGATCGCCCTTGCTTCGTATGCGATGCTGAAAACCTTTCAACGTCGGAAACTGCTATGAGCACAATCTTCGATTTCTTTCCGGGTCTGCAAGCCACACTGCGTTTAGCGGTGATCACGGTCGCGGCCGGTCTGAGTTCAACAGCGCCGGGACAGCAGGACGATTCCTTTCAGCCGCTCAACGAAAAGATGATGCCGGGCTTTGCCGCCGACACGCTGGCTCGGGTACGTCAATACGATCCTTCTTGGCTGCAGCCAGTCCGCGTCGAATTGCCCACGGCCGGGACGGTGTCCGTGTACTCTGCGACCGCGGAACCGAACGCCATACTCGCGACTCCGGCACAATTCTCCGTTAACGCCGGACACATTTATCGACTCCGAATTGCCGACATGCCGGAATTTCCGAATGTCGAAGTCTATCCTTCGATTGAAATCCTGGACCGCATGCATCCGCCCGATGGGCGCGCGGCAGACTATCCGATTCCAGTCGTCCTGACCGAAGCGGATATCCGTGAAGCGATCGACGGCCGCATGGTGACTCGCGTGGTTTATCTTGAACAGCCTCAGTTGGCAGCGATGCTGGATCCACTGCGTCGCGAAATCCCGCAGTCCGTCGACCCTGCCGACAACGCTCTGCAGGAAGCGGATCGACTGGGACGTCCGATGATCATTGTTCGCATCGGTGGCCGCACGCCGTCCGGAGACTACATGCCGTATATGTATTATGGTTCAGGCGGTGGTTTTGACCTTGGAGGTTCCGTACCCGTCCACACGGGTGTTGTGAAACTTTCCGACAAACGCAGACCGAAATCGTCCGTCGCCAGCCGCTGACAGGCTGTTTGAGCCGCAACGCGGCATGAAGAAACCCAGGGCGTTGCCCTGGGCGATCACATTGTGTGCCTATGGCACGGAGCGCATCGTAAACGTGACAACCAGGAACGCTCGAATGCTTTCAGCGACATCAAGACCTGTTCGATTGCTGATCCCCGGCCTTGCCAGCGTTGCGCTGATGCTGAATACGGGCTGTGGCATCCTTCCGCATGCACAACGAGAACCCGATCACGTCTTTTCGTCCTCGCTGCCGCAGAAGTCTGAAATTCCGACACGTCATACATCCGCTCCGGTTGAGGCACACTATCCGGACACGTTGACATCCAACAGCACTCCGGCCCCTGCAGACGGGGTCGTACGGATGAATGTGAAGCCGGCCTTGATCGACGGCAACGTCGCCAAAGCTTCGGTATTCACTATCAGCAGCCCTGAGGCAGTTGAGGCAGACGCTCGTAAACAGGCCTTCAGCCAGATTCAGCTTGTCAGCTTTCAGACCGAAGAAGCACGTCCCGTTGAGCAGCGGGTGAGCCCGACTTTTACTCCCGCCGAACCACGACGATTAGCCGATCCCTGCGAAGAACAATCCAATCGCATGGAAACGATCGCAGCATCCCCGTTCGCAGATATCTATCCGGACGAATACATCTTCGACGGCGGCGACCGAAATGCTCCGGCAGGTTATGTCGCAGGTCAGCGCAGCGGCTTTGACTCTGAAGACACCGTCGCAAAGTACACCGATCACACAGGTGACCCGCGCACGTCACCGTCCAATCGCGTCGCCGTGTATGCACCGCGTTTCGGATCTGTCCGAACCGTCACCGGTCTTCAGGCCGACACAAAGATTGACAAAGCCGCCGGCGCACGAGACAGCCAGGGAATCGGCAACATCAAGACCGGCAATGCGGCTCAGGAAAATGTTCACGACACCATTCTGTCTGGCCTCGAATCACGCAACCGGGTTGACGGCATGGAAGGCGCCACACCGGCCATGCAGGCGCGTCGCACTGATTCTGTCGAACAGAATCGCAAAGTGGATGAAGGCCACGAAGGGCGACATTACTCAAGCCACGGTTCCATGGAACGTCACGAAGGCTTTGTGCTGCAACAGCAGATTCAGAACGCCATGTCCTGGACACGAGACCAGTACCCTGTGCTGACCGCCTCCACGACCAATGCGAATCAGATCAGGGCCACATTCAAGGTGCAGCAGACAGTCGGGATGGAAGACGAACGAAAGACCAGAGGCAAGATCCATGTCGTGAAACTTGCCGATCATGAAATGGCTCAGTCCGGCGACACCATCACATTCACGATCCGCATTGAGAACACCGGTGACTTCGACGTCTACGACGTCAGCATCGTCGATAACCTCACCCCGCGTCTGGAATACCTGTCGG
Organism: Planctomycetaceae bacterium; assembly: GCA_037719765.1. Lineage (GTDB taxonomy): Bacteria > Planctomycetota > Planctomycetia > Planctomycetales > Planctomycetaceae > SXXK01. Next base: position 6,437 of record JBBJME010000164.1, read on the forward strand.
GCACGGCTTCGATTGACGGCCAGCATCCTGGTGAAGTCCTCGTCGAAGACAACGGTGAAGGCAGCTCCATCCTGACGTTCAACCTCGACCAGCCCCTCAAAGGCCATGACCGCGGCGAGATCACCTTCGAAGCCCGCGTAAGGTAGATTATTATCGGGATTGCCGATCACTCAGACCATGCATGCACTGCGAGCACAGGACAGCGGGCGTGTTCGACGACTTGTTCCGTGGTCGAGCCGCGCAATGCGTCAAAGAATCCGTGCCGACCGGACGTGGTCATGACAATCAGGTCAACAATCTCCTGTTCCGCTTCTTCGCGAATGGCAGTGACCGCAGAACCGATGCGGTTCACCCATTTCCACCTGGCTTTGTCCTCATTCGGGAGCCTGAGCAAAAAGGAGGCACGATGCGCGGAATGAATTCTCGGTTTCACGGGCGGCAACCGAGGAACGTTTGACGGAACTGCACCGGCCTACCATGATTCCGCGTGATCTTCGATTTGCCATCCGGCACAATCGAATCCCGCTCAGAAACCAAAACCGATTTTTCGCAATTGAAAATACGATCATGGACTACAGCTTCAAAAGCAAGAATGCACTCGTCACCGGTTCGTCAAAAGGCATTGGCCGCGCAGTAGCGCTCGCGCTGGCACGGGGCGGAGCGAATGTGACGATCAATTGCAGCGCCAGTAAGGCTCAGGCCGAAGACGTTGCGAAGGAAATTCGCGACATGGGCAGGAAGGCCATCGTTGTCCCCTGTGATGTGTCTGACCTGAAAGCTGTCGAAGCGATGGTCAGGCAGACCGTCGAGGCGTTCGGAAGTCTGGATCTTTTTGTTTCAAACGCCGTCTACAGCGATCGACAACTCATGGTCGATGCTGACATGGATGGGTTCCGACGGACCATCGAAGTCAGCATGTGGGGCGCGCTGCACGGCGTGCGCTCGGCCGCCCGGCAGATGCTGAAGCAGGGAAAAGGCGGTGCCATTACCGTGATCAGTTCACCGCATGCAATCATCCCGTTCCCGACAGCGATGGCTTACAATATGTCCAAAGCAGCGATTGACCACATGGCACGCACGGCGGCGATCGAACTTGTCAAATCCGGCATTCGAGTCAACGTGTTTCATCCCGGCTGGATCGATACGCCGGGTGAAAGAAAATTCTTCACAGAGGAGCAGCTGCAGGAAGGCGGCAGAAGGTCTGCCAATGGGCCGCATGGGAACCAGCGACGAGATGGCTCACGGGGTCTGCTTCACACTGAGCGATGAAGGGTCTTATATGACCGGCACCACGCTCACCATGGACGGCGGCGTCGGCCTGCCATGGTGGTCAAAACGCACGGAAGGCAAGCAGTAGCAACAACAAAGAAGTGATGGCCTTCAATGAATTGGTCAGTCCTGCAACCACGGCACCGGAATCCGAGCCCAGCGCGACGAAGCGGAAGCCGAGTTGTCGATGGGCCTCGACCAGTTCGGGTCTTGACAGGATGCCTGCTGTCTTTCCCTGTTGCTCACAGGCCCGCACCACATTCTTCAAGTGCCGGATAAAGTCTGGCGGTGTGAAATCGCCGGGATGTCCGAGATTAACAGACAAATCCATCGGGCCGACAAATAACACATCGACGCCAGGCACGGCGGCCATCGCATCTGCCTGGTCTGCCGCTTCCGGCGTTTCGATCTGCACGATCACCAGCGATTCAGCATTTGCCTCGGCTTGATACGTCTGCCAGTTGCGACCGTAATCTGTCGCGCGAATAATCTGCGCCACACCTCGAGTCCCAAGCGGCGGATACTTCATCATCTGTACGCAACGAGCGGCTTCCTGAGCATTGGCGACATACGGAAACATGACTCCCGCCGCACCGCTGTCCAGCACAAACTTGACCGCATCCGCATCTGCAGACGCCACGCGCACAATCGGAGCCGACTTCGTACCGCGCGTGGCAAGCAACTGCCCGCGCAGTTCGGTCATCGTGCCCGAACCATGTTCCAGATCGATCAACAGCCAGTCGAAACCTGTCTGGGCTGCGATCTCCGCAGCCGATGCCGACCCCAGATTCAGGAACGTCCCGGCGAGCACCTCTGCCTTCAGACGATTACGATCAATCCACTGCATACAAACTCCGAACGAAAAAGAGTCACGAACTTACTCTGAGTGTCAACACACTCGGCTTGGAAAAGGGGTCAGGAACCAATAGTGCGGAGCACCCTCTGGGCCATTTGGCTATTGGTTCCTGACCCCTTTTTCAAGCCTCAGAGATCTAGGGCACGGCAGTTGGGGGCAATTCCGGGACGAAGCGGACGCGGTTGCCGAAGGCCTGCAGGTCAAGATGCTGCTGGGGGGTGATTTTGAATTCCAGACCGGGGACCGGGAAGCGGGACGACACGGTGTAGTCGAAGAGTTTCGCGCCGCCGATTCTGGAAAGTCCAGAGATCGTCGTTCGTCTGTCGTTGGGGATCACAAGCCCGGGAATCGCGTTAGGACGCAGTCCATTGGCTTTGTTCCCGCGGGCGGAGAAATTGACGAGCAGCAATATGGGATCGGTCGTCGGCTCGAACCACGCAGCGGTATTCTCTTCAGCATCCCGGACCCAGCGAATTTTTCCAGTTGCGCGATCGATCGCCCGAAGCTCTTTCTTAATCGGATAGAGCGGAAGATCTCCCATCGATCCGAACATCATCTGAACCTGAACAGCCTGCTGATCCGGAAATGGAAAGACATAGTAGTTTGCCGCGTCGGCCATGATCAACGCTCTCTTGAGATGTTCCGGCGTCGTTCCTTCTTCTGCCTCAGCGTCAGTATTGGCATCGGCAGAAAACTGCACGACCTTTTTTTCGGCCGTCAACAAATCAATGATCTCGAATGTGCCCTTGCTCGTTACGGAAACCAGCGTCCGCGCGTCCATGAACTGACAGTTGATCATATCCGTCAATGGGAGACTGTGACGAATCTCACCCGTCACAGAATTGACCCAATCCAAAGAGACAGGCGCTGGGCCGACCGGTAACGGTTCAAAAATCACAAGTTCATCGCCAGTGGCCAGAATCGTCTGCCACAGTTTTGAGACAGAAATGCGGGACTTCCGCCTTGTGCCATCAGCTCGATTGAGACATGTTACCGATTTCGGATCTTCGTACGGTGCTCCCGTTGGCAGGTGGCTCAGGAAGACGCACGATTCGGTTGCGAACACATTCTGGCTTCCACGCTGTGTGTGCAGCGACCATAGGTTCTGGCCGGTCAGCAAATCGATCATTTCGACGCGTGACGGCGACTGCACGCAGATCCAGCGATCATTGCCGCCGCAGATTCGCAAATCGCCACCAAACACCTGCTGCCAGACGATTGACGAGTTTGAAAAAAGGTTGAACAGGTGCATTTCCGCCATAATCTGCCACATGCCACTGGATGACTGATTCGGAATCCGACGGCTCCACAAGACCCGCTGATCGATCAGGGAGACGGCAGACAGCCCCATGGAATTCTGCACCAGGACGACACTTCCGAAACGCATCACCGAGCCGCTGTTGCCAAGCGATAACGCATCAAACATTCCGCCGTCGATCGTACAGAGCGGTACGTCAGACTTGATCAGCGAACGCACGGCGAGCACGGACGGCTCGCGAAAAGTGGACCAGCGCCAAGCACTCAGGAATTGATCCTCGCGATAACGCGGTAACAATACCCTTTGATTCGGTTGTGGCATCGTGGTGGCCGAGACGGGATTGACGGGCACGACCGAATATGTGTGAACTTTCCATGCGGACCATTCCTGAGCAAGTGATTCCTGGGGAGTTGGCGATTTCACTGCATCTGCCGTTGGCATCATCTCCGCCCGTACCACCTCCAGCAGACTCAATGCGGCAGGATGAGGCGTCAACTGCAGATCTGCGCGAGCGGCTTCCACAGCCAGCTGATTTCTGAATCGATCAACCAGTGAGGCAAACCGTGCATTGAACACGTCCGATGCCTGCAACAATGCAGAAGAATCGGCCTGAGCGCTCGGATCTGATGCTGCAGTGCCGTGCCTGCAGCAGCAGGTGCCATGTGGATTCCGTCAGTCGGCCCGTCTGGATTGCCTCGTCCGCCGCCCAAGCAATTCGTCCTGCAGAACCAGAGCGGCGGTGTCTGGCTTTATGACAACAAATCATTCGAAAGCCGCGCCGGGCGACAGCCAGGACGCGCATTTTGACACGTCAGGATCGGCCAGATGCTGTTCAAGAATCTGCAGCAGGAGGTTCCGCATCGGGCGGGTCGTCGTAAAGTTCGGTTCAGCGCTGAAAGTTCGATGACCGATAGGATCGTCTGCCACCGGACTCAGAAGTTGCTGTTTCAGCAACGCGCGGTCCGGCAATTCGGCATTTAGTACGGCCGGCGCGGCTTTCAGAAAATCTATAATCACATCGCTCGTGATGTCCGGCTGCGTTTCCAGTGTCAGGAACTGCACGATGGCACTGTCCTGCGATGTCGCCGCGTAACGTGCTGCGTTTCTAAGGTGATCGTCGCGATGAGCGGGGTCGTTGAGCGTACGAGCCGTTGCAATGCGGAACAACAACCGATGGACAGAGTTCGTTTCTTCCGATGTGGGCTTGAATTCGGCGAGGATTTTTTCCGCATCGGCAAACTGTCCCGTTTCGATCAGGAACCGAGCCTGTTCAATGGTTTCCGGTAGAAGTGGTGGGGCCGTTCCGGTTTGCGAAAACAATGAAACATGATCCGGGCCGTAGCTGACCACGTCGCCGTCTATGGATTTCAATCCTCCGGCACTGAACGCAGGCCGCAATGCCGGAATCCTGTCTCCCAACTGTCCGTCCGAATAGCGGACGATCTGGATCGATCCATCCGAAAGCGGAATCAACAGATGTTCGTCAAGGCGCGTGCCAGGGCCGGTTGGAGCGACGTTGGTCGCAACAAGTGCCGTGTCCCAGTCGACTTTGAGGTTGTCCAGTCGCAGCCGTTGGATTTTTTTGGGTCCGGCCACCACGATGAATTCATCATCCACCGCAAGAATGACCGTTGCCGTATCCGGTGAAATGCGTCGCCGCACGCTTCCAGTGAGGGGATCGATCATTACCAATTGATGACTGTCGGCCCCCTGAATGAGAAGCGAATCTGACAACAAAAGCATGGTTTCCGGTCGCCAGCTTTCGCGAAACGGCTTCGCCTGAGCCTGAAGCGTGGCGTTCCGCAAATTGCGAAGTTGAGGTATCGCCGTCTCTTTCGGATTCTGCAGCATGCGGCGTGTCCAGACGACGGAACGAGTGAGCGTGTCAACCGCCGTCAGCAAGCCGTCATTAGTGCTGGTCCAGATCATGCCATCGGCAACCAGCGGACGCGACGCTGTCAGTTGGCGATTCGGATCCTGGAAAATATTTATTTCCGGATACGCCAGCATTAACTTCCAGACGACTTCCCCTGTTTCAGATCGCAGACAAACCAGCCAGTGCGCGTCGTCGCGTTCAACAACCCCATATAACAAGCCGCCGGAGACCGTCGGTGGACCGGCGAACCATGCCCGAGACAACTCATTACCGAACCGTGCTTCCAGCGGCGCACCGCCGGCAGACCAGAGTCTGCGACCCGTGGCCTTTTCAATCGCGACGAGTTCTCGAAGTGAGCGGGATATCATATCGCCGCGGCGCTGCAACATACCGAATGGCGCGCTGAAGTCGGGGAAAGTTCCAGCCGATTCCCCTGTGTCACACAGAACAAACAGCCGGGAGGCATCCGTTGTGATGCCAGCCGTGACTTCGTCGCGGTGGAGTTCCAGAACTTCGCGGGAGTTCTGCAACTGTAATGCGTTCAGCTGATCGCCATCGATGCCTTCCGAAGATCTCATGCGAGATTCGGTCGAGCGACGTACATCCTGCTGCCGATCAAGCAGCCTGGTCCACAATACTCTGCCCGTCTTTCGTTCAAACGCCAGTAAACCACCTGAGGATCGAACATAAATGGCCTGTGAATCGACAATTGGTTCACCGGCCATCCATGCAATCGCCTGCTGATCGCCCTCCTCGGCCAGAAGCCGCACCAGATCCTGCGACGCATGTCGCTGCGTGGAAGCCAGATGCAACATCCGTTGCCATGCAGGTGAATGCGGAAAAACGCCGGAGACGGTATCGGATTTTTCGGCAGACGCAATATTCGGTGTGGCGGAACCCGGTGGCATATCAACCGTCTGTTCACTGTCGCCGGCTTTGGCTTCATCCACCTCCAGCGCGGGAACATCCGGGTTCAATGGATCGGTCGTTGCGTCCTCGGATCCTGCCTCAGCTTTCGGACTCAGTTCGACATCGGAGCCAGTGTTGGCACCTTTCGTCGAACGAATAACGATAGCCTCACTCAGTTCATCGCGCATGGCGATGGCGATTTTCTGCAGGTCCGACGGTGCGCTGGAATGCAGCACTGGCAACAGCCAGTACAAAGTCGCCTGCCGGTGGCCTCGATCACGATGAATGGCCGCCAGGAACAGATGAGCCCTGAACGATTCGGAACTTCCCGAATGGCGATGCAGAAATGTGACGAGTGCCGCAGGACCGCCATCCTCCCAGGCAATTTGCAACGCTCGAGGGGTCGCTCCAGGATGTTTCAAAAGTCCTGTTTGCAGCTCCGGCGGAAATTCCTGAATGCGTTCAATGAGGTCGCGATGCAGCGGTCGAAACGTAGCGCTTCCATCCGCAACCATCAATGATGGATCAGCTGCCTGCAGCAGTTGCAGCGTATCGCGGATTTTTGCGATATTCCCTCCTCGCGCCAGACGAGTCAGCTCCTGAAGCTGCTGCGCGATCTTTCGATCAGTCGGCAATCGCTGCAGGTCATCCGCCGGTTCAGGAGCATCCTTCCCCAGCAAATTCCGCTGCGCACACACCCACCGTGCCGAGCCGATCAGTGTCAGCACGACGAGGCAAGACACAAACGCAAATTGTGAAACGCCCTTCAAATGCACACCGCAGTACTGGCCTTTCCTGGTCAAGAGTCGTCTCCATTTGTCATCGCATAAACTGCCTGACATCATCCGCTCCTTCGTCCCTGAAAGTCGTACAGTGTCAAATTCACCCACCAGATACAAACATTCCCCCGCTTTTTCTGCTGTAACGACCTAACCCAGGATTGTGCGCTGCAGATGCAAATTGTCGCTGGAGCGCTCCGTAAATGAGACTCTCGTGCCCCAACTTCTCCAACAAGTCTTAACGGCCGTTTCCGAAATGCATCGTCGCACCTCGGGAGGAGCTTTTGATACCACCAGAATTTTCGGATCTCGGAGCTCCATCATCGAGGGATTGGCAGTTCGCAGATCGGGAAAAGTTTTGTCTCGAACCCTGTTAGCTGGTTTCCTGTGCAGCGGACTGCGTTAGATTACGCAATCTGGGGCGTCACACGTTCACGCCGGATTTTATGAAAAAGCCACAAAACACGCTGGGCCACCACAATGCTGATTCGGGAATACCTCAAGACTCTGACATGTCGCCGTAAGTCCAATTCACGAAGACGTTTAGCACGAATTCATGACTTGCCAGAGTCCCTGGAATCGCGGACAATGCTGACGGGAAATGTGCAAGTCTCGCTGTCCGGGGCGAATGCACAGCTGACGGGAGATGTGGCAAACAACCAGGTTGAAGTTGTTGTTGATAACGGTTCGGTCGTCGTTCGAGGGTTGAATGGCACGACCATCAATCAGGGAACAACGGCCTTCGTGCTGGTCACGGGTGCGACAACGCTGCAGGGCAGTTTGACCGCTTCGCTTGGCAGCGGCGATGACATTGTCACGATCGGTCCCGGGATCACCTTCACGGGCAATGTTTCTCTGTCAGGTGATGACGGAGCAGATACTCTGCGGGCTCTGACGGGCACTTATGTTGGAAATCTGACGTTGAGAGGAATCGATGGGGCAACCTCAATCGTTGTCGATGGTGCAACTGTCAGCGGGGATCTTGACCTTCTTGGAACGGGCGCGACACTGGCGAGCATCAGCAATTCGACTGTGCATGGCCGTCTGAATGTCTTGACCTGGGACAGCTCGGACAGCGTGGTGGTTCAAAGCACGACAGTCGATGGCGTGACGGCGATAAACTCGGGTGGTGGCGACGACAATATTGTGCTTCAGAATTCGACGATGCGTGGTCGACTGGAAATTGAAGCCGGCGCCGGCAACGATATGGTCTATGTGAATTCCAGCAGCGTGGCAAGAGTTGCTCGGATTGCGCTCCGACGCGGCAACGACACCATGCAGGTGCTTGGAAGCAGCAGCATTGGGAAACGACTGATTGTCGCTGGCGGTCTCGGAAGTGATGCGGCAAGTATCGCGGCGGACACAACGACACGTCGTGTGGTCGGGCGCAGTGTCAATTCCAGTCAGGTTGATGCGGGCCTGATTTCTTCCCGCATCACAGACCCGACAACTGGTGCGATTACTCGCGCGAACGCACTCCGCACAGCTGCGGTGCCAACATTGACGGTCAGCGTCAACCCAGTGACGTTTTCAGAAAATGCAGGCACATCGGCATCTACTCTGACGGTGACGCGAACCGGCCCGACGACAGCGGATCAGATTGTGACGCTGACGTCATCCAATACCGACAAAGCCACGGTTCCCGCATCGGTCACGATTCTTGCAGGCCAGACCACAGCAACGGTGACGATCGCCGCGATTGATAACAACACTGTCGATGGTGCCGCAACGGTCACGGTGACGGCTTCAGCAACGGGATTCGCCGATGCAACAACCACACTGACGGTGAATGACAATGAAGCAGCACTAAGCGTCAGTGCCAGCCCAGCGACGTTTTCAGAGAATGCAGGCACATCGGCATCTACTCTGACGGTGACGCGAACCGGCCCGATGACAGCGGATCAGATTGTGACGCTGACGTCATCTAATACCGACAAAGCCACGGTTCCCGCAACGGTCACAATTCTTGCAGGCCAGACCACAGCGACGGCGACGATCGCTGTCATTGATAACACCACCGTCGATGGTACCGCAACGGTTACTATTACGGCTTCAGCGACGGGATTCGCCAACGCAACATCCACGCTGACGGTGAACGACAATGAAACAACGTTGACGGTCAGTGCCAGCCCGGCGACATTTTCAGAGAATGCAGGTGCATCGGCATCATCGTTGACGGTGACACGAACAGGCCCGACGACGGCGGCGCAGATCGTGACGCTGACGTCATCCAATACCGACAAAGCCACGGTTCCCGCATCGGTCACGA
>JBBJME010000020.1:0-44748 GCA_037719765.1 Planctomycetaceae bacterium
GGGCGGAATCCAGCAGACTGCGGTACAGCTCAATCTCCCGCTGCGGATCATCCAGGAACTCCGGCTTCGCGGCCCGCGCTTCCGCCGACAGTGTGCGAGGATTCAGGTTCTTGAAGATCAGCTTCAGCGGTTCCCCGGCCTGAAACCAGACCGTCAGCTCCTCCAGAGGAAAGCTGGTATGGTACGCCGATGGTTCACGCTCCAGTCGAATGACGCGCCGAGGATCATGATGGTGCGCCGCAAAGATGTCGGCCAGTGCCTGCTGCAGTTCGAACAGCTCGATACGCGGGCCTGGCTCGATCACGTTTCCTCTCCGGCCGCATCCGCTTTCCGGAACAGCGTCAGCAGGACGGAAAACTCGACCTCCGCTTTGGCGATATCAAGCGCGACCACGTGACTGGCAATGCTCGCCAGGCGACGAGTGAAGCATCCCGATCCGCATCCGAACTCCAGCACACGGTCATAACGCTGCCCGGCCAGCACTTCCAGCTGGTGTTCATATCGAGCCTGCTCAAACTCGGAGGTTTCGAAATCCCACGCGTCCCCAGCCTTCCACACCGTTTCGTAGTGTGCCCTCATTTTGTCACTGATGAGATGTTGTTCGTTCATCGAATTGCCTCATACTGGAAGGTGACAAAGTGGCGCTGTCTAACTGCCCTTTTGAAATTGTACATTCCCACGATTTTTCGTGGCGATTGAAATTTCGGTACGCAGCTCAACCGAAACCCAGTCGTGACAAGAGTAGCGTAAGAACTTTGTTCGCGTCAAAATACTCTTCCGCCAGATCCCGCGCCGCCAGGCGATGTTTTGATAGTCACTGTTGATAGCGTCAATCGCCGTCAGCACATCGTCTGCGGACTGGAAGGCAAACAGCCCGGCACCGAACGGCACGTAAGGCTGCAATCCCGTGTCCTGGGCAATCACCGGTCGCCCCGAGGCCAGGTAACAGAGACTACGATCGCTGAACCAGCCGCAGCGTGACAACACATAGCCGCTCTTGGCAATCCCGAACTCAGCCTTTGAGCCCTGAATGAACTCCTGATAGGCCCGCGGCGTCCCGGCCACCTCAGCTGGGTCAAGCCGCTGCCAGCCGAAGCGATCGAGTTCGGCAATGTCCGCGACTTCGCCCGGATGAATCGCCATCGCGACCATGAATTTCTCCTGCGTACGAGACGGCAGATCAAAGAACTGCCGCAGGGAATGCACTTTCTGGCCGTAATGCACTCCCTGGTGCTCGACTGACCCGTATCCTCGCCAGTTGGCAATCGTCGTCAGCCCGTCGTAGACAATCTGCTCCGCCACCGGCCAGTGGCTCAGCACAATCGGCTGCAGTGTCTTGATCCAGGACACGCCGCAGGTTGGCACCGGGCAGTCCTTTTCGCCAATGGCCAGACCAATCGTCACAAAGTGCGTATGCGCGGCGAACCGCATGTCGATCCCCTGCGCGTGCCACAACTGGATGAACGCCGGGTCAAGGTCCAGATAAGCTCGCACCGGAATCGCGCTGAGGAGATTCTCGTCCGTCAACATGCCGGAAATATTGATCAGCAGATCCGCCTGCCGAGCGATTTCGCCGAGCCGTTCGTATGAAAGCCCGACCGTCGTCCGCGAGTCCGTCCGCAACAACGCCGCCTGGTCCTCTAAACCAAACTCCGAAACGATCTCGCGAAAGTACCGAGTATTGATGGAATCATCCAGCCTTGCGCCCGGCGGCTGAACGGAACCCGGCTTGATTGGTTCAATCAGCCACACGCAATGTCCCAGCTCGCGCAATCCCAGCACATACTGCAACACAGCCCACGTCGCGCCCCCCTGATAGGGGTCAGCGGCGATCATTCCGCTCACAATGATGTTCAGTCTCGTTCGCAACATGGCAGAACTACGGCGCGACGCCGACCTCCTCGAGCAACCGACCCAGCACCTTGTCCGAATCAAAATACCGTTCCGCAATCCCGCGAGCCGCCGCGCACTGAGTTTCATAGTCGGCAGTGATCGCTTCGGCCCCAGCGACAGCCTCATCGAGCGTCCGAAAAGTCAGCAGACCTTTCCCTACCGGCAAATGGCGGCCACACCCGGTATCCTGAACCAGCACCGGCTTGCCGGAAGCCAAGTAGCGCGTCGTGCGATCCGAAAACCAGCCACTGTTGGTCTGCATGTAAATGCCCTGGGCGACAGAGAATTCCGCCCCGGATTGCTGCACGTAGCGCCGAAAGCGATCCGGCGTGGATGCCGCCTTGAGCGGATCAGTGATCCTCCAGCCGAGAGCATTGAGTGTTTCGTAGTCTTTGTGGTCGCCGGGGTAGATGTTGAGGGAAATCTCAAAGTCGCTGGGGACGCGACAGGGCAGTTCCCAAATCTTCCGGAACTCGTGGACCTTCTGGCCAAATGTCTGGTTGCCAATCTGGACTGGACCAAACGAACCGCGCCAGTTGGCAATCGTCGTAAAGCGTAGGCGACTCTCGCCAAGAGTCGCATTCTGTTGGTGGCTCTCATCGAGACTCGCGTTCTCGGAAAGCAATGCTCGTTCCGTTCGGTCTCGGCGAGTACTGGCCACACTTTCTAAGTTGACGACCGGCCATTCGCTGAGCACCACTGGCGGGCGAGTGGTCCGCCACGGGATGCCGTCCATGGGAATCAGGCAATCGGGCGATCCGATGTTTTCACCGATAGTGTAATAGAAATCATGCCCGGCAAGTCTTGCTCCAGGATTGCCCGCTGCGTGCCAGAACTGCGTGTAGCCTGGATCAATGTCGATGAATACCTTTGTGCGGAATCGCCCCAGGAGCGGCTCGACCGAGAGGTGCCCGGAAATGTTCAGCAGGGCATCTGCCGAGTCGGCCAACTCGAACAGTTTTGCTGGTACCACAGCTCCGCCGTCAGCGTCAGTCGGCAGAAGCGTCGAGCAATCGGCCAGCCCAAACGCCTGCATCACCTCATTGAAGTACGCCCGATTTGCCGACACTTCGAAAGCTGCGACAGCTCCGTGAGTGTCGACACAAGCCTGAGGAGTAATCTGCTCCAGAAAATGCACACGATAACCCATGCGGCGCAGCCCCAGCAGATAACTCAGCCGCACCCACGCCTCGCCTCCCTGATCGAGCTTGTTGGCAATCGCACCGCTTATCACTATCAAAGTCATCGCTCCGCCATCCTCATTTCTCGTCAGTCCGGACACGACGACGGTTGTCGATACTGTTCGCGCCGTCTCATTCCAGTCGCATCAGGAGAAGACCTATTCTGTGCTCCCCGGGGATCAAACACATAAGGGGCTCTGCACTGATCAAGTGGCGGGGTTGCCCAACACGGGAAAGGCGATGAAGTCGACTTCAGTTCATCTGGCCAAATGAACTGAATAGAGGTCCAAACTGGCCCGGCTGCCTGGCTTCACGCGCATATACCCGTGAATCTTGTGAACTGGACCCTGACCGCCGGATGCATTTTGTTCAAATCCATCAGCTTCCTTCTGCAATTCAAACTCATAGGTCGCTCGTTCAAGCTTTAGCTTCGCGCGCCGAGGCGTTTGCCAACTGCAAATCCTCTCACTTTTCGCATTATAGGCCGCGACGTACATTCTCAGGATGGATTCAGGCTCAGGAAACCCCATCCAAGACGCCAACTCGTCGCGCTGGGTGCTGGAAATGCAATCCTCCCGTACATTTCCTTTTTAGACTCCGTCCCGGTTTTCTCTTCACCTTTGCCTGTTGCCTCGGATTTGTTTTGCACATCCGCCTCAGCCTGAACTTCGCAATGGAGGCCGGTCCCGGATTTCTCAATCTTTACAGCGCTCGAACGTGTCCACATTTTATTGCGATAAGTGTCAGCGGATGCATCCAGCGGCATGGGTTCGAATCTGTTGTCCGATCCACAACCGAGACTCCCAACTGCGACAACAAGTGCACACAGCAGGGCGGTGACGGCAATGCCCTCGGCCTCACAAGCGCGGGTTCCTGCGACGACTTTGGTTTTCATATGATTCCTCATCTTTCTCGGGCATTCAGCCGAACGGTTCAATTCCAGGCAGTTTTATTCGGTGCGGCGCCTGCTGCGGAAAAATCGCGAATTGCCCATATGCGGTTTAACTGATTTTCCGATCGGGGTTTATTAGGATTCCTTTGGACACAGCACAGCGCCCGCTCAGTCCGGCTGCCTGAACGACTTGGCCCGCAGAAACCCGGCCAGGAGATCAATTGCCAGTCGACTCGTTGCATCCACTGCGTCCTGCGTGTTTGATGCATTATGGGACCCAAAGACACAGTTTCGGTGCTTACGAAGGGGACTATCCGCTGGCAGCGGCTCTACGTCGAAGACTTCCAGAGCCGCCGAGTGAACGACGCCACTCGATAACGCGGAACTCAACGCTTGCTCGTCAATCAATGGCCCCCGAGAAACATTGACAATACGCACTCCCGGCTTGCAATTGGCGAGTATCTCCGCATCCAGCATGTGGCGGTTGGCCTTCGTCAGACTGCAACAGAGGATAATGAAATCCGCACTGCCGATTCCCTCTGCCCAGGCCCGAAAAGTTACTGCTGTATCCAGCGGCGAGCCACCTTTATACAGGGGATCATAAACATGAACGTTCACTTTCGACGCGAGCAGTCGAACTACGTCGCGGCCAATGCTGCCAAATCCCACAACGGCGGCAACCTTGCCTTTCAGAGATATCCCCACGGGCTTGGGCCATTCCCCGGACCACACTCCTGCATTGACCAGGAACGTCTGCCGCGCCAAGGCTACGACGTAACTCATCGCCAAATCCGCGACCTCATCTCCGAACATTCCCGGAGTATTCGTGATGGGCACTCCTGCCGTTCCAGCGCCTTCAAAATCGACGTTGTCGATGCCCACCCCCCATTTGACGGCGGCCCTCAGATTGCCTTGAGCCCCTGCGGCGAAAACCTGAGCCGTGGCCGGATCATCGCCAATGATCCAGCCATCATACCTTGGAACAAGCTCCATGAGTTCTGTCTCTGCCAGGACCTGTGTCATCGTCGGGCAATGGACATCCAATCCCTTCTCTGCCAGTTCATCTCGATACCGCGCAATCGACTTTTGCATCGGCGGACATGTGACAAGGACACGATAGGGTATGCGGTCTCCAGTTCTCGACAGTTCGGGGCGAGGGAACTCAGTTTTTAAATGCATTCAGACACCTTGCCTTCATTTCAGTGACTTTGTTGTGACAGAAAATGGTGAGCGACAATTTCAGCGTGATTCCATCCGTCTTCATCATCGATATCAAAAGACTCAAACCGCGGCGTTTCGAACAGTACCGGTGTGCTGCCGATGCGTGCCCTGGTTTTGGCGAAACTTTCCCGTGAAAAGATATAGAGGTGCGAGTTCTCCTCAAACCAGGGTTCCAAATCCTGAGTGCGCATCAGATTATTCGGGTCGTGATTGATCGGCGAAGCATCTGCCCTGTAAAATCGAGTCTGAAAGCGATTCACGGTAAACAGAGAGTCGGCCGATCCATCGGCACATGCTGACTCATAATGATTCAGGGCGCGTCGAATTGTCGGAGCAGAAAGCAGCGGATTCGTCGTATGAGTCATGAGATACGTATCAGCAGCAATGTTGTCCAAGTCGTCGGCGAGGACCCTGTTCATGCTGACCATGTCACCGCAGAGTTCTGGCGGTCGATCGCGAATCAACACGCGATCCGATGTCACCAACTCGTGCTCCGCCAAAATCGCTCGAGCATCGGTATTGATGACAACCAGTTCAATTTCGTGAACATCCAACAGAGTGTCAAGAATCCAGCGAAACAGTGGCTTTCCGGCAAAACTCCGGAAATTCTTTCCTGTCACACGAGCACTGTGAGCCTTCATCGGTAACAAGGCTACACTCTTATATCTTTGACGCATGTTGCTCATCGCATTTAACTCCAATTCAAAACAGGCAGTAACTCCTTCGAAGAATGCAGCAGATTAATCTGGAGAGCGATGCTTAACGCACGCTCAACACCGCCATCACTTCCCGGTTGTGTATCTGTAATGCCAGCCAGCTTTTTTACGGTGAGGATGGATCTATGCGAGCTGGCGTCCCACAAGAAGGTTCAATGACGCACAACTTCGCAGGGGTCAATCCACGATCGGTCCTCGTTGCAATAGCAGCGTTCTTCCGAATATCAATCGGGTGGCCCACCCCGAACCGAGACTCGGCAGAATCTGTTCATCAGCGCAGCGTGCAATTTCGGGCCAGGACGGGTTTCTGTAATCGTCGACAAGCACGTATCCACCTGACATTACCAATGGACTGAAATTTCTCCAGTCACTCAGTACACCTTCGTAGGAATGGTCTCCATCGATCAGAATCGAAAGTGCGTTCAACGATCGAAGCGGCTCAAAGATGGCTGGGTCTGTCGAAAACCCTCGGACCAGCTTGATGTCCTTATCGGGGATATCAAAAGCTGCGAGGTTTTCCCGGAATCGTTCTTCCGTGACCTCCAGCTTCGAGACCGGATCCACACTGGCACCGTAGTAACCTTCAAATGGATCGATGGCCACAATGGGCACCGGACGTCCAGCAAGAGATGTCGCTTTATGCGTGCAGATGACGCCTGCCCCGAATAAGACGCCGATTTCGAGGTGACATGCATCTGGATTTGCAGTCGTCACTGCCTTACAAGCATAGTATCGGAACAGTAAGCGAATGACGATGTCCTCCATTTTCCCCGCACATCTCCCACTGATCCGTTGGCCAACGTGGTGATAGTAGTGCGCCACCACTTCGATGGTTTCCGAAGGGATGGGCTCTTCGAAGGCAATGGAGCAGGCTTTACTCAACTGTTCGATCACATCACGGCTCATCAGAGACGCTGGTGGGGGCATCCCGACAGTGAGTACAGCACGAAATTCCTCAATCATGTCTGTAAGCATCTAGAGAACCAGGAAGCAAAAGTCAGGAATTCGTCACCAAGGCAAGATACAGGCTCCAATGGTCGCTGCAGACTGAACTCATTCAACGCCGCGGACCAGAGGCCATTCCGTTCGGGCTTCTTCGCCGCCCTGACGCAATGAGCTTTCCTGCCAATCTTCAAATTGAGAATGTGACCGAACCTCTCTCCTGACTCCATACGCACCCCGCGGCAGAGAGTTGTGATACGAAACAGAATCGTAATCAATCCCGCCGGCAGTCGTTAGTAAATCTTCGTTCATTTTCTCACCCCGCTTTTCAGGCGGATAGTATAATCGCCGACGAAGCTTACCGGTTAGTCCGCCGCGACTCTTAAAACCGCGATATGTTCCCCAAAACTGCATCAGGCGAAACATCAAAATAGACTTCCAATGATGCCATAAGACGCCATCCCTCCATGCGCTGAAGGAATCGGCAGCTGCGTTCGCAATAAACAGCCGGGTGAAATCCCACCAGTAGAATTGTTCGTGCGGGAAAATGCGTTTGAGGGCCATCGCTTCACGGAGGTACCGGTTACAGACGCCTGCCCACGGTTCGTCGTGGACGTGCACGATCGCCGCTTCAGCTTTATAGGCAATCTTATAGCCGATGTTCATTGCGCGCCGTGCCCAGTCAATATCCTCGAGACCGGAGAGTTGTTCATCGTAGCGAAGGTGTTCCCACAAGACCCTCCGGACGGCCGCGTTGGCATTATTGCAAAATGGAAAATCCTGGTCGAAATGCGATGTGTTGGGAAACCACTGCGCAAATACCTGATGCTCTGAGTACTTCGTGCCCTCGTTGCCGACCTGTTTTCCGTACACCAACGCCACGCGTGGATTTGTAAATGGCTCCAGCAATTGGCTGAGCCAGTGCTGTGTTACCGGATAGACATGGGCGCTCGCGGCGATGATGAACTCGCCGCTTGCCGCCTGACAGCCCAGATTCAGCGCGCGACCAAACGAGAAATCCTCGGGCCGGATCGTCAAGACGGTCACCGGATACTGCGCGAGAATCGCGGCAGTCCGATCTGTCGAACCCGAATCCACCGCGATAATCTCCACGTCCTTAACCGTCTGGCAGAGAATTCCCTCCAGTAGCCTCCCAATATGCCGCTCCTCATTGTAACAGCGAATCACGATCGATGCATTAGGTTTCACGATTTCGCAACTCCAACTCTATTGAACGTTCGGCTAGCTACCTATGACCCAAGCCCTTCAGCCAGCTCAGTACGACCTTGTCACCAAGCCATCCAAATTAATTACCGACACGGGCAACGTCGACTTCCCCTTCTGCATTTAACCCGGCGAGGCAGTAGATAATGCAGCACTCGGGTGTCGGCACGCGCTCAAAATGTGTGTCGAGATGTCGCTTGAATTCACGGTAATGATCGAACCACCAGAACGCTGTTTCAGGGACGAGCAGAAAGCTGGCCCCTTTCTTCCGTAGCGACTCCAAGTGGTCGATCGCCGCTGCGCTGTCGCTTGGATGATGACCCGCGTAAGCGCCTTCATTTGTCTGGGGAAAATGGCAGGCTCGGCGTCCGTTTAAGTTCAGCAACTGATCGTCTCCCTTGCTTACGACGAGCACGGTTGCATCGCGTGGCACAGCTTTCTCAGAAGCCTCGCGAATCTGTGTAATCGTTTGCCGATAACGATGCTTAGCAGCAGTTTTCCCATGAACGGTTACATCCGTCGGTAAGCTGCTACTAGCAGCCTCAAGGGACCCTTTGGCAAGTTCGGGTGGACTGTTGGGCTGGCCCTCTTTACGTTCAGGGAAAGCCAACTGGCGCGCGAAGGCCTGCACCAAGCCGTGGGGCACCGATTCGTCGAGCGCTATCAGATTGCCCCATGAATCGGACGGAACTTGAAAGCGACCCCATTCATAAAGCCGCCGCCAGCTGTGACGCACACCATATCGCTCAATTGGATGCCACTCGCTTACGAATAGATGGTAGCCGCGCTCGCAAAGCAGACGAGCAAGATTCCCGACTGAGTACCCCAATGGAATCGTCTTTGCGTCTTCATACTCAACCACGATCACCTGAGGCTTTGGCTCGAATCCAAATCCCTCAAGTACGAACATCTCGTTTCCTTCGGTGTCAATTTTTAGAACATTGATTTGCCTTAATCCATACTCCTTGACAGCCTGGTCAAGAGTAACCGTCTCGACTTCGTTTGCCACTTGATGCGTGCTCGTGAATGGATGCAGGCTCGAAATGCCACTGCTTTGGGGCGAGGTATAGAAGGACACCTTCTGCCCACTCCGCTGACCAACCGCACGCGTGTCCACAATGACGTTATACCCCGATTGAATTGTCTTCGTGAGCAGCGCCATGTTTTCCTCGTCCGGCTCAAAAGCGAACACGGTCCAATGCTTCTTCGCAAAATGAATAAGCGATGACCCGCGGTGGGCACCGACATCAACGAGGATGCCCTGGCCATCAGAGAAAAGAGTAGCAATTGCCGCCATTTCATCGAGATGGGCCCTATCGTCGCGCCCAAATTCACCGAGGGAACCGCTCTCGTCGACTTTGTCCCGAGCATCAATGACGGTCCAATTACGAAGGCTGTCATCGCTCGAGTCTCCGAAAAGCAGATCGAACGCGGACGGATTTTTACGACCTCTCTTGGACAGAGGACGTGGAAACAAGCTGTTGAAATCGACTCGTCTAAACGACTCAAGGTGACCACCAACGGTCGCGTTAATAATCTCCCGGCCCGATTCCTCGATTGCTTCCCTGCACTGCTCAAACCCCTGAACCATGCGGGGCATATTCGGGTCGTGCCATTTGCGTCCGCGACCAAAATAGGATGGATCGAAGTGATTTGGATCATCGTCAGCGGTGCTGGTCAGCAGCAGTTTGACACCTGTTCCGAATGCGTCCTCTCCTTCCTGCACGACGGTTGTGGGAACTCGGTAGTTCTGATCGCAGCCTATTAAAATAATTGGATCAAAGCCCATATAGTACGCAAGCTGGATGGCCGTACCTGTCACGGAACCAGCGCCGCGGACACCCTTCGTGATATCAAAGGCGAATCGGGGATCGTCTCCCGGCACCGCGCCGCCGTGCGTGTACCAATAAGTATGGGAGCGACGATTGCAGTCGCTTAATAATCCACGGAATCGCTCCTCGAAGAAAAAAACCATGCCGCTCAAAAGACTAATCTCGTCGATAATATCCGGAACCACTCGCCAGTCAGTCGCGGTATAGAAAGACGGCCGCCACGCGATCTTGTCCATCATCAAGTAAAAACGGTTAGTCGCGAAGGTGAACTCGTCTGCGAGTAGGTGCAAGGGCGTCCTGTTGAGGCTTGGACCGTTACCGATTACAAAGATCCGCGAACCGACAAACTTGTTATGCAACGAACGAAGTCGCTCGACATCGCCGTCATCAAGCGGAATCGCGCCGTTCTCTTTGTAGAATGCCTGCCGAAGCTCGCCCCATTTCGACGCCCGTTCGGAGGCTGGAACATTACGAAGCTGTCTTTCTTCTAGGTTCGACCAGGCTGATAATAGCCGGGAGCGCTCACTCATCTTCATTTCAACCTCCGATACCTGGGACTATCTGTTCGCGCGCCTGAATCTGTAAGCTCCGAGATGCCGACATCAACACTTCAGGCAGAAATCGCCGTTTAACGCAGAGTAGATCCGTCTGCACCGCTCGAATCTCCGGCCTCTTATTTGCAAGCCACCGCGCATATTCGTCCGGATGCCTTGGATAGACGCGAGGCCATACCCGATAGGCCGTCGCTCCCGAGGACAAAGCAATCGGCTTAATAATGTCCCATTCAGTCAGGTCGGCATCGGCTGTTCGAGGGGACACAATATACTCGTCGTCGAAGACAATGAAATCATACTCGATCAGAGTAGTCAGTAGCTCCTCATCTCCGCTGAATTCTGTATAAATCATGTCGATCTTGTCGGCTTCGAGCAGGTTTTGAGCACCCTTCATCACCCCTCGCTCACCACCCTGGACGTCAAGCTTTACTAAACGAATGTGATCCTTGACAATCTCGTCGAGCGTGAACACATCAACCTGGATCGTTCGCGGATCATTCTCAAGCGCGCCGACCACGAGGCGAC
This sequence comes from Planctomycetaceae bacterium, assembly GCA_037719765.1. Lineage (GTDB taxonomy): Bacteria > Planctomycetota > Planctomycetia > Planctomycetales > Planctomycetaceae > SXXK01. The sequence continues at coordinate 10,981 of JBBJME010000020.1, forward strand.
CGCCAGAAGAATATCCGATCATCTTCTCCCAGGATTTTTCCGTACCCGACACCGTGGCGGGCACAAAGAACGACATCTTTCCGTGGCTGTCAGCCAGAGCCACGCGATGAAATGTTACGTTCGAAAGTTCTTTCGTGTTCTCTTTGAAATAGGGCCAATTGCCAGGAAACGGCTCGAATGCGATCACACGAGACGCAGGACTGTATTTCTTGACTGTGCAGGTGGATCCGCCGGCAGCGGCACCAACGTCCACAACCAACCCGGCATTCATGAACATGAGCAGGCCATAAACCCCACCAGGAATGTTGGCCAGAAAATCACGACCTGAGTGAATCGTCGGGTACATTCGTTGCTCCATTTCAGTCTGATGAGTGCTCATGTTTCGCGGGCCGTAACGAGGCACGAAGTGATGCGCTATGCAATGTGATAATCTATGAGGGATCCTCTTGGTGCCGTGCGTCTACGTTTAATTCCCGCTGTATTTTGCAAATAGAATCGCGTTTCCCATCCAGCAGCCACTCGGCGATGCGTAGGACCTGACTCGCCGCTCGCTCCCATGTTTCAGCATTGATTGCCGCCAACGATGAGCTCGACTGTTGGATCGGTGAATTACGTGCAATGACACGCGTGATTGTCGCGGCTATCTCTGCGGGTGAATATGGATCGAATTGGTCAACTTCGAGACCGTATCGGCCAAGATGAAGTAAGATGGCGCGAATGTTTGATGCGATCGCCGCTTTCCCGCGAAGGATCGCCTCGATGGCCACATACGCTCCGCCTTCAGCCAAACTGGGGCAAGCAACCGCGAGACAGGAGTGGAATAATCGCTCTTGAACAGCCTTGCTGACGTAGCCAAGATAATAGACCCGATTACCAACACCCTCCTGGGCCGCAAGGCATTGCAGACGCGCCCATCCAGCGTTGTTAGCTGCCTCCGAACCAGTGAACACCAACACCAGATCCTCGAACTCGTTCGGTAGGTACTTAAGAGCTCGGATCAGGTTAGCGTGATTCTTATGTTCCTGCAATTGACTCGGATAGTATAGGAATCGTTTTGAGCCGAATCCATCTGGTAAATCCCCGTCCCCGGAGAACCCAGTCACTTCAAGAGGTGGTGAGCTTATCAGAAGCAGCGAGTTGGTCGTTTCGGGCACCACTCTGGGCAAATCGAAGAACACGCGAGGGAATTCCGTGACCAGGACATCAGATGCCGCAGCATTGCGAACGAACGTCTGCAACAAATATTTCGATCGTGCGTACTTCCAGGCCATCTCAAAGATGTGCAGGTCATGGAAAATCGAGATTCTAGGGCACCCGGTGAGCGGAATCTGAAAATGGTGGGCTAGGATCTCGATTCCTGAGAAGTGCGCGCCGCCTTCGCGGAGAACCTCCGCGCCGGGCAAGAAAGCAAAGTGTTCCCGGCACATCGGCACGTCGCTTGGGATTACGACCGCAACATCAGAAACTCGCCCCAAGTACTGCGCAAGCCGTCGCGCAAATGACATTACTCCGAGGTTTTTAGAGAAATCAAGCCTGCTGAGGTTGAAAAAAAACCGCAGTCGCCGATGTGAGGCGCCGTTATGCCTCGGGACTGCCATATCAGCTTTCATGGTATTCATTCCTCTTTCCATTTCTCGACATAGCAATTTGTCACCCTTTAAACCTTCACATCACCGCCGAAACGGCCTTTTCGATCGTGCGAACACCATCTTCCAGCACGGGAAGATGCTGGTTCGGCAAACGCAATACGTCGTATGCGAAAATTCGATGAAATATTGGAGATTTCATTTCCAGTTACTTACCTGTTGATCGCCGGAGCATAGCCGCTTCCGGTTCCTCCTGCCTCTCAAACCCGTTCAAGAGCCCTCCCATTTCACCTCGAAATTATTTCTCGCTTGGCAGCATATCGGCCGAATTCCAAATCTCGATCGCGCGACGAGCTGCAATCTGTTCAACCGGTTCAGGCGTGCCCACCGTCAGATTGAAGATCACGGCAGACATGTCACGCGGAACAAGCACCCGATAGTTGAGGAAGAGGTGCTGCCCGAACTCCGAGTAGTACTTGAACCACCAGAACGACGTCCATGGCACAACGAGAAAATCGGCTCCCATCTCTTTTAACGCTGCCAGCTGGCAAAGAGCGGCAGTGTCATCAGCCGGGTAATGCCCAGCGTAGGCTCCATCGCCTCCACGGGGAAAGTGCCATGATCGCCTATCGCCCAGTCGCAGTAGATTTTCATCGCCTTTGCTCACCACGGCAACTGTCGCTGTGAGTGGCAGATTCGCGTTAACAAAATCATGAATTGCGATAACAAGCCGCTCGTATTGCATTCGAGCAGCTCCGTAGCGGTTCAGGAACTCGCTCGTTGTCGCATCGCATTCTCCACCGGAGTTGAGCGGCTCGCGGTTCTCAACCGCGTTTGTTCCGCGAGCGTCTTCGGCCGCTGCAGTGCGGGTGGCGGCATGTGCTGTCGGAAGCCATCGTGCATCAGCATTTTCCCTAAGCCGCTGCACGGCCGCCAAGAAGACCTGGCCATGCACCAAGTGAGGCGTCGGAGATGACGCGAGTATCGCTTGTACCAGCTCCGGCACAAGGCTTTCCTGATCCGTCGGCCCGGAATAATTATGAATAAAGTCGGTATGTCGCCACTTGTGAATGACGGACTGAGTCAGCCTCCACACTCGATCATTTGCACGATTCGATCTGGCATCATCAAAGATCGTTTCCACGACCATGTCATACGCATAGCGAGGATCGCGGGCTGCAATTCCCTGCAGGACCGGTCGCCAGACTGACTGCACAAATTCCTGGAATCCCGCGTCTCCTGCCGCATAGACCGCGTTGCCGTTAATATGACGACTGAATGCTCGTTCCAGAACACCACGACCCCGATAGATGCTGCCCATTACCCAAAACGGTTCAGCGTGCTGTACCAGATCCAACAATTGCCCAAGCCAGTCGGGACGAATTGGTATACAATCGGTCTCCATATAGAAGACGTACTTTCCGAGTTCTCCTGCGGTTCTGATGATATCAAAGAACTGATTATTGGGTCCCGCCTTGTAGCCCTGTTCTCCCACATGCCGCGATCCACTGCGAAAGTACATGTCGTCGTCACCGTGAAGCGAGAGATATCGACATTCGAGGGAGGAAAAATACTGCCGGAGTTTCCTCGCTCCTTCAAAGGCTTTTACAATTTCTGGTTCAATGGTTCGTCCAGTTTCGTTGTTAAAACAGAAAACCAGCCTGGGCGGCTCCCGATCCCGCATGTGAATAAACGGCGCACAGGCAGGCTGATCCCATAACCAGAGGTTATTTAAAATCGCGTTCCGCTCTTCCGCTCGGGTAGGCACTATCACCGCCCCCAGAAGGCTGCGGCCCAGGAACTTCTCCAGGGACTGATACGGAAAAACTCCCGATTCGTGCAGCGCTGACTGCAGATTCGTATTCACAATTTCCACATTCCATTTAAACTCGACCATGTCGTTTCGCAGTGACTCGAAAGAAGCCAGATGCAGATTGCCATTGTGGGCCGCAGGGTCAGGAATCTGGAACGTGTCTCCGGCCTGCTGGTAATCATCGAAGAAGTAATTCGGATTGTGGGAAGGCGTTTCTGCCATTTTCAGCGTGATTCCGCCAAGCGATCGCGATTCCGGGATCTGCTGTACATATCTGAGGTCGATTCCGATCAATGCAATGTGGTTGTAGCCGCACATGGCGGCGTAGCGTACGGCGTAGGAACCGGTCGTCAGTTTCCCAGGTGCAGTACTTGCAAATACAGGGTGGCCGATGAACGGAATTCCAAGGGACATGCCACGATTGTGATGCCAGTGCTCAACAAAACTGTCCAGAAAGTAATAGCGGTCGTCATTAATTGACTCGGGGACCAGGCGGGCGAAGTGACCAGTGAGAAAGGCGTGTTTGACAAGGCCGTTATCAACCAGTCTCTTTATTTCGCGCCAGTGAGTCGAAATCATTTCATCATCGAGACAACAGTAGATGTCCGGATACCAGCCAATTCGGTCCCAATGGCGATAGGCCGCGTTCATGCCCAGCGTGGTAACTCCGGCCAGCGAATGCAGGTTAAAGTGACGGAGTGATGGGCCGTTGCCTATCACGATAAGTTTGTCTGGCAATTGATCAGGCTTCATTGTGACACCCCCCGCGAAGCATCGGCGCCTGCCCGCGACAACGATCCGGGCAACCCATTCATTTCTCGCAGCGAGAAAATTGCACAGTAATGATCCTGAATGATGAGGCGGTACGCATCAAGGTGCCGGCGGAACTCTTCGAAGTGGTCAAACCACCAGAACGCTGTGGCGGGAAAGACCAGATACTCGGCACCACGCCGACGGAGTTCTTCCAGGTGCTCAATGGCGGCGACGCTGCCGGGCGGATAACAACCGGCGTATCCTCCGCCTTCCGCCTGAGGAAAGTGAGCACTCCGCAGTCCTTTCAGCCGCAGGAGTTCGTCGTCGCCTTTGCTCACAACCAGCACCGCCGCGTCTTCTGGCAGCAACCGCGAAGCGCGGTCGCGCACATGCTTCACAAGGGCCTGATAGTCAACGAATGCCGCTCTGGTCTCATCACGAAAGGCCGAGAGCCGACGGCGGGTTGCGATTGCGTCCAGCCTGAGTTTGATGATCTGGCCAATATTTTTTTCGGAAAACTCGTGATGGATCGTGTGCTGCGCTTTCATCCCCCGCGCACTGGCCTCATCCGGATTCAAATACACGCGACGCAGCAGTTCGGCTGCATGCTCGACGGATGGTTCAGCCCAGATTTCTCCGGCCTGGTATGGCCCTGCATTCACATCCAGTTCAACCAGCTCATAGTCGACGGGAAAGCTATTCGAAAAATTCATGAAATCCATGTTGCCGGACCAACCCGTGGCAATCACCGGCTTTCCATGCGCCATGGCATCCGCGATCGTAAGTCCCGCACCTTCGGATCGATGCAACGACACATAGGCGTCACATGCGGCCATCAAGTCCTGCATTTCCGCCATTGTCCAGAACCCCGACAGGACATGAACCGGATAATCCCCGATCTGAGACAGCAATTCGGAAAATGGAGCAGAGTTTTCCTGTTCATTAACACACTTGATGACAAGACAGACTGGGTCAGACTTCCGGAATGCCTTCCTGAATGCGTCGACGACGGCGAGCGGATTTTTTCGCTTGTGAGTGCTGTTGAAGTCAAAGATAAACAGATAAACAAAGTCTGCAGCTGAGATGTTCAAGCGACGTCGCCCGGCCTCACGTGCCCCGAGAGTCTCCGGAGCCAGCACAGGAGGTATTCGCACGACCGGCAGCGGCGAAACTGGCGCCAGCGAATTCGCAATAAAGGAAGTGCCCACCCAAATTTCATCGTAATACGCGAAGCGATCATGCCATTTCTTCGGGAACCGCATCAGTTCCCACCACCAGACACCAATGTTGTAGCACTCCTCAAAACAATCCTCACCGATTTGTGACAGCGCCGCATAGTGTTTCTCGACGTCGACACAGACCAGATTGATGTCATGCGGGCAACTCGGGTCCGCGGTGGTCAGGGAATCGTCTCCAGCGCGATTCAAACAGAGCTGTGAAAGATCCTGAAATGCCACCGGAACATCAAGACTCCGAAGTGCCCGAACATACCCCCGCGTCGCGGCCCCCACACCACTTTCCGTGCGCAGGTACCCACGTATGTTGACCCCATTTGTTCGGGGAGATGTTGGCACTGGATCATTTTTTGACAAGACATGCTCCACGACCGTACCTTCCACAGTGGTCTATAGCATCAGTGTTATCGATTTCAGGTCTGCCGTTGAACATTGATAAGTGTCTGAAAAACGCACGTCTGGTCGCTTACTCTTCAGGCAGTCCTGCGAGAATCTCAAACACGGGTTTTCCTAAAACCTCGTCCGCCGGTTGGATGCCCAGAAACGCGCAGGCGGTAGCGAATGTGTCTTCGGTTCGAATGGTTTTTCGATTCGTCCGCGTCAGGTCGTAGTCCTGGTGCAGGCTCGGGCCGGAGACGATCCACGGGATAAAGTGGCTGCGGGGGTCATCGGTGTCGTGACTCTTTTCGGCACCGCCATGATCGGCTGTCAGGATAATAAGAGTGGAATCGATGAGTTTCAAGTCTGCCAGAGCGTCCAGCACCAAGCCCACCGCCTCATCGGCCTGGGCAATCGCCGCCATTTGTTCGGGGGAACCCCAGCCGAATTCGTGGCCGATCGTATCGACGCTGGGCAGGTGGATGAACATGACCTGCGGCTGATGCTGGTGCAGGATGGATTCAGCGCGCTCGGCGACAGCCCAGTCGGTGACCGGTTCGTCCGGTGGCAAATAAAAGTGGTCGACGGTGTTTGGCTTCAGGAATACAATGAATTTCATTTTTCCGGCGACCATGGCCGTTGAAAAACCGGCCTGCTTCGCGACTTCAAAGAGCGTGGGAACATTCGAATACGACTCCTCCATGTATTCGTTCCAGGTGACGCCGTGCTTTTCCGACGGAGTGCCCGTCAGCATACTCACATGACACGGCAGCGTGTAGGCTTCAGGCGTGGTTTCAGCCCAAAACGAAAAACTTCCGGTTTTGCAGAGACCTCGGACCCGAGGCATTTCCCCTCGCAGCAGAAGATCAGGCCGCAGGCCGTCGACGCTGATGATCAGGACTCGATCAATTGCCGGCACCGGGCGCGGTACGAGCGTTGGCGGGCGAGGAATCTCGGGAGCTGAGTCGGCCGCTGCGGACGGAGCGGCTGTGGCGACTGCTTCGAGAGAGGCCGAGGCTGATTCTGTGTGTGATTGGGAACAGCCTGAGTTGAGAGACACAATGCACAGCATCGCGATCAGGGGCACGGCCAACGCCCAAGTCGCATGGAGTGTCATTGACGTCCACCTTCCGAGCCGGGCGGTGCCAGCCCAATGGTACTCGATTTGTGAGCCGCGAGGCTCCTGCCGAACCGTTTGGGCACTCGATGTCCAATGTTTCTCGCGGCTCAGCAGGAGCTTCGCCCTCCCAAATAATGAATGTTGTTTCCAAATCGAGTGGCATTGGGCGTCAGCCCCCGGAGTTTTTCGCGTGCCATTGCATCGGCTGGAATTTACAGAGGACGCCTCGCGGCTGTGCATTTCATGAGACGCACTCAGTTGGTGCATGTTGTCTGTCATTTAATGGCCTCCACGAAGAGGCTTTCGAGCTCGCGGTTGTCGAGTGCCGTAATTTCCGGGTACTGGCTTTGAGTCTGCTGGAACTGACACGTGAGAACTCGGGTGAAGCCGGCCTTCTCGAGCAATTCGCGAATGAAATCGTGAGAGAACAGCGTGCGGGAATAGCCGTACCAGATCAACTGCAGGATCAGCTTTGAGCTCAGGCTGCGGGCATCCTCATCGGGAATCAGGAAATAGTCACGATTGCCCGACTGATACGCTTGAATGCCTTTTTCCAGATCGGGCAGAGCCAATCGCAGCACACCGCCAGGTTTCAAGACGCGCCGCAGTTCGCGAAGCACGGTGACTTGTTCTGTGTACGGCACCTCCGGCAGCGCGTGAATGCTGACGACGTAGTCGATACTGTTCTCCTCAAGGGGAAGGCCGTCGCGGATGTCGCCGCTGATGTCGATCCCTGGGCCGTCCTTCTGGTCCGAGTTGATCCAGCCCGGTTCGCCGGCTCCCCCGCATCCCCAGTTGAGCCGTTTCACGGGCTCTAACGAGGTTGGCTGACCATTATCCATATTGAATCTCCCTTGTTGCTGACTCAGTGGGGCAGTTCACCAAGCGGTGAAAGTTTTTGGTCTGGCACGTCAATGATCATCGCCGGCGCGGTGCGGGTCCTTCGAGAGAGCCCCACCTGTTCCAGCAGATCGCCAAGAACGACCTCGGCATCAAAGTACTCTTGTGCGATTTCCCGCGCAGCGCGGCATTCGGCCTTGTAATCGGAATTAACACAGTCGACGGCGGCCAGGACGTCGTCCATGGTCGAAAAGCCGAACAGGCCGCGGCCCGTGGGCAAGATGTTGCTGAAGCCGGTCTCCTGAGTGATCACCGGCCGACCGGCGGCCAGGTAGGTCGCACTGCGGTCGCTGAACCAGCCGCTGCGCAGCCGGATGTTCTGATCCTTGGCGACGGTGAATTCGCCCCTGGATTCGAAGAGGTATTTTTGATAGGCGTCGATGTCATTCGAGAGGTGGTTGGCTGAACGCATGCGCCAACCTTTGCCTTCGAGCATCCGCTGATCCGGTTCGTCGCAACTGCTGAGGGCCAGCTCGAAGGTTTGCTGACTGAGCTGCGGCAGATCGAGAAACTTCAGGAACTCGTAATGCTTACTCCAGTGGTACAACTCGCCATTGAAGCGGATCGGACGATGCTGCTGCTGCTGCCAATTGCCGATGGTGGTCCACGTGTCGCATGGCTCGCTGGTGGCGGATTGCCAGAAATCCATGACCACCGGCTGGCGCGTGGGGTGGAAGTGAAAACGATCCGACAGCGGTACCAGGCAATCGGGGCGGCCAAAGTTCTCGCCGAATGAAAAAAAAGCACAGTGGGGGGCGAGAAAGTCGATCGTCGTCTGCCGGTTTTCGAACAGCTCCATTTGCAATTCAACCGGGTCGGTCTCTAAATAGACCAGCCGATTGGTCGCATAGTGGTCTGGCAACGGGATCGTGCCGCCGTGCAGGTTGATGATCAGCGCCGCCGAGCGGTACAGTTGTTTGAGCTGGGCTTCGGTCATACCATAGCATTGACCGTCAGCATGAAGCGCCTGATACGCCCAGTGATCGCCCAGGTCGAAACGGCGCATCACGTGCGCCAGAAAGTCTGCAGCCCGGTCTGACCCGTCTTCATTCTCATGCTCGATAAACGTTGAAGGCGTACATGCATGGGCTTCGACGTAGTACACGTCGTAGCCCAACCGCTGAAAACCGACCAGGTAATGCATCGTCTGCCACACGACACCCGCCACGGGCATCCGGGTCATCAGGCCCAGCAGGACGATCTTCGGTTTGGAAATGGTGAATGTCACAGCCCCACTTGCTCCAGAAGATTGGTCAGAACACGTTCAGCCGCGAAGTACTCCTCCGCGATTTCGTGGGCCGCTCGAGAGTGCGCCGCGTAATCGGAATTGATGCATTCCACCGCTTGAACGATTTCCTCCAGGGTCGAGAAACCAAACAGCCCGCGACCAGTGGGCAAGACGTTGCTGAAACCCGTTTCCTGCGTGATGACCGGCCGGCCAGCCGCGAGGTATTGGGCACTGCGCTCGCTGAACCAGCCGCTGCGCAGTCGGACATTCTGGTCCTTGGCGACGGTAAACTCGCCCCTCGACTCGGTGATATACCGCCGATAGAGATCCAGGTCGCTCGAGATGCTGCTGGCTGGACGGACTTTCCAACCGTGATTCTCGAGTAACTGCTGATCGTCCTGGTTGTAGCTCCCCAGTGCCAGCTCAAAGGACTGATTGGTGGCACGCGGCAAGTCGAGGAACTTCAGGAATTCTAAATGTTTGCTCCAATGATAAACCTCGCCCTGGAACTGCACTTCGCAATGCTGCCGCCAGTTGCCGACGGTGGTGAACGTGTCACACTGACCGTCGTTGTCACGTCGCCAGAAGTCGAGGACGACAGGGGGCGGCGAGGGCCGGAAGTGAAAATGCTCCGGCAAAGGCACTTTGCAATCTGGGTGGCCGTAATTCAGTCCCCAAGTGAAGAAGTGGCGATGCGGCTCCATCAGCATCTGAGCCTTTGGGTCGTTGTGATGAAGCCGAATCTCCCAGGTTACAGGATCGGTTTCCAGATAGACGAGTCTACCGTTGGCAATGTGTTCTGGGCGCGGCACAGTCCCGCCATGCAAGTTAATAATCAGGTCGGCGGTGCGATACAGTTCGCGAAGCTGTAGCTCGCTCATGCCATAGCAGCGGCCATCGTCGTGCAGGGCATGGAAAGCCCATTTGTCTCCCAGATCAAAACGCCGCATGACTCGGTCAATGAACGCGGCGGCCAGCGCGGTGCTGTCGTCAGTCTCGTGCTCCATGAGCTCCCGGGGCGTGCTGCCATGCGCTTCGACATAATAAACGTCGTAGCCAAGTCGTTGAAAGCCGAGGAGGTACTGCACCACCAGCCAGACATTCCCAGCGACCGGCATTCTGGTCATCATGCCGAGAAGGACGATTTTTTTCTTCGAGGCGATATTCATCCGCTTGCCTCCTCCGCCGCAGCACTCTCCCATGCAATCGGAGCCAGGGAGCCAGTTGCCAGGGCTCGCGGCGGCCGTTTGCTGTGGCGTGTCTGCATTTCGTGGAGTTGCCGATAGAGCCCGTCCTGAGCGAGCAGTTCCGTGTGCGTTCCCCGCTGCACGATTTCTCCACGGTCCAGAACCAAAATCAGATCGGCGTAATGAATCGTCGAAAGGCGGTGTGCGATCATCAGGCTCGTGCGTCCGACCATCAGCCGATCCAGGGCATCGAGAATCACGGACTCGGTCCGCGAGTCAATTGCGGAGGTCGGTTCATCCAGAATCAGAATGGGGGCATCCTTCAGGAAGGCTCTGGCGACGCAGATTCTCTGCCGTTCCCCGCCAGAAAGTTTTGCGCCCCGTTCGCCTAGTTCTGTCTGGTACTGTTTGGGCAATCTCATGATGAAGTCATGCGCATTGGCAGACTGAGCCGCAGCGATGATTTCGTCATGCGTGGCGTCCAGACGACCGTAGCGGATATTGTCGGCGATACTTCCGGAAAACAGCAGTGGTTCCTGCAGCACGAAACTGATCTGGTCCCGCAGCGATTTTAGAGTCAGGGCACACGTGTCGCGACCATCCAGCAGAATGCTGCCGTCGGTCGGATCGTAAAAGCGGGGAATCAGACTGATGAGTGTCGTCTTTCCGGCACCGGTGGGTCCCACAATCGCCACGCGCTGACCGGGCGCGATGTCAAAGGAGATGCCCTTCAGCGTATCTTTTCGTTCGCGGTAGTTGAAGCTGACGTTCTCGAAACGCAGGCCCCCGTGACAATGGTCAATGTCGAACGCCTGAATCGTCTGTTTGACTTCAGGCTCCATGTCCAGCAGGTTAAACGCGATCCTCAGCTGGACCAGCTTGTCCTGGATCGAGCCCAGAGTGTACGTGATGGCCTCAAGGGGCTTATACACGGCCGCGATGTAGGCCATGACCACGAGCAGGTGGCCGACAGTCAGTTTTCCCTGAAGCACCTGATAGGCGCCATAGCCGAGAACGGCAGCCGTCCCCACGGCGGTGGTCATGTTGATCGACAGCGAAAACAAAGTCTGCCGCACGGTGACATCGACTCGAGCAGCAATTGCCTTCCTGCCCTGATCACGAAATCGCTGGTACTCGTGGGATTCGCGGCCAAAGGCCACAATCACGCGGAGCATCGACATGGCCTCATGCACGATCGACAGCGATTCGCCTTCCATGCCGCAGACGCGCATTAAACGGTCCTGAATCCGAGTCGCATAATACCGGACGGAATACAACAGAACGGGCAGCACCATCATCGACAGCAGCGCGAGCCAGCGATCCATCAGGAACACGATCCAGAACATTCCCACGAGCGTGATCAGGCTCTGCACGATCGTCGGAACGATCATGATCAGTCCGACGACGGCATCTCCCTGATTGTTGATGGCATAAATCAGCATGCCTGAGCGCCGCTGATCATGGAATGCGAGCGAGAGTCGCTGGGCGTGCTGGAACAGATCGCTGCGAAAGTCCAGTACGATTTTTTGTTCGAGTTTGGTCTGAAAGTAACTGTTCACTACGCTGATCCCATTGTGGATCAGAGCCACCACCAGACCAGCCCCCACAGCGAACAGCAGCAAACGTTCCTGCTGAATCCCGGCACCGACGATCGATTGCAGCCATTCCGGCAATGGAATGTCATCCAGTACATTGTCGATCAGAATCTTCAGCGGCCACGGAGCCAGCAAATCGATTGCGCCGGCCAATACAATCAGCGCAACGACGCCGAGGGCGAGCGGCCAATAGGGTTTCAGATAATGCAACACGCGAGAGAAGTATTTCACTACTGCTCCCCCGAATTCGACTGATCAGCGGCCTGTGGTGCCGCCTGGCGATATCTGGCGGCGGCTTCCAGCTTGCGGATGCCCTGAACCGCTTCGGTGCGGACGCGCTCATCCTCATCCTCCAGTGCCTCTTGCAGCACTGGCAGCGCCGCGGGGGCTTTGAGGCCCACCATCGAAATTGCATACGCTGCCGCCACGCGGAGTTCCACGTCCGGATCCTTGAGTGCCTCCGTGAGCGCCGGCAGAGCGGATTCTGCGTCGACCCCAATACTCGCTAACGCATAAGCGGCCCCAAATCGCACGCTCGGATCACTGTCTTTCAGTGCCTGCGTTAGCTCCGGCACGGCCGCCTTCGCCTCCACACCATAAGCTCCCAGCTGTTCTGCGGCGGTGTATCGCATTCCCGGATCGCTGTCCTGCAGCATCTTTGTCAGCCCGGGAACTGTATAGTTTTCGTCCGGACCGCAGCCGGCCAAGAGAAGAGAGAAAGCGAAAACCAGCAAACCCCCCCTCACAAGGGCTGAGAGCCCTTGACCCGGTTCGAGCTGCCGCTCGGAGACCTGTGGTCCGCTCACGTTGTTCGCTTCCAAAAGATGCAAGTACCGTGCGTCCAACTGAACGACATTCACAAGGGCTGAGAGCCCTTGACCCGATTCGAGCTGCCGCTCGGATGCCAATGGTCCGCTCACGTTGTTAGTTTCCAAAAGATTCATCATGCCCGATCTCCCGCAAGCTGGGCCGGGGCGAGATCATTGAAACAACAGAGTTCAATCTCCTGATCGCGAATGGCGGAACTCACCGATTCGTCACACAGAGTCTTCACTTCTTCGAATCGTTCGTGACAGTACATGGTCTGCAGATTGTCGTCTAAACCGGGGTGGCAGCAGAGTTCAGTCACGCCGGGGGACAGTTCTGCAAGGACACGGAGCAACGAAGACGTGCTGATGCCCTCAGGATACGGCGTACCGTTGGCGGCTTGGCCGTAGAACGCGCCACAGTAGTTGATCCGCGGACTGAAATGGCGCAGCGGAATCGAATTATGTTGTGCAAGGTCCATCATAATGGATCGAACTGGCTCCTCGCGATGCGCGTGCTGATGAGAATCCAAATGCGTGGGATTTCGCCCGGTCAGGTCGCGAAACAGATCCAGTTGCCGCGTCACTTCACGCAACACCTCGTCTCGATTCCGCAGCGAAACCACTTCGTAAAGTGCCATCCAGTCCCCGTCGCGATAAGTCCACTCACCCAAGTCCACGTGCAAACCCAGTCCGAGCCGCGGACAGTCGCGGCTGAGCCTAACGGCCTCAGCCGCTGCTCCCCAACGGACCATCAGGCTGGTGCTGGTGACGATCCCGCGGCAGTGCGCTTCGATAATGCCGCGATTGACACCGGCACTCATTCCAAAATCGTCCGCATTCACGATCAAAGATCGCCTGCCAAACTGACCAGCCAATGACATTGCTCCCGGAATACACCTCTAGAATTCACCAATCACCTGAGCATCCTGCATATTGCCCAGGTAACCAAAAACGGTGGCGTCGATCGAATAGGAGATCGATCGCACTGATCCATCGGCCAGCGCGGCGTTAAAGACCCCTGAATGCGACGAGCCAAACTTTTCTTCTCCGTCACCGGATGCCGCACTGTAGTCGGCAGCGGGAGTCAAATCCGTGCGGCGCATCGTGTCCTCGTCCCAGCCCGCGGTGTAGCCCTCGTTGTCGTCTTCCTGCCACATTCCCAGAAGATTTCGATTCATGCGTTTCTCACCGACCATCAGAGTCTGCGAAGTGCCGTCCACCAGATCGGCCATGCGATTCGGCTCGTACCGCTGCAAAACACCGGTGCCTTCCAGGTTGCTGCCGGCATAATCGCACAGCGCGTGTGTCGCGGACATGCCACCCAGATAAAGTGGATCGGAATAGGTCACGGTTTGCGGGCTTCGCCGCGAGGGACAAAAGAACACCGGATTCGTCTTCGAGATGGCGAACAGAGCTCGATCCAAATCGGTCGGACCCGGTCCCCCAGTCCAGATCGCCTGAGCTTCCAAATAGGGCAGAATCTGAAACGCCCAGCCCGCGCGCTGGTTGAGCCCCACAGCGGGTACACCGGACTGATATGTCGTGGGTTCCCAGTAGTCCCATCCGCCCGTCGGGAAGTGCGTGTAGGTGTCGTGGTGCATTTGGAACGCCAGACCGATCTGCTTGAGGTGGTTTTTGCAGGTAGAAACCCGAGCTGCCTCCCGTGCGGCCTGAACCGCGGGCAGGAGCAGTGCGATCAGAATCGCAATGATGGCAATCACGACCAGCAACTCAATCAGCGTGAAGCCAATCCGTTGGTGTCGACAGGAGGAATTCCTGTCCTTTCGTCTGATTGCCGACTGGCCGATCAGGGCGCAAGCGCGCATGACGATCTCCTTTTCAATTAAATATTCGTTGAAACAGACGCGGCGCATCCGTTGAGATTAGAGGCTAAGGATTGTTCATTTGCAGTTCCCACGTCCTCACATTGAGGAACAGGGTCCGCGGGACAGGGTGACAGTTCTTGCGACAACGATTCGTCACGTCCACACGCGATCATCCCCAAATCCGCCGCCGCCGATTCGACAATTCCCGCAATCCGGCAAGCATGCAGACTGCCGCGGTAGACCGCCAGCCCGACCACGCATAGTCCCCTGCGGCGGCGATGTACGGCCAGGCCGAGAAAATGCTCCCGAGGATGGCCACAATAACGCAGAATGCCCACAGTGACAGAGTGTAGCCGGATGCCCGCACTTGCTGCCGTACGCGAATTAACCGACGGTTTCCGCCATGTTCTTCCTGAGCCGTCGTGATCCGGAGAATTGTCCACGGTCGACACAGTACCTCCACATCCCAGTTCTCCCAGCCGGTGTCGATGGAGTTGGTCCAGCGTTCTTCGTGCAGGCGGGCAATGACGAGGCCGAGCAGTTCTGTCCGCTCGATTCCCTGATCGCTCCAGTATTCCTTTGCATGACTTCCGACAAGCGGACGTTGCCGCGATTTGCTGTCTGCCTGCGGGTTAACCATCGGGCGATGGTACGAAAACAGTCTCGTCCGCTGCCGGTGCCAGGCGCGGACCAGGGGCTGAGCATAACACAGGCACGACACGACGAGCCGAGAAAACAGGCCATCGCACTTTGGCGCCAGTTCAGCCTGAGCCCCCTGCAGCACGGCCACCAGCAGCGACAGGAACCACAGACTCGCGGCAATCGCTGCCGCCGCGGGCCAAAGTGGAATTGCCAGGCAGCACAGCGCTATCGCCAGGTGCCATTCCAGTGTGCTGGGCAACATGGCCCAATGCGCCGGTCCGGGCTGATAGATGCACTGAAAAAGTCCCGTGCCGAATGTCCCGCGATAGATCAGAGACTTATCCAGATGAAGCCCCTGCGAGGAAGCTCCGTACATGACGCCGTTCCATTTCCCGTCGCCACGTAAGTTAAACCGTTCGGGATGCTTGAAACGCAGCAAAGCTTCAGCCTCGCCATAACCAGCCTGCTGACGCAGATAAGTGCGAGGCGACTGACGCCTGTGGTGCCACACAAACGCTCCTGGAGCGAACGTGATCCAATGGCCCGCATGCTGCAGCCGCCAGCAGATGTCGACATCATCGCCTGCCTTTTTGTACTGGTAATCGAATCCCTGAATCTCAAGCAGGGCGTCCCGCCGAAACGCCATATTACAGCCGGGAATATGCTCCGCAACCTGGTCGTTTTCGAGCACATGCGTGGGCTGTCCCGGGCTGGCAGCGACGCAGCCGGCCAGCCAGCCGTCATCGGGTGTCAGATTCGGCCCGCCCACCGCAGACGCGCCGCTGTGCTCAAGTTGCTGAACGAGCAGCGTCAGCCAGTCGCAATCCACAAAGCAATCGGAATCCGTGTAAGCGACAATCGAGCCACTGGCCGCGTCAAGTCCCACGTTGCGGGCCGCGCTAAGTCCCCGGTTCGGCTGCCGAATGATGCGAATCTCAGAGAACTGCTGCAGGATCTCCGCGGTGTTATCGGTCGAGCCATCATCCACAACGATGATTTCAAAATCGGGATAGTCCAGATCCTCCAGCGATCGGACGCATTGTTCCAGAGTGCGCCCTCCATTGTAGGTGCAGACCACCACGGAAACCCGCGGCGTCTGTGACAGCAACTCCACCGGAGAAGCCCCGTAGACCTCGCGGACACTCTGACAGGCCGCTTTGGGGAAGCGGCTTGGGTCGGTGATTCCAAAAGCCCAGTCCTCGATTTGAAAACCACCCGTATACCAGTCATCGGTCCATGAAAAAACAAAACCTCCTGCCAGGCCCATCAGCACCGTTTCACGCAGGTGGCCATCGAGGAACTCTGCCTGCTCCAGTTCCCCATGCCGCATCGAATCCATTCCGAGTTCACCCAGCAACAACGGTTTGTTCCCGACAATGTTCTGCAGGCGATGCAGATATCTCCGAAACACCTCGCGGTCGTGCAAGTACACGTTGAACGTGACAAAGTCCAGAGACGATAAATCAAGGTACTCGGTCGATGGATAATTCGCGTACGTGACGAGCGCTCCTGAATCCGTCTGCTTCGCCACATCGGCCAGTTCCGACAGGAATCGTTCGACCCGCCGCACTGGCATGCCGCAGCGCACAATGTTCGCAGGGATTTCGTTTCCGATGCTGTAAGCAAACACACTCGGAAAGTCTCGTCCCGCCCGAACCGCGTTCTCCACTGCGCTGCGAGCTTCTGCCTGAGTTCGCCGACTGTCCAGGAAGCACAAATGCCGAGCCCAGGGAACGTCGATCAGCACCACTTTGCCAGCCTCATCGGCCGCTTCGAGCAATTCCGGAGGCGGCACATGATACGTGCGAATTGCATTCACCTCGTTTGCACTCATTTGATCAAAATCGGCTCGCAGCCGGGCAGCCTGAGGAAACTGCAATCCTCGCGCGTCGGGAGCAAACGGGCCATAAGTGACCCCCTGTATTCGCAGCCGGTGATCACCGCGAGAGAAGAACTTGCCGTCCACACGCACTCGCTCTCCCGCAGGTCGAGTGATGGACGGATCGCTGTCCTTCAATGACACGCTTTCAGTAGGCACGCTTGGCGCCGCATTCTGTCCCAGATAGACACTCATGTGTTTCGATTGCAACCGACAAGACGAGCTTCAGGAATTTTTCAGCGACGAGTGGGGGTGCGAGTTTACGTGGGAATGCCCGGCATACAACCAGGTTCCTAAAAAATGTCTGATTTTCACCACATGTGGGTAAACCCCCATGCGGCAGGTTACTGAAGACCTGTTCCGCCGATGTATTGGTGGCATTTGGAAGGGATCGGAGGCCATCAATTTATGATCCTACCCAAGGCTCAGGCGATGATTAAGGTGCAAGGCGGCTGGTGTTGGAATCCAGTTGTTGGCCATAACTACTGTTTGTCTGTTCAGATTACTGAGATGCCCAAGGCACGGACCCCGTGATACCCAACAAGGGCTGATAGAGTCCTTGACCCAAACCGAGCGACCGATCGGACGCCCGTGGCCCGCTCAACGGCGTTCGCTTTCATAAGAACCCGTCCAAAAACAACTTCTCGATCCCGAATGCCGGCAAGTTCGCGGCGCAGAACTTTCCCGTCGGCGGAGCGACGGGTGTACTGTACGCCCGTCGCTCCGCCGACGGGATTTCGACTCGTAGCAGTGCAGAATCAGTCCTCGTTCCAATTCACGCACTTGATTATCATCAGGTCCTAAGAAGCGCGCGCTGTTTCTGCATCGACAAGAACTTTGGCGAAAGTTCGATTTTTTTGAGGTTCCCGCTGGAAATTCGAGTCCCGATTGTCCCCAGCAGAGGGTAGAAGTCGTGTTGGCCGAAGCGATTCGTCTGCGGCTTTTGAGGCAAGTGCTGAACTGCGACACCTGTTGCAGGGGGCTGGCGTGTGAATTGGACTCCCATATTTCGAAGACTTGAATCAACTCGGGAAGGTCGATCTTGCACTGCCTCGAGTGGGTTTTTGCTTGCGCTGAAGAGTCTGTTTCCCGCACCGTCCGGTTCGCGGAGGCCGAAGGCTGAGGCGTGTGGTCAGGCCGAGAGACTGGAAGTTCGTCAGGTGCTGAGCGTTGCGAACCTGGCGGTCGTGATGAATGCGGCGGCGTTGAGCCAGCCAGAGCCTCGTGTGTCCAGCTTCGACGCGCCCGCGCCAGGGCAAACGACGGCCGGGAGAGCCGTTGGCGAGGCAGACCCTGTTGCGGCTGAACAAGACAATCCCGAGTCGCTGCAGAACGAGTGGGCAGAATCTGATTCGATTTGGAATCTGGCCGGACTTTCAGTTTCCGACCGCGGTTCATTCACCACGGTGAACACTTCCAAAGATCTCCCGAATTCCTCGGTTGCTCCTCCTCCGACGCCATCAAAGATCGCTGTCGTTCCCTCAGCGTCCGACGATCCCCTGATCTTATTCATTGATATTGATGAAGCGTTTCGTGACAGCGGCAATATTCTTGACAATTCATTTCCTTCATCCGGCATCGATAAATCGGTCGCTTCCGCTTCGATCGTGCTGCCGGTCCCGGACGTACTGACCCCATCGCAGAACGATCCGGTTACCGTAGTCGCCACACCTGTTGTTCAATACACCGCGCGCAAGTTGCCAGTGACAGTCCCGGTCATCGTGATCCCGGCTGCCTCAAATCAGGCGCCGGATTCAATCAGCTCAACGTCGCCGCCAGCGAACGGTTGGAGCTCGAGGACTTCGTCATTGGAGTTCGCAGCTCGACCACAGCAAACGGTACCGGTCATTCCATGGCAATCACTGACAGATTCTGCGGCAGTCCAACGGAGCGTCGTCCGTCCGTCGGATGTTTTTGTCGAAGGTGACGCAGATCATGGCTGGCTTGCGGGGCTTGCGGAACGCAGTTGGTTCTCAACGGATTCCGGGCTATCGACATGGCGGAATACTTCGTTACCAGTTGCCGTCGACGCGCTTCCGGTCGCTGTGCCGCTCGTAGATTACAGCGCTGATCAGCAACTGTCACCGCAGAATCTGACCATCACGGCTCAGACGAAAATCAGACCGTTCCGCGAAGAACAACGTCAGAATTCCACATCGACAAAGTTGATCGAAGTCTGTGACCAGTACGATTCGCTTCCGGATCTGATTGATTCAGAAGACGTTCCGCGAGCACTGAAATATGTCGTCCTGCCGCGCGGACCGCCTCGAAAGCAACCGGACACCGTGCTGCGACTCATGGATTCGGACGCTGAGGCGCATGTCCTGCAGCGGCTGAGATACAGCATTGCCCCGAGAGGACCGTCCACGGTGACTGTGGAAATGCAGTCACCTGAAAAACGTTCTTTTTCGGGGCCGAGAGTGAGCCCTGAAGAAAGTCTTTCTGTTCGACTCGTCGGCTGATTGGATCGGCGGCCTGTCGTCTAGTATTTCTCACAGGGTGAAGCTCGGCTCCTGGTTTTATTTTGGAGCCGTTGCATGTCTCAGAAGTCCGAGGACTCCCGTATTCGGAGCCTGGTCAATTATCATTATCAGCGAAACAGGCATCTTTCGGTTCTGCATGATCCGGAAGATCTGTTTCAGGACGCATGGATCGATTTGAAGCAAACGCAGACCGAAAGTGCCGTTGATCTTCAGGACTCAAACGGTCCTGATCGTCAGTTGCGGCAGGCGGTGGGACGAGCAGCCGAACGAGCTTTCGGGAAGCTGCGAAAACGCTGTCAGCGCGGATCTGCATCGGTGGTGTCGCTGGGCTTTGAACCAGCGGATTGTGTTCCGGACAGCGGACTCGTCATGGATTTGAAACAGCAGATTGAATCATTGCCCGCAGAAGAGCGACTGGTGATTGAAATGCTGCGTTCGGGTTATGAAGGGTCCGAAATCGCTGAACAACTGAGTCTATCGCCTCAGACGGTGACGCGACGGAAACAAAAAGCACTCGAAAGACTGCGACAAACTCTGGGTAATCAACAATGAACAATGAAAATCCAGGACCATGCCTTTCAGATGATGAGACGATGTGCTGCGAGCAGGTCCATGTGGACCTGCTTGAGCACTGGCTGGAAACGCCGCTCGATTCGATGTCGGCGGCCTTTCTGGATCATCTCTGCCAATGCCGCGTGTGTCTTCGAAAGTGGATCGCTCTCGAAGCCGCCGCGGCTCTGGCTGGGTTTCCCGCGGAGTCAGAAGACTCCTGCACCGCCGGACGCGCTTGATCCGGTGTGGCCGCTCTCGCGCGGCCGGAACGCGGCTCGCCATTGGATGAACAGAGATGCCAACGGGTCGAGTGCGGAAATAAACAGGCCAAGGACGGAAAAATTCCGTGGAAGACCGGCAAACTAAGTGGAATTCTGCCGATCTGAATCTTGCGGAGATAACACAAAACACACACAATCTTCACACGTCCTTAACAAAGGCGGCACGGTGGCCGTCTGATTTGATTCGAAATCTGGCCGATGCAAGTACTGTGTCAGCCGGGTTCCTCACGTTTTCAGGAGACCAACGAATGGTCGACCTGTACTTGAGTCTTGTAGTGATGCTGACCCTGTGTGGCCTGGCGGCTTTCGCCGGTGGAGCGCTTCAAGAGCGCGCGGGTCGCGCGATGGTGGTGAGTGCCGAAGTCCTGGTGTGTCTCGCCACGGTTGCTTACCTGAACTTGCTTTGGGACCGACCCAGCCTCAGTCGCCTGCTGCCGTTTTCCAGCACCATCATACTGGGCAACTGGTTGCCGATTGTTGGATCGTTCTTCCTCGGTGTCTGCCTGAAAACAGAATACATTACGTTCTTGCGACGAATCGTGCTCGCAATCTGCATGGTCGCAATCTCGGGTTATTCGCTGGCCAGACCGATGCTGGGAACACCACCGGTCTGCGTGCCGGTCATGTACGATCGCACTCTGGATTTTCAGACGACTGACCAGACCTGTTCAGCCGCATGTGCCGCAAGCCTGCTGAGACTTCACGGGATTTCGGCAAACGAAAAAGAACTTGCCAGTCTGTGCCTCACGCGGCGCGGCACGCATTGGCTGGGTGTCTACCGAGGACTCAAGTTAAAGACGGCGGGCACAAACTGGGACGTCATCGCCGAGGAAGTCAGTACCCAGGATCTGTTCCGGGGCGAACTCGGCCCTGGAATTCTGGCGTTGTCGTTCCATGTGGCAGAATCCGGGCGTACATGTGATCCGGAGTGGGGGTTTGAATCCGATGTGGGACATTCAGTTCTGATCCTGAAATCTCATGCTCCTGCAGCACTTGACGTGTTCGATCCGGCACCGGACTATGGCTTTGAAACGTGGAGCGAAGACGTACTGGTCAGCGTGCGAAACGGTATCCTGCTGCGACTGGTGCCGCGCGATGGCACCCAGGCCGTCGTGCAGTTCGATCTGAAGGCACTCAAACAGGACAGCAGCGCCTATCCGCCAATTGTCCGCCGTTAGCATTGACTAGTTTAACCGCGGGCCCAGCGGGCCGCGCGAGCAGCGTCCCGCTGGCTCGATTCCAACGCGCGGGGCGATGCCCACGCGGTTAAACAAATGTGCGATCCTCAACCGCGTGAGGCATAAAATCCATCGGTCTGAGGAGAGTGGCGAAGCCTGCTATGGAGATTCGAACAAGCTGGCGGTAATGATATACTCCCGGTCGCCGGAGTTGAGAAACGTGATCGAGGATGGCACCTTTTTGGAGTAAGATTGACACAACCCCAACAAGAACTCGATCGCCTTGCCACGCAGCTTTTCCAGACGCTGGAGCAGACCGGAGACGTCCTGGTACTCGCCGAAAGCTGCACTGCAGGATTGATTGCTGCAACGCTGGCTCGTGTGCCCGGCATGTCCCGACGTCTTGCGGGATCGTTTGTCGTCTATCAGATCGACAGCAAAGTCGCGTGGCTGGGAGTTTCCGCCGCTACGATTCAGCGGCACGGTGTCGTGAGTCGTGAAGTCGCCGAATCAATGGCCACACAGGCCCTGAACCGAACCCCGCACGCCACCATTGCAGTGTCGATCACTGGTCATCTCGGCCCTGACGCACCAGCCGAACTGGACGGCATTGCCTGGCTGGCCATCGCCCGACGCGGTGTTGAAACAGTGACAACGCACCTGGAGTTGAAATCCCACTCTGCTTCCATCACCGACATGACTGACAATCCGTGCCGTGTCCGCCACGCCCGCCAAAGGGATGCTGTTCGTCAGGCTCTGAAAAGTCTGATCGAGACGATCGTGTAGGATAAAACGTGTGTCAAGCTCCCAAATTGCTTTTGCTTTCCGTCGTAAGCTGGCAGATTACGCGACATGGGCAAAGTCACGCGTACTTGCACTTTGGCGCATGCCGTACGCCGGAACCACAGCATTTGACAACGGAACAGGTCACTTCCTGGCGTACAATTGGGAAACCAGTTGTTCAGGTAAAAAAAAAGCGTTACGCTGCGGTGTCAATACGACCATCGGATCAGTTGCGGGATCACACCCTTGGCAGAAGAAAAAAACAAACTGAAGTCGTCCGACCCAAGTCGTGTACAGCGTCTGGGCGATTTTGAGCTGAAGAAGAAGCTCGGCAAAGGCGGCATGGGCGAAGTCTTTCTGGCGCGCCAGATCAGTCTCGACAGGATGGTTGCGCTGAAGACATTGTCGAAAGAACTGGCCAAGAAGGGTGACTTTGTCGCGCGGTTTGAGCGTGAAGCGAAGTCGATGGCAAAGATTGACCATCCGAATGTTGTGAAGATCTATGCGGTCGATTCGTATAAGGGAATTCATTTCGCCGCGATCGAATACATTGATGGTCAGAGCATTCAGAAATGGCTCGACCAACTGGGACGATTCAGTGTGGCCGATGCTGTCTATATCGCCATCATCAGCGCTGAAGCGCTGAAGCATGCCCATTCACAGAACATGGTGCATCGCGACATCAAGCCGGATAATATTCTGGTCACACAGAAGGGCGTCGTCAAGGTTGCCGACTTCGGACTTGCGAAGGCAATGGGCGAAGAGGTCTCCATGACTCAAAGCGGTACAGGACTTGGTACTCCGCTGTATATGGCCCCCGAGCAGGCGCGCAATGCCAAACATGTGGATGAGCGCGTTGATATCTATGCCCTTGGCGCGACGCTTTATCATCTGCTCACGGGCAAGTTGCCGTTCCTGGGCAACACGGCGCTGGAACTGATCCTTGCCAAAGAGAAGGGAACGTATCCGACTGCACGCAGCGTGCGGCCTGAGATTCCGGAGCGGCTGGATCTGATCATCGACAAGATGATGGCGAAAGATCCCAGCCATCGTTACAAGAATTGTGACGAAGTTTTGCGTGATCTTGTCTCACTGGGAATCCACGGGGAGGCCTTGAGTTTCATTGACGGCGCGGAGCCAGCAGGTCCGGGTCGCGGTGCCGCGACGACTCCGTCTATGCTGGGAGGAACGCAGGGCTTTCGCAAATCGGCGGCGGTGACGCAGTTGCCAGGTTCTGCTACACTGGGCTCAATGACCGATGCGGCCATGGGAGCGAGTCGCATCTGGTACGTCCAGTTCGAAGACGAACGAAGCAAGACGGTGGTGGAGAAGCATTCGACCGGCCGTTTGCTGAAGATGCTGGCCAGCGGAAAAATTACGGCCAAGGCGCGAGCCAAAGTCTCCGCTGACGGCACGTATTATCCACTCGCACAGTTCCCGGAATTCGCCAAAGCCGTCGAAGAATCACTGGCACGAAAGACCGTCGCGATTCGCAAGGAAGACATGCAGAGCCTCTACAAGAATGTGGATAAGGCTCAGAAGATGTTTTACCTCAAGCGGAAGATCAAGGACATGGGCCGCAATGCCGTCAGCATGATCGGACTGCTGATCATGTTGGTTGCGATGGGGCTGGCGGTCTACTTTGCGATCCCATACGTCAAAGGAATTCCCCAGAAAGTTATGGATATGATCGGCTGGGGTGAAAAGTCTGGTGAAGAGAAATCCGAAACCCCGGAAGGCCAGGTTCCGGCCGAAAATCTTCCCGTCGGCGGACATACACTGGGACCATGATTCGTCGCTTGAAGGACGCGCTTCTGCCTGCCGCGTCTCTCCGGCGGTATGATGGACACTTCATAATCATAATCGATTCTTGCCCTGGGTTGGTGACCGGGTTCCGGAGCATTGGCGTTGCGGCGAGCGATTAAGATTAGGATTAAGAGTAAGAGCTTGACTTCAATACGGCTGACAAACATCCCCCCACATGCCTCGGCTTAACTTTACCGGTCGGCGACGTATCTCAAAAAACCATGTGACGATCAGCGTCACTGGAATTGGCGGGATCGAGACATTCAGCGCGGAACTTGAACTTGGAAGCTACGGCCTCCCGGATTCGGCAGCCGTAATCATCGAAGCATTTCGACAGCTGGAACTTGTCCGCTTTGAATTCGGCACGGTCGGCAATCTGACACCACCGGCCAGTTGTCGCCTTTCGGAATTCGGCACGCTCGCCGGACTGCGGTTCCGGATCAAGGTTGTCTCCACCGAAGAACCGCGCGGGCGACTGTTGGCGGTTGGCGATCGCATTACTCCCGCAATGCGGAACAGCAATCGTTGAGTCGCGTTCCTCTGCTGGCCGTGCGCGCCCAGGATCTCGGGCGAGAAGTCTGGCGGCTGGATTTTGCCGATGAACCCCTGCTGCTGGTGAATCCTCGGGTGGTCGCGAAGAAGCAACTTGTGAATTCGGTTGAATTTCAGTCACTCGTGCTGCCCGAAATTCTGCGCAGCATTCTGAATCGGATTCTGCTGGTCGAACAGATTCGCATTCCCGATGATTCCGACGAGTGGACGTCGCGGTGGCTGAAGTTTGCGGAATCCATGCCAGGGGTGGGCACCGTACCGGACGAGGCAGATCCGGAGAGCGACCTCGAATGGATCGATTCCGCCATCAGTTCCTTTTGTCGCTGGCGCAACGTGGACAAACAATTTTCCGGCTTCTGGAACGCCAAAAGCCTGCCGGAAGAAACAACGGGATGAGAGATTTGCAGAGTCTCTTGCCGCGATTCCAAAAACTCGCCTGCAACGGTTGAAGCCCAGGTGAAATTCGGATATTTCGCAATCCTGCCGGCGTGCGAATCATGTTGCGCTGACGCATTCCTGCCCGACTTGACGCATGTCACCTTCAGGATGAGATTGCCACACTCTTATGAAACACTTTCTGACTCTGCCGATCCTCACCGTGTGGGCGACCGTCCTGTGTTCTGGTGTCTCATTCGCCGACGAATTGCCTGGCGCGACTGAACCGGCGACAGTGGCAGGCCCGGATCACGGTGACGTGGCGTGGATGCTGGTTTCGAGTGCTCTGGTGCTGCTGATGACGTGTCCCGGGCTGGCTCTGTTTTACGGTGGACTGGTACGCAAGAAAAACATTCTGGGCGTCATGATGCAGTGTGTATTTCTGATGGGGCTGATGTCCGTGTATTGGGGAGTGTTTGGTTACAGCTGGGCGTTTGGTGGTGACAGCCGCTGGTGTGGCGGACTGAAACACGTGTTTCTGAACGGGATCATGCCGGGCGCTGGACGCAGTCCGGATGCAGCGGCGACCGACATGATTTTCATGGTCTTCCAGGGGATGTTCTTCATCATCACGCCGGCGTTGATCTGCGGCGCCTTCGCGGAACGCATGAAGTTCACCACAATGTGCGTGTTCTCAATCCTCTGGGCCACGATTGTATACTGTCCGCTCGCACATTGGGTGTGGCATGCCAACGGCTGGCTGTTTGATGGCAACGCAGCAAATCAGTTTCGCGCAATCGATTTCGCAGGCGGTACCGTTGTGCATATCAGTTCCGGTGTCTCCGCACTCGTCTGTGCGCTGATGATCGGCAAGCGACGCGGGTTTGGTTCTGAACCGATGCCGCCACACAACCTGACTTACACATGTATCGGGGCAGGGCTGTTGTGGGTGGGTTGGTTTGGATTCAACGGCGGAAGTGCCCTGGCGGCAAACGGCAAGGCGATTAACGCCGTTGTGGCGACTCATTTTGCAGCGGCGGCTGGTGTGTTGGGCTGGTCGTTGTGTGAATTCATCAAGCATGGCCGAGCCAGTATTCTGGGAGCCTGTTCCGGGGCCGTGGCAGGCCTTGTCTGCATCACGCCTGCCAGCGGTTCCGTGAATCCGATTTCCGGCATCGTGATGGGCCTGGCGGGCGGAATCGTTTGCTATCTGGGGTGTACAAAAGTCAAAAACACTTTTGGCTACGACGATTCGCTGGATGCGTTTGGTGTGCATGGTGTCGGCGGCACGCTGGGTGCCTTGCTCACCGGCGTATTTGCAACGTCCGCGATCACCGGCGAACTGGGTGGCGTGGTGGACGGCAATTTTGCTCAGCTTTTGCCGCAGGCCGTCAGTGTGGTTGCAGCGGCTGGTCTTGGTGCTGTCGGCACAGCTGTCATCCTCAAAGTGCTCGATGCCACCATGGGGCTTCGTGTCTCCGAGCGCGACGAAATCCAGGGCCTGGACATCAGCCAGCACGGCGAAGAAGGTTATATCTTCCAGTAGTCGTGACGAAAACTCAGGACTGGCGATTGCGTAACTTGGACATTCATGTCCGAGTTCGCACCCCCGTTGAGCTATGATCAAGACCAGACAGATCGACCGGAATCACGGCGGGGCTCGTCCCCGCTGAGCCGTGATCCTCCTGGGACCGCATTGGACTTGAACATCGCTCCACACAGGCAAGCTGCGTGGTGGCGTCGTCCTGACGATGGCGTTTCTGGTGATGTACGACAAGTTGCGACAAACGAAGGTTATATGTAGGATGGACATTCATGTCCGTCGCCTAAGCCATGGAACATTGCCGAAGCGAAGGTCGTAGTGCGTTGACCGCTGTTCGAGAATGCCAAGTGCCTTGGCCAATGTCTCGGACATGTATGTCCAAGCTACAGGAA
The DNA here is from genome assembly GCA_037719765.1 of Planctomycetaceae bacterium. GTDB lineage: Bacteria > Planctomycetota > Planctomycetia > Planctomycetales > Planctomycetaceae > SXXK01. The sequence goes on from JBBJME010000020.1 coordinate 37,877, forward strand.
TCGCTGTTTTCGATCGAGCTTTATGGTCTCGGCCCCGATGCATTCCAGCGTTTTTGCCGCCTGCAGGCCTCTGGTGACAATTCTCACGGTTGGGCTTTTCGGTTCCATCCTCGAATTTCGGTTTGAAGATGGACGTCTGGCACCTTTTCTCCGTAAAATAAAGCCGTCCGGCGGGTTCGACTTGCCGGATTCCCACCATATCTGTGCGACAATTCCCTACCCGTCGCATCCTTCCTCATGGCCTAAAATCGGTAGACGTATGGCCTCATCAAAACACAACCTGTTCTCGCGCCACGAACTGCCAAAGCTGCTGCTTTTTGCTGCGGCAATGCTCATTTTGTTTCGACCCGCATTGGGTGGTGAAGAGTATCGTGCCGTCAGCTTTGTCAACGATGTCATGCCGGTGCTGACCAAGGCGGGCTGCAATGCGGGCGTTTGTCATGCGAAAGCGGGTGGCGGGCAAAACGGATTTCAGCTTTCGTTGCTTGGTTTTGAATTTCAGGATGACTACGAACATCTGGTCAAAGAAGGTCGCGGTCGAAGATTGTTTCCGGCCGCTCCGGAACGCAGTCTGCTTCTGATGAAGGCCGTCGGCAAGATGCCACATGGTGGCGGCGTTCGCCTGCAGGCCGAATCCGAGGGATATGCGCTCCTGTTGAACTGGATTCGACAAGGGGCTGCTTACGATGGAGACACCGCTCCGCAATTGACGAGCATTGAGGTGCAGCCGAATCGCGGGACGGTGATGCGGAACGCGGCCCAGCAACTGAAGGCGATCGCGAGGTATGCGGACGGCAGCGAGAGAGATGTCACGGGATTCGCCCTGTTTGAATCGAATGATAAGAGCATGGCGAATGTCGCCGATGGCGGGCTTGTGCAGATTTCCGACATTCCCGGCAAAGTGGCCGTCATGGTTCGGTATCAGGGCAGGGTCGCCGTCTTTAACGCATCCGTCCCGTTGGGGGCTCCGGTGGACAGCGTGCCCGCTTCAAAGAATTTTGTGGATGACTTCGTCTTCGGCAATCTGAAGGAAATCGGAGTTCCTCCATCGCCGGTTTGTGACGATGCGACGTTCCTCCGACGCGTCTCCCTCGACATTGCCGGTCGACTTCCCACGGACGAAGAAGCGACGGCTTTCCTGGCAAGTCAGGACGCGGACAAACGCGATCAGGTGATCGACCGCTTGCTGCGAAGTCCCGAGTATGCCGATTACTTCGCGAACAAATGGACGGCGATGCTGAAGAATCGGCGCGATGACGCCAGTGACATGACTTCGAACTTTGCGTTCTACGCATGGGTGCGAGACAGTCTGCTGGCAAACAAGCCATACGATCAACTGGTGCGAGAACTGCTGGCGGCGACCGGTACGGTGATCGCAAATCCGCCGGTGGCGTGGTACAAGCGCGTGAAGGAACCGAAGCAGCAACTGGAAGATGTGGCTCAGTTGTTCTCGGTGTACGCATGCAGTGTGCTCAGTGTCATCACCATCCGTTTGAGCCGCTGGAGCCAGGATGACTACTACAGCTTTTCCGCTTTCTTCACTCAGGTCGGAAGAAAGCCTTCAGCGACGCGCGGTGAAGATCTCATCTTCCATAAACGCGGCGTTGCCGGGGCTGCAAATATCAAGACCGGTCTGACGCTGAAACCTGCGGCACTGGGTGATGCAATCCCTGCGATTGCTCCTGACGAAGATCCGCGACTCAAACTGGCGGACTGGATGAGTTCTCCGGAGAATCCGTTCTTCGCGAAGGCCCTGGTGAATCGCTACTGGAAGCATTTTTTCCGTCGCGGTTTGATCGAGCCTGAAGACGATATTCGCGACACGAACCCGCCGACGAATCCGGAACTGCTGGCGGCATTGGAACAGCATTTCCATAGTAGCGACTTTGATCTGAAAGAACTTGTCCGAGTCATTACGCGGTCAAACGCCTATCAGCTGAGTTCTGTCCCGAACCAGTACAATGTCGCTGATCAGCAGAACTACTCCCGCTATTATCCTCGCCGATTGCAGGCCGAGGTGATGCTGGATGCGATTGATGATTTGACGGGGGCTCAAACGGATTTCCCGAATCTCCCGACCGGGACACGCGCGATCGCTTTGCCGGATAACAGTTACAACAACGCCTCACCGTTTCTGAAGGTCTTCGGGCGGCCGGAGAACGAAAGCGTTTGCGAATGCGAACGAGTGCAGTCGTCGAGTCTGGCGCAGAGCCTGCATTTGATGAATGCCGTGGACATCAAGGCCAAACTCGCTGCGGGCAGCGGTCGAGCAGACCGACTGGCGAAATCGGAGCAACCTGCGGAACAAAGAATCCGCGAATTGTACATGGCCGCATTTTCACGTGAGCCGCGCGCCGATGAATTGAAAGTGGCGCTGGATTATCTTGCAGAACCACGCGTCGATGCGGCCGGTAATCCAATCGATGTGCAAAAAGCCAATACCGAAAACTTTCAGGATCTGATCTGGGCGTTGATCAATACGAAAGAGTTTTTGTTCAATCATTAGGTAGCTGCAATCGTCGATTCGCCGAAATCTGATCGACGACGGATTCTGGATGCGATATCTTTGGTGGTGTGGTGTTTTCATTTCACCAATTTCAGGTGTTGGTAATGAAAAAGAATCAAATTGAACATGTCATTGCTGATCTTCCGGACAATGTCAACGTCGATGCGTTGATTGAGCGGCTGCATTTGCTCGACAAGATTGATCAAGCTGAGCAGCAGTTGGCTCGTGGAGAAGGGATTTCTCACGAAGCTGCCATACAGAGGCTGGATAGATGGCTGAAATAATCTGGGCTCCACGAGCACTGGATGATCTGGACGAAGATGGATGTGTCTGGATTGTTGCCATTCATCACTCCGCGAGATTGCTGACTGGCGACGACCTGCCGTAATTCGGCCCTGTGGTATTCAATGTTGGATGAGGCAAGAAATGAAGAATCTTAGTTTGCAAATTGCGCGTGCCGCCATAATCGCAATATCGTTCGGTGCGGCCGCAACATCGCTCCACGCACAATCCGTCTGCCTGCCACTTCCGCGACTGCTGACCACCATGCCGATGGGGGGAACTGTGGGCACACAGGTTGAAATCACAATCAGTGGCGAAAATATCGAAGACGTCAGCGAGCTGATGTTTACGCACCCAGGACTAACCGCCACACCGAAGCTCGATGCGAACGGTCAGCCGGAAGCGAACAAGTACATCGTGACAATTGCGGCGGATTGCCCGACGGGAATCCACGAGGCTCGATTGATGACGCGTCTGGGCATTTCGTCCGCGCGTGTCTTTTGCGTCGATACATTGCCGGAAGTCACGCAGACCGCACCGAACACAACGCTGGCTGCGGCGATGGAGTTGAAAGTCAACTCCATCGGCAACGCAGTGATGACAACCAAAGCCGTCGATCATTACTGGTTTGATGCCATCAAGGGGCATCGGTATATCGTCCACTGTGCGTCGCGAGGCATTGATTCAAAACTCGACGCGGTGCTGATTATTGGCGACTCGGCCGGTCGCGATCTGGTCGTCGAACGGCGTGGCGGCACGCTGGATTTTACTGCCAGCGAAGACGGTCGGCATGTGATCAAAGTTCACGAGCTGACTTTCAAAGGCGGCCCTGCGTTTTACTACCGTCTGGCGCTGCAGGAACTTACAGCGGATGCGGCGATTCCGGTGGTTGCATCGACAAAGACCGTGAACTCATTTTCATGGCCACCGGCAGGACTCGCGGCCAGCGCAGCATCATCTGAAACAGAGCCAAACAACGAGCAGGCTCAGGCTCAGAAGATTTCGCTGCCCTGTGACATTGCCGGGAATTTCTTTCCGGCGGCTGATGTCGACAGATTTGAATTTGCAGCGACAAAAGGAGACGTGTGGTGGGTGGAAGTGGCGTCTGAGCGATTGGGACGTCCGACTGATCCGGCTGTCCTTGTGCAGCATGTGAGCGGCGCAGGGGCCGATGAGAAATTGACCGATGTGGCGGAGTTCACAGACATCGCCAGTCCAATGAAACCATCCAGCAATGGCTATGCTTACGACGGACCACCTTACGACGGCGGATCATCCGATATCATCGGGAAGCTGGAGATCAAAGAAGACGGCGTGCATCGACTGCAGCTGACGGATCTGTTCGGCGGGACTCGCAACGACGCTCGCAACGTCTATCGTCTGGTGATTCGCAAGGCGGCCCCCGATTTCGCTGTAGCGGCATGGGGTCTGCATATGGAGCTCCGCAACGGAGACCGCAACGCACTTTCCAAACCGCTCGCACTGCGTGCCGGTGCGACAACGGCTCTGGAAGTTGTGGCTGTGCGGCGAGATGGCTTCGATGGGGCGATTGAACTGGTGATGGATGGTTTGCCTGAAGGCGTGACGGCTCAGGGACTGAAACTCCCGGCAGGTCAGACACACGGCATTATGCTCATCACCGCGGATCAGAACGCACCTCGCGCGTTGGCGAATGTGTCGTTCTACGGCAGAGCAACTCTCGGCGAAGCCGCGACGACCCGGTCGGTGCATATGGCCGCGATGGCATGGCCGATTGTCGATTCATGGGGGGAAATCCCGAGTCCTCGCCTGGTCACGGGGTTGCCGATTTCTGTGACTACATCTGAGTTCGCTCCCATTACGATCGCGGCGAATGAGAAGAAAGTGTGGGAAGTGGCGGCTGGTGAAAAGCTGACGATTCCGCTCCGGCATACGCGTCGCAGTGAGTTTTCCGGATCGACTTTGCAACTGCGAACATTCGGGGCGGGGTTCGAACAGGTGCCGCGTTTTGATGTTTCCCTGGACGCCGATCAATCGGAATTCGTGCTGGATCTGGCGGCATTGAAAACTCCGCCAGGCGATTATCTGATCGCATTCTATGGCAGTGCCGTGGTGAAATACCGCTACAATCCAGAGGCCGTGGCAGTTGCCGAAGCGGCTCAGAAAAAGCGACAGGAGAAGTACCATGGCAACCACAGAAGTTCAGCGATTGACCGCTGAAGCGGCAGCAGCGGCGTCCGATACCAAAGCCGCAGCCGATGCTGCTGTGGCCGAAGCGACAGCGAAGAAACAAACGACCGATGCTGCGGTGGCTGCCGCTGCAGCGAAACTCAAAGCGGCAACCGATCAGGCGCGCCGAAAGATACGGCAGATATTGTGTTGTCGGAACCAATTGCAATTCGTGTGAAGTAACAGGTGTCACCATGAGCGATCCATTTTATGCATCATCCGTCGTCCGATGTCCGGGACCGTACGCGTTTGGCTCGGCCGGGCGTCGTGGCCTTATCCGCATGGGACTGGCCGGGTTTGCCAGTATGAGTCTGCCTGGGCTGCTGCGGTTGCAGGCGGCGAATGCTCAGGCGAACGAAGTGAGTGGAAAACCGGCCAGCGAAAAGACGGCCGTCATCATGGTCTGGAAGCCGGGTGGATGTTCGCACATTGATACGTATGATCCAAAGCCTGACTCCGGCAGTGAATATCGCGGTCCGTTCTCAACGATTGACACGAAGGTCCCGGTTTGCAGTTCACGGAACTGCTTCCGATGCAGGCGGCGATCGCTGACAAGTTCACAGTACTGCGATCAATGCGTCAGACCGCGGCGGGACATCCACTGGGTCCATGCAGATGCTGTCCGGAGATCCGGACACGCGCGACAAACCAAAACCAAAATTCCCTGACTGGATGACCGTCACAAATTATCTGCGTTCGCAGAGTGGTCCCCGGACAAACCCGTTGCCGCTGTATGTGGGCATTAAACCGCCGTTGGAATACAACGGGCCCGCGTATCTGGGCGACGCCTATTCGCCATTCACTGTGAATGGCGATCCAAACTTGCCGACATTTTCCGTGCCGAACATCGGGTTGTCAGATCAGAGCGAAATCCAGCGGATCGACCGACGCTCATCGCTGCGACAGAACCTCGACACTCTCGAACGCGCCTTCGATCGGCAGGGTGAACTCGGCGCACTCGACCAGTTCGAAGAGCAGGCCATGACGCTGCTCACGAATCCTCAGACGCGCGATGCCTTTGATCTGACCAAAGAAGATGATCGCACCCGAGATCGTTACGGTCGCAATTCGTGGGGTCAGCAGCTGCTGATGTCGCGTCGACTGATCGAAGCGGGTGTCGAAGTTCTGACGACCAGCCTGAACGGCCCGTTGTGTGGACGCGTCAACAATTGGGACGACCATGCCGTCAATCACCACGTCTTCGATGCTCTGCGATTCCGCGCGAGCGCCTATGATCAGGCCGTTTCAGCACTCATCGAAGACATCTACGAACGCGGTCTCGATAAGCGAGTTCTCGTCGTCGTCACGGGCGAATTCGGTCGCACGCCAAAGATCGAACATTCCCCGAGTACCGGTGCCGGCGATGCCAGCGCGCCGGCAGGAACGATGCAGCCGGGTCGGGATCACTGGCCTCGGGCATTTTCAAACATCTGGGCCGGCGGAGGAATTGAAACCGGTCGTGTCATCGGTGCCACCGACAAACGCGGCGAAGATTCCATCGAACGAATTTGTTCGGCCGGTGACTTCCTCGCCACGATTTACCATCACCTTGGCATTGATGCCGCGAACACGATGATCAAAGACTTCAACGGTCGCCCGACACCAATCGTGGATCATGGCAAACCGATTCCGGAATTGATGGGATAGCCACCGCTCTTAATCTTAATCCTACTCTTAATCTTAATCACTCCTTACGACGTGGGAGATCCACAGTTGCCAAGCAACGGGGGCTGCGAATCGATTATGATTATGAGTAAGATTAAGAAGGTTGAGTGATCGCACACGGAACGATGTTTCGTCGTCGTTATTCATTACATTGACCCCGTTGTCTGGTAGTAAGACGGACATGAATGTCCATCCTACTTTTGACTGATTC
>JBBJME010000021.1:0-44462 GCA_037719765.1 Planctomycetaceae bacterium
CTGCCGCCGACGAAATTCACCGGCTCGTGTGGAATCAGGATATTGTTCCGTTTCTGATCGTCTACACACCGGTCGGTGTGAAGTTTTACTCCGGCTTTGAATACGCAGAGGGCGGAACGGGGCACTTATCCAAACTGCTTTCGTTCAACGAAGCAAGTCGTCTTGCCAAACAGTTTCATGCCGATGAAATCAATTCTGGCCGGCTCTGGTCAGCGTGGTCCAAACGAATCAAGCCGAAGTGCCGAGTCAACTGGAAACTGCTGGACAATCTGAAGAATCTGGACGTGTATTTGCAGCAGGCATGCGAGCTTTCAGCGAATGTTTCGCACGCGTTGATCGGCAAATATGTCTACCTGAACTACCTTCGAGATCGAGGCATCCTGTCCGATCGCAAACTGGAGTCCTGGGGTGTTAGCGAACGCGACATCTTTGGTGCTTCGGCGTCGGTTGCCAAGCTCAAGATTGTCGTGACGAAGTTGGAAGACTGGCTCAATGGAAACATCTTTCCGCTTTCGTTGAGCGGCGAAGGGGCTCCAGATTCGAGACACATAAAGCTCGTTGCAGGTGTCTTTTACGGAGACGATGTTCTTCCATCCGGCGAACGACAGCTCACCCTGGACTTTCAGGCCTACGACTTTTCGTACATTCCGATCGAAACGTTGTCGGTTGTTTACGAACAGTTCCTGCACACACCTGACCAGGACGGTAAATCCAAAGGCAAAGACGAAGGTGCGTACTACACGCCGATTCCTGTCGTGAATTACATGCTCGGTGAACTCGAGCAAGCGATGCCGCTGGAAGACGGCGTGCGAGTACTCGATCCGGCCTGCGGTTCCGGGGCATTCCTCGTGCAATGTTATCGACGTTTGATTGAAAAGACGTATCCACAACATCGCCACAAGACGGTTCATCCTGTTGAGCTTCGAGGACTACTGGTTAGAAACATTTTCGGACTTGACCGAGATCCGGACGCTTGTGCAGTGACAGAGCTGAGTCTGCTGCTGACACTGCTGGATTACGTCGATCCGCCTGACCTCGAAGACGACAAGCGGATCAAGCTGCCAACGCTCCGGGACAAAAACGTTTTTCAAGCCGACTTCTTTGACCCGATTCCGAACGAACTGCAGAAACAGCCGTTCCAGTGGATTGTTGGTAATCCTCCGTGGAAAAAGCTGAATCCTCGCACGCTTAAAGAGAACGACGAACCCGCGTGGCAATGGATGCAGGAAAACGCGAGCGACCGTCCCGTCGGTGGCAATGAACTGGCTCGCGCTTTTGCCTGGCGCGTGACCGAATTGGCGGATGAAGACACTGAGATCGGCTTGTTCCTTCCTGCAATGACGTTGTTTGATACGCAGGCGGAAGACTTCCGACAGAAGTTTTTCCAAAGCATGTTGATTCGCGCGGTTGCCAATTTTTCGAATCTGGCGGAAGTGATTTCGGCTGGCAGATTTCGAGTCCCCGCAGCCGCGTTGTTTTTCGAGCGTAGTAGTGAAGGGGCCTTTCATAAATTCGACGATCGAACGGTCAAAGTGTTCTCCCCACTCGTCGCTAATCAGGAAGTGACTCGGCCACAAGGAAATGGTGAACGAATAGAGTCGTGGTGCATCGTCATTAATGAATCGGAGATTCGTGACATCCCGTATTCCGAGATTGCCAGCGGCTCCGGTTTGCCGTGGAAAGTTGCGACGTGGGGAAGCCACAATGACGCAAAGCTATTGCGGCGATTGTCAAGACGATTTCAGTCGATAGATGAGATTGGAAATTCAGACAGCCTGATTGTTTCCCAAGGCCCCGACCTCCGCAAAACCTCGATCATAAACGGTGAATATTCAACGGTGTACTACGACGAATTGGCAGGGAAACAATCCATAAACACGACGCGAATGGCAGGACTTCGTCATACGTTTGTAATTCCCCAGCGAGCTTTGATTGGGAACGACAAATACCATGTGATCAAGCGAGCAGGGGTCAAGAAGAAACTGCGAGTCTGTCGCGGCCCACACCTAATAGTGAGTGCCGCAAGGGCGTTCGCTGTTTATGAAGAAGATTATCTTGTGGTGCCGTCACGGCAAATTGGCATCGTCTCGCCAACTGACGATCGAGATTTCCTCAAGGCGCTGTCGCTCTACCTCAGCTCTGATTTTGCGTTCTATCATCAGTTTTTTACCGCGTCCCAATTTGGTGTTAAACGTGATGTAGCGACCCTTGATGCGCTGAAGCAATTGCCATGTCCGTTGGCGGGGATGTCCCGAGACGACTTGAAGCCGTGGGTGTCGCTGCACAACAAGCTGATTAAAACCACGCCTCGCACAATTGATAACAAGAAGTCCTCAGCGAAAACATTGTTCGACGAGGACGATGGCCTTCAGCAACTTCTGGTGGAACTGAACGACCTGGTATCTGATAGTCTGGGACTCACGCAGCGCGATCGAGCCCTGGTTTGCGATCTGGTCAATATTCGACTGGAACTCAACGACGGCAAAGTCGGTCGCCCGGCTGTTGAGCCGCCAAAAGTGGCCGACTTGAAGCGATATGCAAAGCGACTTCAAACAGAATTGGACGAATTCATCGGCACCAATTCTGAGCATCGACACTCTGTCGAAATCATCTACGACAAAGAAGCCGGGATGATCTGTGTCGATTTTGTTGCCGCAAAGAAAGCCGCTCCAATCGTTGTGTCATCGGCAGAAAACGAAACTGCGGCGGCTCTTTCAGAAACACGCCGGCAATTACAGGAAGAAATTGGGCAATGGGTCTACTTCAACCGTGACCTCCGCCTTTACGATGGCAAGAAAACCTACCTCTTCAAGCCGATGCAACAATTTCATTGGACTGAAAGCCAGGCAATGATCGACGCAAGTGAGATCATTGCCGAAACGGTGTCAGATGGAGGAGCGGTCGAGTGAGGTCGCTTTCAATGGGGATCGCTCCGGAAAGATCCATCGCTTACAGCCAGGTTTTTCTTGAGCATGTGCATTTATTAATCTGGCATGGCTATTCGCAGTTGAATCGTTCTTCGCTCGCGTCTCTGCATGAACCTGCAATTTCAGGTTTGATTTGCCAGGAGATTGAGAGGCATCTGGATGATCCACAGGCTGCACCGTGGGTCACTGACTACGAAATTCACGATGACCCGCCGGTGCATGATGAAAGTCGGAAGGGCAAGAATCGCCGCCGGGTCGATATCAAACTGGCATCTCGTCGTACTCGTCCTCGGATACGGTTCTGCGTTGAAGCAAAGTGCCTGAACAAAAATGCTGGGGTCGCCGATTATCTCGGCAAAGATGGCGTCTGCCAGTTCATCTCAGGCTCGTACGCCGCCGAAGAAACGCAAGTCGGTATGCTTGCGTATGTGCAAACCGACGATTGCGACGTTTGGTGTGGACGAATTGAAAAGAGCCTGGATACGAAGAAACACAAGCTCGGTCGTTCCGGTCAGTGGCGGACCAGACACGTTACTTCAGCGATTCCGTTTTGTTGCCAGACTGTTCACGTCCGGCCAAAGAAACTGCGGAACATCGTCATCCTGCATATGCTACTTGATTGCACGTAGTCACTGCTCTGTATTTTGTTCTGCAACGCCCACCTTCCCGATGAACTTCGCTGCACGAACAGAAGGTCGCCAAGTCTGGGTTTAACAGCAACTAAGTAGTCGCTCGGGACGACCTTGACAAGCACTGTCAATTGGCCACGATTCAATACATGGAGTGGATGCGGGGAAACGGCTCGGATTTCCCGTCGCCGCTGGATCCGCAGACGAAGATGACTCGGGGAGTCTTCAGGTTTCTGTCCAGCTCGCCTCGCAATGCCTGCTCAACCGGTGTCTCTGCGTAGAGGTATTCTTTGATTGCATTCAACTCGGCGACGTTGCTCTCCAGCGTCGTGACGGCATTTGCGGAGCCATTGGAGAGGGTCTCGATCAGATCCTCGAAGTCCATGTCGTTCGTTGCCAAAGGGAACAGAGTGTTTGGAAACACTAGCAGACCGATTGACCGTGGGGACCACGACACACGATGCCGTTGCCGGTACAGAATCCGGTACTCGATATGTTGCAAAACGATTTAAAATAACCCACAATCTGGAACGTGCAGCCGTCGCAGGTAGATTCTGTCGTTGACGCAATTGCTGAATCTCAAGCCAGTTGCAGCCGACTCCCCAAACATCAGGCAGGTTGACGCGATTGAATTTTGCAGCGTGCCGCGACCAGCGATCAAACGAGGTGGAGAGGACGGCAATGCGGCGACGTGGAGCGGATGTCCGCCCAACAAGGTTCGCCTTACGGCGAAAGTCCTTTCCGGCAGAAAGGACCTGCTGAAGACTATCCTTTCCGGCAGAAAGGACCTACAGAAGACAGTCCTTTCCGGCGGAAAGGATCTGCTGCCGAGACCGAATCAAAAGGAAGCACGACGACATGACGATTACGCGACATTTTCTGGACTGGAACAAGCCGGCTTTAACAGCGGCGGCTGATTATCTGATCAGTCGGTATGCCAACGGCGACCAGCTGGACATGTCGAAAGTGATTCTGGTTTTTCCCGGACGCCGTGCGGCGCGCCGGATGCTGGAACTACTGGTCCAGCGAGGTGGCTCAAAATGGCCCGCGCTGGTGCCACCACGGATGGTCACGTTCAATCTGCTTCCAGAACTGCTTTATCCACAGCAGCAGAAACTGGCCGATGATCTGACGCAACTTCTGGTTTGGCGCAAAGCTCTGTATAGTGTTCGTCCGCAGGAGATTCGCGCTGCATTGCCGAATCGACCGGATGAGAATTCTGTCTCGTCGTGGCTGGCACTCTGCGAATCGCTTCGCAAACAGCACAACGAACTCGCCGCTGACGGGATGGAATTTGACGAGGTCCATCTGAAGCTCGTCGAACTTGGTCATTCCGAAGAAGCCGAACGCTGGAAAGCCCTGCGTCGCATTCAGTCGGAATACCTCATGCAGATGGACGAGCTGCAGCTGTGGGACCGCCAGGCCGCCAGACTGGTCGCCGTCGAGATGAAGGAATGTCGCACGGACAGCGACGTCATTCTCATCGGCACGGTGGACATGAACCGCATCATTCGGCAGATGCTCGATCAGGTCGCCGATCGCGTCACGACCATCATTCATGCGCCGGAATCCGAAGCGGACGCCTTTGACGAATACGGCTGCGTGCGTCCCGAACAATGGGAAACGCGACTGCTCGACATTCCGCTGGAAAACACCCGCATTGCAGATTCTCCGCTGCAGCAGACTCAGTTGGCCATGATGGAACTCGCCAGCTTCGATGGAAGATTTCGAGCCGACGATATCACGATCGGCGTGGCCGATGATGCGATGGTTCCGACGCTCACACAGGCGATGGCCGATGCCGGGATTGCCGGGCAATGGCCGATCGGCATGTTGCTTCGCGATTCTCGACCGTTTCAGTTGTTGTCGGCCATGGCTCTGCATGTGGCATCGGCCTGCGATGAGATGCCGCCCGATTTTGCCACACTGGCCGACTTCGTCCGCCATCCGGATGTATACGACTGGATCAGCGAACACCTGAACCAGAATCTCCGCGACGACGATGCATTCACGCGTCGCCACGCATGGCTTAATGAACTTGATCAATACCTTGCCGAACACCTGCAGCTCACACCCGGTGTCCTGTTGGGGACCGCACCTCGGCGATTCATCGTAGCCGAAGTCTGCCGCGCTGTGGAATTCCTGTTGCGCTGCCTGATTCCGGGCACGACAGAGGCTGAAAGTGCTCGATCCGCCGTGGGTCGCGCAACCCCGATCGTCAAGGGAGGAAAACGATCGCGGCAAAGAACGCTCGACGATCTGGAAGATGCCGCCGAAGCGTCGCTGACGCACCAACTGGAGAGAAAACGGTCGCTGTCTGACTGGGCCGACGGAGCCGTCCGCATCCTCGCCACGATCTACCGTGATCGGGAATTACACAGTGACTCCGAAGCCGATCGCGGCATTGTCGCCTGCGTGACCCGCCTGCAGGAACTCAACGAACAACTGCGACGAATTCCGGCCAGCGTGCTGCCCGAATGCACAGCCAGTCAGGCGCTGCAGTTGTTATTGCGTCAGATTGGCGAGACTTCGATTCCGCCGGAAGCAAATGACCAGGCCGTCGAGCTGCTCGGCTGGCTGGAACTGCCGCTCGACGACAGCCCGGTGCTGGTGCTGACCGGATTCAACGAAGGCAAAATCCCGGAATCGATCAACGCCGACGCCTTCATGCCGAACAGTCTTCGCACACGGTTGGAGCTCACCGATAACCGACGCCGCTATGCCCGCGATGCGTATGCGCTGACGTCAGTGCTGCACAGTCGCCGGCGCGTCATCCTGATTACCGGACGGACCGATGTGAAGGGCAACCCACTCGCTCCCAGTCGATTGTGGTTCGCAGCCGATCCGAAATCACTCACCGAGCGTGTCCGCCGATTTTACAATCCGGACTCCGTCAGTGACATGTCCGCCGCGCTGCCCGTTCCCACGGAACCGGAAGCCGCGCCGCCGCGTCAGAGTGGTTTCCTTGTGCCGCCGCCGATGTCGGTGCCGTCCGCCCCGGCAGAAATCCCCGTCACCAGTTTTCGCGATTATCTCAACTGCCCGTATCGCTACTTCCTCAGTCGTGAATTGAAGCTGCAACTGGTGGAAGACGATGTCCGTGAACTCGACGCGCGGGCTTTCGGAAGCCTGATCCATGAAGTCCTCAATCAGTTCGGTCAGTCGGCGGTTCGCGATGCGCATGAGGACGAAGCGATCCGGGACTTTCTGCTGGATGCCCTTCACAAGGCAGCCCTCGGACGATTCGGCCGCACGCGATCGGCGACGGTCAGCGTGCAGCTGAAGATGATCGAATCGCGTCTTGCGGCATTCTCAAAATGGCAGGCAGCGACCTGCAGAGACGGCTGGCGAATCCATCAGACGGAAAAGAAGTACGAGTGTACGGACTTCACGGATATCCATGAACGACCTGTCAAACTTGTTGGCCGTGTTGACAGGATTGACAAGCATGTGCAGACGGGTCACTTTCGGGTGCTGGACTACAAGACGAGTGAATCCGCCCTGCCCCCCAGGACCACGCATCGCAGCAAGCAGGAATGGATCGATCTGCAGCTGCCGCTTTATCGGTTGCTGGTCCGGTCGGATGGAATCACGAGCAACGTGGAGCTCGGCTACATTCAGCTTCCCGGCGACCTGTTGAAAATTGGTGAAGCCATAGCAGACTGGACGGATGCAGAATTGCTCGAAGCAGAACACCTTGCCCGCATCATTGCAGCCGACATCATTGATCTGAAAATCACTGACGTCGTACCATCCGGAGACCGGCGCTCATCCGAATTCTCCCGCATCTGCCAGGACACCGTGATTGATCGTGGCATGCCGTGGCTGCCCAATTGGTCGGGCCGAACCGTCGTCGGAGAATCGGTTGTCGGTGCAGTTGATTGAAGAGACTGGCTGGCCATGAAGAGTGAGAATTGTGTGATGACGAAAAAAACTCGAGTTCGACGAATGCAGGACACCTCAGAATTGCCGGCGCGCAAGTCAAAACCATTGCCGCGTGCAGCGATCAGCAGACTTGGGGAAATGGCAGATTCAGTGATTGCGCAACTCTTCAACCTGCACGCCCACGTTGTGCGGAGAGAACGCATCAGTCGCGGCATCTGTGCTTTTCAGCGGATTGACTGGACGCCCGATAAAATCAAGATTCTCGGCACCATGTCCGATGAGCAGGTCGGCAGGAAACTCGGGGTTGGTTCGACAACCATTTTCTCGAAACGTACGCGACTGGGAATACCGGCATTTGGCCCTTCTTTTGAAGAAACGCGGCACGTATGGAACACAGGCGAGATCAGGAAACTGGGCACGATGCCGGATGCCCGACTCGCGGCGAAACTGGGTGTGAAACCGGAAGCTGTGGCCTCGAAACGGACATCGCTGGGAATTCCGTCCTGCGGAAAGCAGTACGAGCCCCGCAGACCGTGGACGGACGCTGAACTGAAAATGCTCGGACATTTTGCAGACACGCAAATCGCAAAGGTTACGAAACGTGGCAGACGACATGTTCGCAGCAAACGCGAGTCGCTGGGAATTGCCCCCTTTCAGAAACAATTCGTGGTGCCATGGACCAGGAAGATGATCCAGCGGCTTGGCAAAGCAACCGACGCCGACATCGCCCAGGAACTCGGCGTCGCCGTCCACACCGTGTCCTTACAACGTGCCCGACTGGGCATTGCAGCATTTGGCTGATGAAGCGGCTAATCCAGCGTCGCCTGTTCGCCGGTGCGGAGGATATCGACAACTTCGGCGGGGGTGCGGACGGTGCGGAGGCGTTCGGGGATGAATTCGCTTTCATCCAGCAGTGTCGCAATGATGGCCTGAAGTCGTTGATGCGCGCGGCTGGCCCATGGGTGTTAACAGCACGAACAACAGATGAGCGCGTTCGATGGTGCCGCGATACGGGATGCCGATTTCCGAACGAATGACCAGCACGATCGCCTTCTGCAGACCCGGCAAGCGTGCGTGAGGCATCCCGAGATTACGGCCAAGATAGGTCTCGATCAATCGTTCTCGTTCTTCAACAGCCCGAATAATCTGGTCGGCAGGGACTGGCAGCGATTCGCTTTTCATACGTGACAAAGCGATGCGAACGGCTTCGATGGAGCTCTCGGCTTCGATATGCAGATGCACCCGATCTTCAAGCAGCGCGTCAGTCAGATGAATCGGCTCTTCGTCTTCAAATTCATCGCGAATCGTGCCGACGATTTCTTCAATCACATCTTCCAGCGTCAGGTAACCTGTCCAGACACCTTTCGCATCTTTCACAATGGCGGCATGGATGCGCTTCTTCTGCATTTCCGCCAGCACAGATTCCAGCAGGGCCGTCTCCGTGACTGTCAGCAATGGCCGCAGCAGCGGCTTCAGATCATTCCCGTGTTCACCGGCAAACAGCACGTCCTTCAGATGCACACTTCCAATCGGATTCGTATTACCGTCGTCCAGAAGCGGGTAGCGACTGAATCGATAACGCCGCGCGATCTGAAGATTTTCTTCCCATGAATTCTGTGTCGTCATGCACCGCACCTGCGAACGCGGTCGCATCGCATCTCGCACAACGAGTTCGCCAAGGTCAAAGACGTTCTCCAGAAACAGCAGGCGACGAAAAGTCATCATGCCAGTGGATTGAGACTGGTTCAGGAGAATGCGGAGTTCATCTTCGCTGTGATTTTCATGGTGCTTTGAACCACCAAGTCCCATCAGCCTGAGCAGCACGTTGGCCGAACCGTTGAGAACCCAAAGCGGGATGACGAACAGAGTGCGGATCACTCTCAGGGGTGCCGCTGTCAGCAGCGACGATCGATCGGTGCGCCGAATGGCCATGGACTTTGGAATGAGTTCACCGATGAGCGTATGCAGATAGCTGGCAAGCAACAATCCTAACCCGGTCGCGATGGCATGCGTTGTCAGAAACGTGACGTCGCTCTCTTCCGGAAAGAGTCCCGTCGACATCAGGACCGGCTCGATAAGCTTCACCGACGGTTCGGCGACGGGCAAGTCCAATCGATGCAAATGTGATTCCCACCTGGCAGACGGACAAATAGTCGTCGAGGTTGTCCTGAACGTGTTTCGCCGCCACTGCACCGCGAACACCGGCATCCATCAGTTCACGGAGTCGGGAAGGCCGCATCTTGACGGCGGCAAACTCCGCCAGAACAAAGAACCCGTTGATCAAAATGAGCAGGATCGCCAGGAACAAATAAAGGATCACCATTTCCAAACGTGCCTCATAATGGAAAACTCAGACCTGCCTGCAGTCTAGCCAGTGCCCGTTCCACTTACCAACGGCTGAGAAATCCTGAATCGTTTTCCACATGTCGCTGCCACTCGCGTGCAATTGGAACAGCGAATGCGTAAAAACATTGCGGTGGCAATAATCACGAAAACTTGCCACCAGGTTGCTCTGGAACAGGGCACCTGTGCTTATTAAAACAGCAGCCGATTCCTGATCGTTCGGCTGTCGGGGCGAAGCGGGCAAGTGTCTAATGGTTGCCAGTGTCTGGCGACACCCGGTGAGTTCCTGCAAGGATGCGGCTTCCGTCGCGGGAAGCAGAGCAGGTTGGGCAGCAAATTTCATCATGATATCTCGTGTGATGAGATTGCAGTGGATGTCCAGCGATTCCGCGATTCTATAGGTTTTTCCGGGGAGGATTGACAGAGCATGTCGAAAGCAAAGTTGGAGTACATTTGGCTGGACGGCAGCAAACCCACACAAGGGCTGCGAGCCAAAACAAAAGTCGTGAAGGATTTTGGCGGAACCCTTGAAGAATGCCCGATCTGGTGTTTCGATGGAAGCTCCACGAATCAGGCGCCGGGTGGCTCTTCGGACTGTCTGCTGAAGCCTGTCGCGATCCTGCCGGACCCCGGTCGGATGGATGCCTTCCTGGTGATGACGGAAGTGCTGAACGCCGATAGTTCCGTCCATGAATCGAATGGTCGCGCCACGATTGACGACGACGGCGATTTCTGGTTCGGTTTCGAACAGGAATACTTCCTGTGGGAGCGAGAAACCAATCTGCCGCTGGGATTCCCGGTTGGCGGTTACCCAGCTCCACAGGGACCCTACTATTGTTCGGTTGGTGCAAAAAACGCCTTTGGTCGCGAACTGATCGAAGAGCACCTGGATCTGTGTATCCAGGCTGGCATCAACATCGAAGGGATCAATGCCGAAGTCGCCACTGGTCAGTGGGAATTCCAGGTCTTCGCGAAAGGCGCAAAACGCGCAGGCGACGAAGTCTGGCTTGCCCGGTATCTGCTGGAGCGAACTGCCGAGAAGTATAACCTTTCCATCAACTGGCACTGCAAACCGCTGGGCGATACCGATTGGAACGGTTCCGGAATGCATGCCAACTTCTCCAATACCGCGCTCCGCACTTGTGGCAGCAAGGAAACCTACGAAAAGATCTGCAACGCCTTCGCACCACGTGTTAAGGAACACATAGCAGTCTACGGTGCAGATAACCACCTGCGTTTGACAGGCAAACATGAAACGCAGACGATCGATAAGTTCAGCTTCGGTGTGTCCGATCGCGGTGCTTCGATCCGTATTCCGATCGCCACCGTCCAGAATGGCTGGAAGGGCTGGCTGGAAGACCGTCGCCCTGCATCCAACGCCGATCCCTACAAGGTTGCGGCTGAGATTATCCGGACTGTTAAGTCCGTGAAAGTCTGAACGAAGCCAGTTATCCCGAAACGCCACGGTTTGTCCGTTACGTGGACGGATGGCTGGATTGGGAGTCACTGCTGATCGTTGGGAGTAATCCCCTCGATCAATCCTCCCGGGCTGTCCAGTGGCAACACTGGACAGCCTTTTTCTTTTGCGGCTCCATTCCTGCCGAGCGGCAGGGCGTCAGCCCTCCGAGGCAACTCGCAATGACCTGCGTTGCATATTAATCCTCCGAATCACTCGAAGGGCTGACGCCCTGCCGCTCGCTTTGAGCACTCTTCAGGAATTCCTCGAGCTCCGCGCCGATCTGTTGCATGCGGGCCGCATCCGGTACACCGCTCGGACTGCTGACCGCGGCATAGGCTTCCAGCCGATCGATGGTAAACGCCAGGAGTGCCATCAGTCGCGGAAGTTCGCGTTCGACGGCCTGCGTCAGCGGCTCGGCTCGCCCACGGTATTCTTCGGCCTCATGCGTTGCTTCGCCGAACCAGCGTTTGACGTTGGGAATCTGCTTCTGAGCGAACTCAACGTCGTTCTGAGATTTTTCCAGATCCTTGACCTCTTCGATACACGACGGGCGGAAGTCACCCATCCTCCTCATCCGGCATTGATGCAGTCGGACTCGCGCCTCGGCAACTTCCCGCATACAGTTTTCGATCTCATGCTTCCAAAAGCCCGGTCGATCGCGTTCCAGCCAGAACAGAATCTGTCGCAGCTGCGCATCCATCATGGTGAGACACAGCCGTGCTTCCTCCTGAAACTTCGCCACCGCCGCCGTAAACAGACGGATGGCATCGACGGAATGGACGTTGGCCGAATTGGACATGAAGTTACCTGGCTTCGAGTGACGCCCGACACAGACCAGTCAGGGCAGGACAGCAATCTCATTCAGTGATTTGGGTGAGCTCGACAGAAGCTCGTGATTTCTGATCAATTCGCTGCTCCTGCGCCTGCCCCTGCGAGGCCGCCGACCGCCATGGAAACCACAAACACGAGAGTGCCCATCAAATTGATGAAAAACGGATACTGATTGACGTCCCACCGTGAAAACAAGAAGTACAAAGCATATGGGCCGCACAACAAATACAGGAATCCGGTCACAGGGCTGTCTTCAAATGCATTTCCCAGGATTTTGAATCCTCCCCAGGCCATGAGCAGGAATCCGATCACTCCGCCGATCGCCATACCGGCCAGGGCAGCCGGAGGAAATGCCAGTCCGATCCCGCCAAACAGGAGCGCCGATCCCAGCCCGATCGCCGCCATGATCAGCGGGATCTTGTAACTGGGTGCCGTGTAGCTGTTGTAGGTTCCGACTTCACGCTGTCCCGTGCGTGGATTGTATTCGCCGCGATTCTGGCTGCGTTTCGGCGGGATTCCGAACGCTTCGTAGTGCTCTTCTTCAATCGCGGGCGAAGAATAACTGGAGAGTGGCTGAGCCCAGATGTCGTCCGCAGCGGGTTCCTTACGGCGACGTGGCGGCGGCGCTTTGCCTTTTTCTGGTGGCCGTTCGCCCTGGACTTCGCTGGTTCGTCGGGCTTTTCGGGGCGGGGATTCGGCTGGATCGCTGCGAGGCGAATTGGATGGCGAACCGCTTTGTGGCTGCGATGTTCCTGACGGGGATGCCTGTGGATTCGACTTTCCTGGCGGTGATGGCGGAGATTGCGATGCCGCAGCACCGGGGATCAAAATCGCTCCACCGCACTTCGGACAGCGTGCTTTCCTGCCGGCATTCTCCGCACCGACAGCGATGGTTGCCTGACAGGCGGGACATGTTGCGTGAATCTTCATGAAAGCCCTGTGGGAAGATAATGCCGATGTATTCCAGTGACTCAACATACTTTGATGCAGAAGGGCCTCCCGTGCAACCGGCGATTATCGTGATTTGTGGCTCTGCGCCAATCCTGTTGAATTAGGCTTCCAGCTTGCCATCTGCGGGGAGTTCGGGGGTTGGAAGCCTACGCCACGGTTAATGGCCGACCTCGCACCTATTGCACACCCATCTCTTTCAACAAGTGATCTGCTTCATAGACGATTCCCGTGATCCACAGCACATAGCGAATATCCACGCCGATCGAACGGCTGTAGTCCTTGTTCCACGCGAAGTCGTTGATCGTGGCTTCAAAGCAGCGGTCAAAGTTGACTCCGACGAGCAGGCCCCTGGAATTCAAAACAGGACTGCCCGAGTTTCCTCCCGTGGTATCGGTATCGTACAGGATGGCCACAGGTACCTGGCCGAGACGCGGATGCACGAAACGTCCAAACTCACCGGCTTCATACTTCTTCAGCACACGGTCCGGAGTAATGAACGGTTCGACTCCGGTCGTCTTTTCCATCACTCCGCGCAGGGTCGAAATCGGCGTTCTGATCACGGCGTCTGCCGGGGAATAGGATTTGATGTGCCCACAGGTCAATCTCAGCGTTGCGTTGGCATCCGGAATAAAACTGGTGGCGAGAAACTGGTGCTTGACCTCAATCAGCGAACCGTACAACTGCCCCAGCCTGCCATCGCGGGTCTTGTCAGTTTCGCGCAGGTTCAGATACACGGGATGCAACTGCACGATCAGCTTCAGAAGCGGGTCCTCGGTTTGTTGCAGCGCAGCAGGAGTTTTTTTCAGACACTCCTGAACGAAGCTGAGATCGCCCAAGCGCGTCCCGGTAATCAATGCCTCAGCCTTCGCGGCCAGAGTTCCCGGTTCGGCCAGCAATCCCTTAAGCGGTTCGGTCTCGCGCGCCGCCGGTATCCGGCTCAGGCGTTCCAGCATTCCCGTCAACATTATCTGATCGGTCGGCGGATGCCAGTCGCTCATGGAGACCTGAAGTTCCTGCACGGATTGCGGGAAATTGCGATCCATGTACGGCGTCTCGCGCTCGAGATCCGGCTTCTCGCGCTCTACAGCAGCGTCATAGACAAAGTAACCAAACACAGCGGCTCGGCAAGCCTGACGCAGCTGGACCAAATTGATCTCAAAAGGCCCGGCGGCCGAGATTTCTGCATCGACGGTTTCAATGTCCTTTAACAGTGATCCATATTTCGCTGACCGCGCCGCATCGTTCTCGATGAATGCCTGCAGCTCGGCTTCCTGCTGAGCCCTCGTTTGCACAATTTTTGCCCGTCGAAGTCCAAGCAACTGGCCTCGGGATCGCTTCTCTGTGTTGGCGAGTGACCTCATGCGTGAGGCATGTTTGATCTCCACTGCGCGGTCTTTGGCACCAGCGTTTTCCATGACATCAATCTGCCAGTTGTAGAGTTCAACAATCGTCGGCAGTCGCACGTCCTGTTCGTATCTCAGAAAACTGGCGGTCCTGTGACGCGCTGTGCGGCCGGGATAGCCGAGCAGAAATACCGCATCGTTTTCCTCGACGCCTTCCGGTTCTACCTGAATGAATCGCTTCGGTTTGTAAGGGATATTGTGCGTCGCGTAAGTCGCCGATGATCCATCCGGAGCCGTGTAGGCGCGCATGAATGAAAAGTCGCCGGTATGCCGAGGCCATTCCCAGTTGTCGACTTCGCCACCGAAATTTCCGATCGATGCCGGAGGTGCGAAGACCAATCGTACGTCCTTCAGATACGTGTAGAGGAACAGCACATACGTCTTTCCCGTGAACATTTCAGCCACTTCGGCCCGCAGCCCGGGATGCTCTTTTTCCGCGGCGACTTCCAGTTCCTTGCGTCGCTTGTCAATCGCTTTTGTGCGTTCCAGAAACGACATCCCGTCCTGGACAGCGGCCAGAACGTCACTGGAGATGTCACGGTAATTCTCAGTGATGCGGACCTGATAGTCCGGAGCAGAAATCTCTTGTTCCCGCGTCGCCGCGCTGAATCCGTTTGTCAGTAAATCATTCTGAGGTGTGCTGGCTTTCTGGATCGCATCGAACGCACAATGATGATTGGTGATGATCAGACCGCTGTCTGAGACAAACGATCCCGTGCATCCGTTCACGCGGCAAATCCCATCGACGAGGCTGATCTGATCAGGATTGAACAGCTGTTCGGCGGTCAGCTCTATGCCTTTTTCGGCCAGATTCAGCCGCGGTAGTTCGCTCATGGGATACATGCCGTCCTCCGCCAGGGCTGGGATTACTGTGAAGGTCATGATTAAGATGATTCTGAGTTTGGGGAATGACATTTGTGTGCTCAAAATGAGTATCGGGATATGACGAATTAACTGGCAACCGGTAATTGCCCGCTCATTGAACTCGTGTCCGCGGTGGCTTCTTAATCCTACTCTTAATCATAATCTTGATCGATTCGCCGTCCGTGCCCCGTACCACTTGTGCTGCCAGGAATCGATTAAGATTAAGATTAAGATTATGAGAAAGAGAAAGAGAAAGAGAAAGAGAAGGTTTAAGATAAGGAAACTTCCTGCTCATAAACCGGGCATCGGATACGGATCAGCAAATGCGCCGAATGCTCCCAGACCGCCATCGACTTCCAGATCAGTGGCCGTCACAAATGACGCATCGTCACTCGCAAGCCAAAGGACAGCTGTCGCAACTTCTTCCGGTCGACCGATGCGACCCAGTGGGTGACGGTTGGCCAATTGTGCTTCACCGCCCTGCTCACGTAAAGTCGCTTCCACAAGCGGTGTCCTGATCGCACCCGGTGAAACAGACACGACGCGAATTCCCTCACGAGCATACTCGACGCCCCATTGCCGCGTCTGAAGCAAATTTGCCGCCTTGATCGGTCCGTAGGCGGGAACTCCTCGAGCCGTGCGATGAGCCTGACCACTGGCGATGTTCACGATCACGCCGCTCTCCTGTTTCAGCATCTGCCGCAGCGCGTGTTTCGCCAGCAGGGAATAGCCGGTGAAGTTGATTCCCACCATGCGCTCCCACAGCTCAGTTGGGAACTCATGCAGCGGGGCATAAGAAGCGGGCGGTTGAATGGCCGCGTTATTCACCAGCACATCCAGAGCGCCAAACGACTGGATGGCGAATTCTACCGCATTGCGGCAGTCGTCCTCGCGCGAAGTGTCTCCTGCGACGAATGCCATCCCGTCCGGCAGTTCGGCTGCAGAATCTGCGTTACTGTCCAGACACACCACATCCGCACCAGTCGCCGCAAAGGCATCGCAGATGGCTCGCCCAATTCCACCTGCACCGCCACTGACCAGAACCACCCGCCCGGCGTTGTTGTAGACGACCGTCCCCTTGGGCCGAGAATTCCTCATAGAACGACCTCATCTGACTCTTTAAACATGATTCTGCAATCCGCGTGGTCAAGCCGAGATGTTTCACCTCAACATTTCGAGCCAACCCGTGTAGAGTATACTGTCCTCTAAAACATGCCACCACGCATCGCCGCAGAGTTCACAGGGCAAGAGCTTGGGGTGAGGAAGATAGGGACGGAATCGGCTTGGCCCCCTTGCCGGCAACCTCTTGATGGATTGACCACCATGCGTCATGGCTCCATGATTGACCCTTCAAACCGTTTCGAGAAAACTCAAAGAGTACCGGATTTTGAGCATCTCGAATGGGATCAGGAATACCTGAGCCAATTCCACGTACGGCAGATCGAGTATCTGACTGACACATCCAGGAGCATCATCTCGGAGAACAACTCCCCCGATATTCCGTTTCGATACAGCCTCAACCCGTATCGAGGCTGCCTCCACGGCTGCTCCTATTGTTATGCCAGAAACAGCCACGAGTATTTGGGCTTCAACGCGGGTCTGGACTTCGAGACAAAAATTGTCGTGAAGCACGATGCGGCGACACTGTTCCGGGACTTTCTCTCCAACGACGCATGGCACCCCGAAGAGGTCGTCTTCTCTGGCGTGACGGATTGCTACCAGCCTGCCGAAAGACAGTTCCGCTTAACGCGCCAGTGTCTGGAAGTGGCACTGGAATGCCGACTGCCGATAGGCATTGTCACTAAGAATGCCCTGGTCGTTCGGGATCTTGACCTCTTGCGGGAGATGGCATCGCTCCGGCTTATTCATGTGAATGTCTCGGTCACGACCCTCGACGCCCAGCTGGCCAGAGTCATGGAGCCAAGGACCAGCATTCCATCGGCTCGGTTGCGAGCGATCGAGATGCTTGCTCAGGCAGGGATTCCGACACGAGTGATGATTGCCCCGATCATTCCCGGTCTGAACGATTCAGAAATCCCATCCATTCTCGAAGCCGCACAGGCTGCAGGAGCACTGGGGGCATCTTACATATTGATCCGACTTCCACTGACGGTCGAACCGGTCTTTCGAGAGTGGCTCCGCCGTACTCAACCGCTCAAGGCCCAAAAGATTGAAGGGCTCATTCGAGAAACTCGTGGTGGCAATTTGAGCACTTCCGAATGGGGTGAGCGCTTGGTTGGTACCGGCCAGATTGCCGAACAAATTCGTAAGCTGTTCCGAGTCTTCGTCCAAAAGTACAAATTGGAACAAACCTTTCCGCCGCATGACTTCAGTCAGTTCCGGCCGTCAACGCCCCGTTCCGGCCAGCTTCGTCTCTTCTGAAGTAAAATGGGCGACAGCCAGTTTAACGGCGAGCCGCAGGCGCAGGCGAAGCGCTGCAACGAAGCCTGCGGCTGGCCGTTAAACCCAATACCGTTCAAAAAATGCAAATCGTGACTCCTGCTATAGTTGTGTTGCAAACACACCAACTTAAGCAAGGAGTCACGACATGGATGAGCAGGGACGCTCAACATTTTCCGAGGATCAGAACGGACGGATCTTAGACCGACTGGCTGGCTTGGAAAAGGTCATCTCGCAGGAACAAATCACAAACGCACTGAAAGCCACCAACAAACAATCCGTTCGTCGGTGCAAGCTCACAAATGAGATTATGATTTTGGTTGTACTCGCCATGGGACTGTTCACCGAACTTCCGATTCGACAGGTCTTCAAAGCCTGCCGAAAGATTCGCAAAGGCGAGGCTTCGCCCTGCCGATCCGCATTGTGTATCGCTCGACAGCGACTCGGCAGCGAACCCCTTGTCGCGCTCTATGAATCGGTCGTCAAACCGATGGCCACAGAACAAACGCCCGGCGCGTTCTACAAAGGCATGAGAAAAGTAGCGATTGACGGAACGGTGCTGGATGTTGCTGACTGTGAAGCACATCAGCATCTCGGACGCTCATCCGGCAGCCGAGGTGAAGGGCCGTTTCCGCAACTGCGGAAAGTCAGCCTCGTGGAACTTGGCACACATATTGAATTTGCCTTCGTGTACGGTGGCTGGAAGGATTCCGAAAGGAAGCTGGTCAAAGACCTGTGGGATTCAATTCCGACCGACGCTCTGTTGATGGAAGATCGCGGTTTCTACAGCTACGAAACGTGGGAATCCCTGCATTTAAGACATAAATTGTTGTTTCGTGTTTCCAAATCGCTCGTACTCCAGCCGATCAAAATTCTTTCAGATGGTTCGTACCTGGCAAAGATTTATCCGAGCCATTGGTATCGAGTCAATGATCGTCGCGGCATCCTGGTTCGGATCGTGGAGTACACGCTGGACGACCCTCAGCGAACTGGGCACAAGGAGATTCACCGGCTGATGACCAACCTGCTGGAGGCTGACGAATTTCCGGCGATGGAACTGATCATGGAGTACCACGAACGCTGGGAGGAAGAGATCGTTTATGACGAACAGAAGACTCATCAGGATCCGTGCCGTGCAGAAAAAACAACTCATCTTCGCAGCGAGACTAGCGACGGCTTGAAGCAGGAACTGTATGCTCTTTCGCTGGGACATTTCATCACGCGGACGATGATGCTTGAAGCCGCGAAGAGTGCGACGTTGGACACGGATCGACTCTCGTTCAAAGGTTGCTTTCAAATCCTTAAAACACGTCTGCCCGAATGTGATCCTCGTACCGAAGTAAGTTTTTGCGACTGGTTGAATGCGGTTGTTTGGGAGATGAGCTGCGAGAAAATTCCGGCCCGACGCAACCGAATTAACCCTCGAGTGATCAAACGAAAAATGTCCCGCTGGAAGAAATGCCGTCCCGAACACAGAAAACTCAAACCGTTGACAAAAACCTTTGCCCAGACTGTGGTTATGAATAATTGAACGGTATTGCCGTTAAACCCGGATTATTCATCAGTCCTATTGCGAAGTCGAGGATGGCAGGTTACGTGCTGGTATTGGTGTTGAAATTGCGGAATTTCACAGTCAGCGCACAAGCCCCCCTACCCCCGAGTCAGAATTCGGGGACAGGAAGAGTCGAGTTGTCATGGCTTCAATGAGGCACGAAGTTCGCCACGGCCACCGCAGCGCGGCGCAGGTAGGGCACATTCGGCCAACTTGCGGAAAGAAGAATTCGGACGCGGCGAGCACTCACAATGATCCGCGCGGCGACTTTCGTCACCAGCATGCGCCACGTACGTGGATGAGCTTCGCCAAGACAGTTGCGTTGATGTCGAGCATTGTGGCGACGACGTCGTGTGGCATCACTTTCATTGTGGAGTCGCGTATGGATGCCCGCGTTCGATGCCGCATCATCGACGCTCACTTTGTCTGAGGCGTCAGTCGATGAATTCGAAGGCGTCACCACCGCATCAGAGGGTGTCATGCCGGATTCGACGACCGGCAGCGGAGTCTGCAACGCAACCAACTGACGCAGCATCACAACAAGATTGTTGGGAACAGCACGTTCGTCGCCCCCGTTTTCAGCAGGTTGAACGCCCCCACTGGGACAAGGGTTTGTTTACTTCCCGCGTTTCCTTCCTGTGATTGTTTCCTTCGAAAAATTTAACTCTCCTGCATTTACTTCTGCGTTTCCTTCCCTGCAGTTTCCTTCGCGCAGCGGATCGTTGAGGAGCGGGATGAAGTCGTGCCGGCAGCATGCCTGGTGGGTCGAAGGGCAGAAATGTTTCGCGGCGACCGGAGGGGTGAGCTAAGTTCTCTGGCGGGCGAGGCTGTCGAGCGTGGGGAGCCTCAATAAAAGTGCCCGAACGGCTTTCGCAGAGCCGATCGGGCGGACCCGAGGGGAGCAAGACCTCCCGTGGGACACAATCAGTGTAGCAGCGCCTCGCCACTGTCGCCTGGAAATTCCGGATTTCCACCTCGCGTTTGTCTGCGGAAAGGGTGCGGTCGGATCTTCGATGTGCGATCCGGTAATCAGCGTTACTGTCAGGACCCTGAATGTTTACGGCTGGTGTATCGCTGGCAGGCGGCGAAACGGCAGCGAGTGCGTCGGCAACGGCCGGAAGTTCGTGAGGAACGTGCGGCTGCCGCCAGAGAAACTCGCGAGCGCAAGTCGCGTCTGAAGACAGATCCGCCACCGCTGATTGAGCCGGTCATGCCAGCGGAACAGCCTGATCCGCCAGATGCGTGGTCACGCAGCAGAAAAAATTCCGGGCTGATTTGTGATCGCGTCGGCTGTTACGAATCACCACGTCCCTCGTGCCGATGCCCGGCTCGTTATTGCAGTCACGAATGCCGTCATGCGATGCAGCGAGTTCGTGATCGTGAACGGAAGTGGTTGTGGCGCAACACGTTCGCCGGTCAGATCAAATGCCGACTGCAGGCACAGAGGCGGCAGGCTGCCCGCCGTGCCTCTTCCGCCGATCGAGATTCAGCAGTCACCGGCGAGGTCACAGCCACAGGCTCGGATGTCGTCCGACCGTATAGGGCGCCGCCAGATGTCTCGGTACCGTTTGGCGACCGAAAGGAGGATATTTTCCATGAAGTCTATGATCCAGAAACGACTGTTGCTTCCCAATCGCGTCCGCCGCCCGCCTCATGAAGGGTTTTCATGGGTGGACCGCCGATTCCTGCAGGACTACGCCGCGCGACTCTCGCGTGACGCGATCCTGCTGTATTTCTTTTTCACTGCGGTCAGTGATCAGCAGGGGCTCTCGTTCTACAGCGACGCCACCATCGCCGTGCGTCTGAGGCTGCCGGAAAAGGCGGTCTCCGATGCGCGGGCCGAACTGGTCACGCTGGATCTGATTGCCTGGCAGCGACCGCTGACTCAGGTGCTCTCGCTGCAGCAGCCGGTGCTGCACCGCAGTGGCTTGCAGTCGCTCGGTGATCTGTTTCGCTCGGCAGGAAACTCGGCAGGAAATTCCGCAGGGAGCGAATCATGAAGGTCTCTCAATGGGCCGAGATCCGTCGGCTGGTCGAAGTCGAAAAGCTGTCACATCGCGCCATCGCTCTGCAATTAGGCTGCTGCCGCAGGACCGTCGCCAGGGCACTCCGCATGGACCATCCACCAGCGGAAAAGCGAAGTGCTCCACGAGGCAGTCTGCTCGATCCCTACAAGCCAAAGATCGATGCGCTCATGGCTCGGTATCCACAGCTTTCGGCAGCCCGTGTGCTGGAAGAGATTCGCCGTGGCCCGGATGGCTACCGTGGTCAGTTGACGATTGTACGGATCTATCTTCGCAAAGTCCGACCACGACGCGGTCGTGTTTATCAGGAAGTGGAGTACGAACCGGGACAGGCCATGCAGGTTGACTGGGGGCACTGTGGTCAGATCCGCATCGGCAGCACTCAGCGCCGGGTGTCCGTCTTTGTGGCCGTGCTGTGTTACAGCCGAATGTGCTATATCGAATTCACTTTGTCGCAGCGGAAGGCGGAATTCTACCGGGCGATCGCGAATGCTCTGACGTTCTTCGGCGGCAGTCCGCGGCGGATTATCTTCGACAATCTGAAAGCCGCTGTGCTGAATGGTTCGGGCCGTCACGCCTGTCTGCATCCGGAATTTCTGGCACTCTGTGGCCACTTCTGTCTGGAACCGATTGCCTGCGAGCGGAGAGATCCGGAATCTAAGGGCACCGTCGAGGCGGGCGTCCGTTACGTCAAGCGAAATGCGCTGGCAGGCCGGGAGGACGAACTGGTGTGCTGGGACGACTATCGGCGATTCGCTGTCACCTGGCGTGATGAAGTCGCCAACGTTCGGCTGCATCAAACGACACGGCAACGACCGGTCGATCGATTCGCTCAGGAGTCCGGTGTCCTCCGTCCGTTGCCAGGATTTGCGTTCGATACTGACGAAGTGGTTCCGGCGATCGTGAGTTCCCATGCGCGCGTCCACTTCGACGGGAATCGTTACTCGGTTCCTCCAAGGCTGCAGAACACAACCGTAATGATTCGGGCCAGCGACACGCAGGTGCGCGTGATTGCCAACGGCGAAGTCGCGGCGGTTCATGCCCGCAGCTACGACCGCAACCAGCTGATCAGTCTGCCCGATCATCGCCTGGAGGCTCTGAAGCTCAGAAGCCGCGTGCGGGCTCGTGACATCGAAGAGGCCTTCGATGCGCTCGGTGAGGAAGCACGCAAATTTCATCTGGAGCTGCGGCGTCAGCCGGTGAAGGCCACGGTCCACCTGCGACGACTGCTCAATCTCGTGCATCTCTATGGCAGACAGGATGTCGTGGCGGCCATCGCTCGCGCCAATGAATGGCTGACATTCGATGCGGCCTATGTGGAGACCATCCTGCTGCAAGACCGTCGGCGACGCGAACTGCCGTCGCCCACGCAGGTCCGTCCGCGCCGCGAGGAACTCCTGGCGGAAACCGATCTGGAAGAACCCGACCCCGGTCAGTACGACCATCTGTCTCAATGTGAAGAGGAACCGGAACATGACTCAACAGAAACTGCACGAACTGCTGCTTCAGCACCTGAACGAACTGAATCTGACGCAGATCGCGGCGATCTACCGCGAGACACTGGACGAAGCAGCTCGCCGGAACTGCTCGATGCTGGAAGTGCTGGTGACTCTGACGGGAGCTGAAGTGACAGCCCACCGCGAGCGGGCTCTGCAGCGCCGCATCAATCTGGCCAAACTGCCGCAGCTGAAAACCCTGGCGGAATACGAATTCGAATTCCCCAAACGCATTCCCAAACAGAAGGTGCTGCGGCTGTTCGATTGTGAATTCATCGAGCAGCATCAGTGCGCTGTGCTGATCGGACCGACGGGAACCGGGAAGACGCATCTGATGACGGCGCTGGCCTGGACCGCCTGTGAACGAGGAATCTCGGTGCACTTCGTGCGTGTGATCGACATGATCAACAAGCTGACCAGGGCTCAGATCAATGGCACACTGGAACAGGCGCTCAAGCAGTATCTGAAACCTTCGTTACTCCTGCTGGATGAATTGGGCTATCTGCCCATCGACAAGCGCGGTGCGGACCTGTTGTTCCAGGTCGTCGCGGCCCGTTACGAGTCCGGATCGATCGTGATCACCACGAATCGTCCTTTCCGCGACTGGGGCCGAATCTTCGACGTCGATAACACCCTGGCCACCGCCATGATCGACCGCCTCATGCACCATGGGGAGGCGATTGTCATCCAGGGCAACAGCTATCGCACGAAAGGTGATGCCGGCGACGAGTAGTCGCTCCACGTCAGGAACAGACTCAGACAGCTCTGGCCCCGTCAGCATTCGCAGAGACAGTTCCGCCGGAACATTCGAATCGCCCTTCGGGATCAATCCCCGAAGCGGTCGGCGGTCCGATGTCATGTCTCAACCCTGGCCCTCGCTCTGACCAGCGTTCTGTGGCAGCAGCCCCAATGGCGGGCCACTCCATCCCCGTCTGGTGCATCCGAGTCGAGCCAGAACCGCAGACAAGCATCCGCCGCCGACGGCGATTCCGGCCGCTCCCATCTGCCCCTCCACGACGCAGCCCTTCTGCTGTGCAGCTCCGTCACTGACAACAACCCAACCCAACATCCGCTCCGCACGCAAAAATCGCCTGCGACGAGTTCGGGGGCTTACATCACGAAATTCCGACACCCCGACCGGTGACCTCAAACTTGCTGGATTTGGCGGCGACAAACGTGCTGTTCCCAATTGTGAGCCATGCAGTGCAGAAGGACTCGAAACATATTCGCCATGAAGCGATGATCACTCAGTCGATCCGCACAAAGATCATACTTCAACTCCTTGTTGCGGTTTTCACTTTCGCCACGCATCGCATAGTCGAGATACGTCGCACGCGGATCCTTTGCGGCATCTGGTACGTTTGTAATCACCGCACGCTGGCTGTTGCTGAAAGCAGTGACTTCGGTCTTCACCACAACCGTCTTCGGGCCGTTCCAGTACTTGCTGTCATACTCTTCGAGCGACAGAAAACGCAGCTGCGAAGCCTGTGTTTTCTGCTGTTCGGCCTTCGCTTCCGTCAGATGATGTTCGCTCAGACGCTTGATCTTCGGGTTGAGTTTCATGCCGATCGTGTACGTGACGTTCGGCAGAGATTCGAGTGTTTCATATTCTTCCGGACCGCCGAATGCCGAATCCGCCCGAATGTGAATCACCGTGTCAGGAAATCGCTGACGGAATCGCGTGATGATCGTGTGAAGCTGATCGACGGCACCCAGCTTCGCATGTGCATCCCCGAACAAAAGTTGCGGCAGGACGACCATGTCGTTTTCTGCGCAGGTCACGTATCGCACCAGATACTGATACTGTTTGTAGTAGCCGTGGAAGAACGTGAGTTGCTGCTGTCCGTGAGTCGGATCATCCATCGTGTCAATGTCGAGCGTGATGCGGTCCGGCGGCGTTGCAAAGGAATCGATGAACCGCTCAATGAACCAGTCCTGCATCATCAACAGGTTGGCGGCGGTGACGGAGTTTTCGAGTCGTGAAATCGTAGGCTGACTCGCCAGATGCATGTCCTGGGGAACTCGTCCCGCGATCATCTTGAAGACGGGATCAGTTCGCAGCGTGTCATGGTCGTTCTGATCTTCGTATCCGGCGACGATGCCAAAGACTCTCTGACGAACGATGCTGAGCGTTGATTGCAGCGGGTCTTTTCGCGGGTCAGAAATTATCTCTGAAAACTGTTCCGTCCAGCCAAGTTTTTCATCGAGCTGACTAAACACGAGCAGTCCGCCATCGCTGGTAAGATTTTCTTCAATGGCATCGATTTCCAGAGGTTTTCCACCCCATTTTCCACACTCAAATCCTTCAACAGTCTGTATACTCATCCGTGGCCTCGCTGTGTTTCCGTAAGTTGAATCTTGACAACAACTTCTACGCAGCGATGGCCTTTTCTATGTGATCATTGATGAATAATCCGGGTTAAACGATTAAGCCGACAATCCCTGGCTCACGTCCAGCAGATCAAGTCCGGCAGCCTTCAAACGTCGAACCAGTTCAATCGACTCGTCCACAGTCACACCAGCTTTGATCCAATCCGTTACCGAAAGACGACCGGCTGCCAGTGCCCTTTCTGTTCTGCCACAACAAACTCGCCCAGAATCTTGCAAATGCAAGGTTGACGAACATGTAGCGTATGCTACACTTCCGACTTGTAGCCTGAGCTACAATCTCTGCAATTGCAGTAATTGCAGTGGACTTGGGTTTAATCTCCGTCCGTTCAGACGCAGGTTGCCGCTTTCACCATCGCAGGATTCGTGTACATGAATCATCAATTCTCTAGCCGCTTGTCTTTAGGAAGAATGCGGCGTCGCACGCGCGCATTCACGCTCATCGAGTTGCTTGTAGTGATCGCCATTATAGCGATTCTGGTTTCGTTATTGTTGCCAGCGGTTCAGCAGGCACGGGAGGCAGCGCGGCGGACGCAGTGCAAGAATAATCTGAAGCAGATTGGACTTGCGATTCACAACTATCATGACGTTCATCAAGTGTTCCCCCCCGCCTATCTGGGGAGCCCTGTGGTATCGGGGTCAGCGTTTGGCGTGAGTTACCCGGATGACAATCGCAATGGAGCATCAGGGCTGGGCTGGGGCGTGACGATACTGCCGCAACTTGAACAGTCGTCGCTGTATCAGCAGTTTGATCCGACGCTTCCATTGTGGGCGCCTCAACATGCGGCGGCAATGAAAACCAAGCTGGCCATGTTTCTGTGCCCAAGTGCAGTCGGAGGCAGTGACGGGTTTTCGCTGCGAAGATATACATCCGGCGATCACGAGCAACCTGGAAATCCGCAACCATATTCTCCGGGCATTTTTGTGGCGCACGCCCATTATGTCACCATGGCTGGAACACAGGGACCGTGGGGACGGCCCGCGACATATTCGTCGGACTTCTCCATTCCTGAGCCCATACCCAATGCCGGATCGGCGACAATTGACGGAGCCTTTCATCGCAACAGCAGGATCCGCATGGCGGACATTACGGACGGCACATCCAACACCGTGCTTGTGGGCGAGCACACATCAAGCCTGAGCGACAAAACATGGGTCGGCGTGGTGCCGTTTCTGTCACCTGCAAAAAAGTGAACGGGACGCTCACCGACGATTGCGACAGCGGCGGAGCCCTGGTTCAAGCCCACAGCGGGCCAGACCTGCACGACCATCCTCAGGTGATTATTCACCAGCCAAATCATCCTGCTCGGCATCCGGATCAGCTGGAATCCGATCATGCGGGCGGATGCCACTGCCTGCTAGGTGACGGTTCGGTACGGTTTATTTCGCAGTACATGGATGGTTTCGTCTGGGCTGGTTTGTGTACTCGCGGTGGTGGCGAAGTCCTGGGAGAATTCTAATGACATATCTCCAGGGTTTGCCGTCTGTCCTGCTGCTGAGTCTGCTGCTGTCGATTTTGGGCTGCGGCGGGGCACCTGCATTGGAATCTGACGAAGCGATTTTGACCACCGATGCCCTGTACACAGCCATCACTTCACGCCGCACGGAACTGCTCGATGACTCCGAAGGGCGACTGAAAAATCTCCGGGATGACGGCCAACTGTCAGCCAAAGCCTTTGAAGCACTGGCCGACATCATCCAGCAGGCCCGCTCCGGCAACTGGCAGGATGCAGCCGAAGATCTCGACGGCTTCATCCGCCAAAGCCACCATGCGCCGAGACTGAGATGCTCGACGTCTGATAAGCAGATACAGTGGAGCATTTACCGGCACGCGGACGTGTTGAGATCCACGCCGCATGTGGCATTCGATTATTCACCGACGAAGTCCAGATCGGCGAAAAAGTCCGCGACCGGGCTGGAGAATCCCGGCATGACTTCGCCACCGTCAATGGTCGCTTCTTCGTTCAGGATGCGAACCGCACTGGGCGACGTATAAACGGCGACTGAACGATTGACGCAATCCACCATCCAGACCAGACGCGTGCCCGAATGAAAGTACTCGACCCGCTTCCGTGACATTTCGGCTTTCGTGTTTCCGGGGCTCAGCACTTCGACGACCAGATCCGGTGAGAATGGCGGATATGCTTCCGCAGGAAATTTGCCGTCGGGTAGTTGCTCACGAGACACAAACGCGACGTCCGGAGCCCGGACTGTGCTTGCCAGCAACCGAAACATCCCATCCGCCCCAGCCACGAAACCCAGTCGGCGGGGAGCCACAAAACTATGGAGAATTGCAAGTATCGTTGCCGCGACCACAGATGATTCAAATCCCACGGCTTTCTCCACAAGCGTTTGATCGATCAACTCACAAAGCGGCTTGCGATGAGTATTGGAATCCATCAAATCGTCCACCGTCGCGGTCCCCGGTGCCGGAAACAGACGCAGTCGGTCGGCTGAAATATGGCCCAATTCCTCAAGTCGTTCGGCCATCGTCGAACTGACTGCTGAGTTCACCATTGTTTGCGCCTCGTTTGATTCATCAAAAAGGAATAATTCCCTTTGCATGATACGTCTTAGATCCACCTGATGGAAGATGCGGTCTCGACGTTTACCGGATGGCGACTACAACTCTTCGTCCGTCACACAGCCTTCCGAAGCCGACTTCACGCAGCGGATGTACTTGGCCAGCGTACCGCGCGTCGCTTTTAACGGCGGAGCCACAAAAGCAGCCTTGCGAGCTGCAAGTTCACTCGCTGACAGATCGACATTGATTTCATTCTTCTCTGCATCGACCGTAATTCTGTCGCCATCCTTCAGCAGCGCGATCGGACCGCCGACCTGTGCTTCCGGCGTGATATGGCCGACGATGAATCCGTGTGAACCGCCACTGAACCGACCGTCGGTCAGTAATGCCACGTCTGTCCCCAGACCGGCGCCCATAATCGCAGAGGTCGGCGTGAGCATTTCCGGCATTCCCGGTCCGCCCTTGGGTCCTTCGTAACGAATGACGACCACATCGCCTTTCTTGATCTTTCCGTGTTCCAGACCCGTCAGCATCAGCTCTTCTGAATCAAAACAGCGAGCCGTACCGCTGAACACCAGACCTTCTTTACCGGTGATCTTGGCCACTGCACCGTCGGGAGACACGTTGCCGCGCATAATGCGAATGTGCCCACTTTCCTTGATCGGCTTTTCGATCGGATGCACAACCTGCTGACCGGGTTTCAGTCCGGGCAGATTTTTCAGATTCTGCTCCAGAGTCTTTCCTGTCACCGTCATGCAACTGCCGTCGAGAAAACCTTTTTCAAGCAGATACTTGAGCACAGCCGGAGTGCCGCCGATCGTGTGCAGATCTTCCATCACGAACTTGCCGCTGGGCTTCAGATCCGAAATATAGGGCACTCGATCGCTGACCTTCTGGAAGTCATCAATCGTCAGTGGCACTTCCACTGCACGCGCCATTGCGATCAAATGCAGGACGGCGTTGGTGGATCCGCCTGTCGCCATGATAATCACCATCGCATTTTCAAATGCCGCCCGCGTCATGATGTCACGCGGCTTGATGTCCATTTCCAGCAAGTGCCGAATCGCGGTGCCGGCCGTAAAACACTCGTCGAGCTTCGCCGGATCTTCTGCGGGAGTCGAGGAACTGTACGGCAGACTCATTCCCATCGCTTCAATCGCCGACGCCATCGTGTTGGCCGTGTACATGCCTCCGCAGGCACCAGCTCCGGGACAGCTGCGACGCACAATGCTGGCTCGTTCTTCTTCCGTGATTTTTTTCCCGAGGTATTCACCGTAGGACTGAAACGCCGAGACGATATCGAGCTTCTCGCCCTTGAGCCCGCAGCCCGGCTTGATCGTGCCACCGTAGATCATCAGCGACGGACGATTCAAACGTCCCATGGCGATGATGCAGCCGGGCATGTTCTTGTCGCAGCCCGGCAACGAGATATTTGCGTCGTACCATTGGGCCGACATGACGGTTTCAATCGAATCAGCAATCAGGTCGCGCGACTGCAGAGAATACGACATCCCGTCCGTACCCATGGAAATACCGTCGCTGACACCGATTGTGTTGAATCGCATGCCAACCATATTCTCAGCTTCCACACCTTCATGGACCTTGGTCGCCAGGTCCATCAGGTGCATGTTGCACGGATTGCCTTCGTACCACATGCTGCTGATACCGACCTGCGCCTTATCCATGTCAGCCCGGTCCATGCCGGTGGCATAAAGCATCGCCTGGGAGGCTCCCTGGGAGGCAGGTTGAGTAATGCGACGGCTGAACTTATTGATTTGAGTCATGACAAACGCACTTTGACAGGCAGGACGTGGATGAGAAATGAACAGACTTTCCGTGAGATGACAGACGATAACAGTCCGCATCGAAACTGGCAAAGTCGCTGCCACCAATTCCCGCCAAACGATGTGTTTCTGATGGCGAGAGATTGCTGACGAGAAGACGCCGCACGCCCCTGCGACTGTTCACCGTGTTTCGAAGTGCCCCGCAAATGTCCCTGGCAAACATCCCGTCGGCGGAGCGACGGTCTACGGTACACCCGTCGCTCCGCCGACGGGATTGACTGCACTCGCGCGGTCCCTTGTCGGACGATTGATGCTTCATCATCTACTTTCCGGACAGGTGCGAAAGACGCATTACATATCGATTCGCTTCGCCCGCTCTTCAATCACCTCGAGGCTGACGAATGCGCCTTCGCCGGCACCGGGGCACACTTCGCAGACTTTCTTCCAGGCGGTTTCGCTGGCAAGGTGCGAATTCCAGAACGGCCATGTGCGGCACTGGACCGGGCGCGCCGGATAGACGGTGCACTTGCGACTCTTCGAATCAAAAAATGTGCAGTCGCCATTCGCAAACTCAGTCAGCGAAACTCGACCGCGGGCGATTCTTGTATGGAACAGGCGAATTTCACCGATGGGTTTGCCGAGATACTCCGCGATCTCAAGCAATTCTTCTTCGCTGGCCCACACGACTCCAGGCAGGCCTGTGCAGCAATCGCCGCACTGCGAACAGGTAAACTGCAGGCCATCGCGATACCATGGACCGGCCTGTTCTGATGAAGCCTGTTCTGGTGGAGCCTGTTCCGGACTGGTGGGATCCGCCCCGGTCAGTTGAGGCGATTGTTCTTCGAACACGTTACTATCCTTGTGGTTTGACTGCATACCGCGCTGAGCGATTCAGCGGACACAGCCGCCCCATCACTGGAGATATTCCTGAATGATCAAAATCGAGCACCTTGCCGGGATTATACTGTGCGGCGGCAGGAGTCGTCGAATGGGACAGGAAAAATACCGACTGTCGCTCGCTGGCGAAACTTTGCTGCAGCGAATCTCGAGAGTTTCATGAATTGAAATACACCGAAGATTACGAAAAAAGCAAAACAACCCCTCTTGCAGGATGGACATTCATGTCCGTCGCCTGGCCCTGAAACGCTGTCGAGACCAAAGTTGTTCCACTCACGAATCGCGACAGGGATGGCACGCTGTTTGGTAAGATCTCGGACAAGACTGTCCAGGCGGCATAAATCTCATTCAACGAACCCGGTCATCCGCTTTGCGACACGGACGAAGCATCGCGGCGCTTTGCATTTCCGCCATCGTCGATCACCCGCGACGTGATCGATGAGCCTTCGTGAATACTCAGCACAACGTCGCTGACCCGGGACGTCTGAGGAACATCCATGTGAACCTGCTGCACCGCACGCATCGAATGCGCCGGATGAACATAACCGCGAACAGATCTCACCACCCATTCAGAAACCACTCCGCGCGTCGTATCGACGGCCACCTGCCTGCCGGGCATGGCCAGCAGGGCGAAGAATCTCATCACGCCGGACGCGACAAACAGCGCCAGATACGCATCCATCCCTCGCCCAAGCGCATTCAATAGGACTCCGCCGATGACCGTGCCCAAAACCATTGCCGCGGAATTGCCCAGATTATAGAGCGTCAGGACAGCGACACGGCGTTGACCAGGAATCTGGCGAAAGAATTGCAGCAGCATGGCCAGTTCATAACAGCCCCAAACGAGCCCACTCAGAATCTGAATCCCCGCCAGCCACCAGACGTTCTGCGAAAAGAACCACAATGCGCTCACCGGAACAATGCCAATGCTGCCAATCCACAGAAGGCGATCCGATCCGAATCGATTTGCAAACCGGCCGGCCCAGGGAAGCGCAATCATTTTGCCAATAAATCCCAGCGAGAGCAGACCCATGTACTCCATCCACGACAGCTTCAGAACTCTGAGCATATAGGGAGTGAAGTACGGGCCGGACACATGGACAGCGGTTTGCACGGCCATCAGAAACAGCACCAGTCGGCCTGCCGATCCCGGATGTTTCAGAGTCTGCACGACCGCAGCAAAACGTTCCTTCGCCGAGACAATTTTTTGCAATTCCGTGGGGTAAGCATCCTGCTTGCCATGCTCGCCCGTGGCGTACGCATCCTGCCTGCGATCCCCCGCGACTCCATCATCGTCGCGATCATTTCCCGATCCGTGCCAGTTCGGCTGTTCGGTTTGTCGAGCCAGCATACCTGCGGACACATATCGGCCGATCGCACCGATGCCAAACAGCACGGCAAACACGGCAACTGTCATGTCCTGCGCGACGGACCATCTCAAAAACAGTCCTCCTGAGATCAATCCCAGCAGAACACCAATATGACACATCCGACTGCGACGCGCAAAGAAGCCGCTGCGGATTTTCTGCGGAACGAGATACTCCACCCATGTATTCCAGGCCGGTCCCGTGGAAAGCCCGGCTGCCCAATACAGCGTGGCAGGAATAAATACGGCCCATGCCGGAACGTGCGGCATGAGTGCCATGCACATCAGCACCAACATACTGCTGGCCTGAATAGAAGCAGTCATCACGACGAAGCGACGATAGGACTTCAGACGCTGCAACGCCATCGGAGCCAGCAGTTGCAGAACACTGCCCAGCAGGACCGGAACGGTTGCAATCAACGCGGCGTTGACTTCTCCGAGACCGCGCGCGAGGACGAAAGCTGGCAGATAGGTTTCTGCGATGCCGACCATGACGCTGAAGGAAAAACCATCTGCGTTCATCGCCTTCAGATTCCGCCGCAGGATTTTTCCGCGGGGAACAGTTTGCGCCTGCATGATCATCGGAGCACGACGCTCCGGTTTTCCGGAGCTGCCATAATTCAACGCGAAAACACGCGTCCTGTTGACTTGGAAAAGGGGTCAGGAACCAATAGCCAAATGGCCCGAAGGGTGCTTCGCACTATTGGTTCCTGACCCCTTTTCCAAAGTCTTTTCCAAAGTCGGCCAAGCGCATTCGTATCCGAAAAGCCAAATACGAGCAATCACTTTTTCCCGACTTTCCCCCCTCATGACGAACGCCGACCGGTTTTCCTCAAATCGACAATTTGTCGCTGCCGGTGAACCTCGTGCAGCAGCAGAAATTGCAGATTTGCCACCATCGTTTGACCCGCGAGTCGCGCGACTTCATGTAGGATGGACATTTATGTCCGTCGTATGGCCAAGCGTTGCCACTGAGGTTAAGATTGGCGTCAGTTGACGATGTTTGCCTGTGAATAGTTGCTCGGTGAACGTCTCGGACATGAATGTCCAAGCTACATAGGAATCCAGTCTTAAAGAGGACTACCCTCATCCGCAGCGCCATTCCGGACGTCTTTCGCAATCCTCCCGCCAGTTCCTCTGCTCGCACAGTCGTGGAACGTGTGCCGTTTCGTGATGCGCTGAAGTACGGACAATTGCCGCTGGCCAGCCGCAATCTCTTATCGCCGCTGGCGGGATTCACAACGTTGCCGTTTCGCAGGATCGTGCGACGGATTGGCGGCGTGGGCCTGGCGACCACCGACCTGGTGAATTCACGAGCACTCGTCAGTCGCAGCGAACGCACCATGGAAATGGTGGAAACGCATCCGGAAGATCGTCCGTTTGCCGTTCAGATTTTCGGCAGCGAACCGGAAATCATGGCCGATGCCGCTCAACTGCTGGTCGAGCTGGGCGTCGATACAATCGATATTAATATGGGCTGCCCGGTCAACCGGATCGCCGGAGCGGGTGCTGGCGCCGGAATGATGTGCAACATCGACGGAACGCTCAAGCTGGTGCAGACGGTTGTCGAAGCGGTTTCGATTCCGGTCAGCGTCAAGATGCGACTCGGCTGGGACAGCAGCAGCCTCTCCGCACCCTTCTTTGCTCGTCAGTTTGAACAAGTGGGCGTAGCGGCCGTGGCCATACATGGTCGCACGCGGGAGCAGGGTTTCGGCGGCTCGGTTTCACTGCCCGGAATTCGTGCCGTCGTCGAAGCGGTCGAAAGAATCCCGATCATCGGCAACGGCGATATTCGCAATGTGGCCGATGCCGCACGCATGCTGAAAGAAACCGGCTGCCACGGAGTTTCCATCGGCCGTGCCGCACTGGCGAACCCGTGGATTTTCCGGCAGCTGGTCGAATGGGAACAGACCGGCAGTTATGCTCCGGCGGGAACCTTTGACGAACGTTTGCAGCTCATGCTGCAGCAATACGCGTGTCTGGAAGAACGTCACGGCAGCGAACGCGCGATCATCCGGTTTCGCAAGATGGCGCACTGGTACCTGAAAGGCATGCGAATTCTGAAACGCCTGCGCGGGGATTTTCAGAAGGTCAGCACCCAAGAAGAAATGAATGCCGCCATCGCCGAGATTCAGCAGTCCGGCCCGATCGACGGCAACCGCACCGGCGTCCTCACCGACGTAGAGATCCCTGTGCCCAGCGGCCCGGTGGATAAGTGGTGAAGGACTACTGCATTGTCAAACCTTAGATTGCAGGTCAACGGCATCGCGGGAAAAGGGGTCAGGAACCAATAGTGCGCAGCACCCAGCGGGCATTTGGCTATTGGTTCCTGACCCCTTTTCCAAGGCCAACCCCAAGATCAAGCGTTGACAATGCACTACTGTGCGGACAACGATTTCTGCTGACTCAGAAACTCCAGGAGGCCGGCGATGTCTGCATCACTCAGGTCGTTGAGCTGCTTCTCCGGCATCAGTGAGATGGCCTGAGGTTGTAGCTCTTCCACATCGTTCGCGTTCAGGATCGTGTCTTCCGCTTTGGCATTTCGAATCACGATTTTCTGTTCATCGCGGCTGATCAGCAATCCGGAATGCACCTTGCCATCCCTGGTCTGAACGACCCACGTTGCAAACTTTGGATCAATTTTCTTCGACGGTTCCAGCAGGCTCGCCAGGATTTCCGCACGAGTCTGTCGTTTGCCAACATCATCCAGCGCTGGCCCGACCGCTCCGCCCTGAGTTCCGATCCGGTGACAGACCGCGCACTGCATTCGCTTGTCGAAGAACCTTTCTCGCCCGGCGTTCGCGTCGCCCGCGACTGCCAGCAAACCGGCCGGATCGATCGTGGTCCGAATACGGCGCCGGAGTTCCACGGGTTGAAAACGTTCAAACAAATTGCTGATTCCCGGCGGTGCGCGGCGCGCTGCTTCAAGCAGTCGTTGTCGATCGTCCGCTTCAATCGAATTGTCGTGCAGTGCCAGCATCCATTCCAGAGCCTGTGTTGTGCTGGTCAATTCCATCGGGACGGAGTCCTTCTTTGCAGTGGCCGGGTGGGCAGCGCCGGGCTCAAGCGACTGTATCCAGTTTCGCACGACCGAAATTCCACGGGGATCCGGTGTGGCGGAACCGATATGCGGCATATGACCGCGTCCAGCCGTTGAAATCCGGTACAGCAAAACGCTTTCCGTCGGGTTTCCTGGCGA
Organism: Planctomycetaceae bacterium; assembly: GCA_037719765.1. Classification (GTDB taxonomy): domain Bacteria; phylum Planctomycetota; class Planctomycetia; order Planctomycetales; family Planctomycetaceae; genus SXXK01. The sequence continues at coordinate 34,923 of JBBJME010000021.1, forward strand.
AACCAGCATTGCTGCATTGAGATCAAACGTGCCCTGCACCGGGCTGATTCCAATCAGACGCATCTCTGACGATTCAATGGCGTGGCGGAGATCGATTGTCGCGGTCCCGCCAGCGTGTTGCTGATGACAATAACTGCAATTCGCGGCAAGCCATGAACGAGCTCGAAGTGCATTGTCGGCCGCGTCATCTCCGGGATCAGTCAGCGCTGCGGCATGCGCATCCGCCAACTGAGGGTCGTTCGGAACTTCGCCGGTGAGCCAGCCACCGTCGCGTAACGCATGCAGCTGGTTGATCATTGAACCGCTGGAAGTCGCGATGACCCGATTCAACTGCGGCGGCAGGAATCCGAGTGGTCCACCAACCCAGTGATTGTGACACCGCTGGCATTCGGTGCGTGACTGAATCCGCCATGTCGAAGTGGCAGCGGTGCGGAAGTTGCCATAGTCCTTCAATTCAAGTTCCCGACCTGCTGAGGGCACAAGTTCGGCATCGCGTTGATCAGGACTCCAGGCATAGCTGTATCCTTTCCAGTCGATGCCATCGAAATGCAGCAACTGTGTTTCCAGCCGGACGTCGCGTGCGGCATCGTCCGCAAGAGATACGGTCCGTGCGAGCACCGAATCCTTTGGAAACAGCATCGTCTCACGCCACATCCAGTTGGCCCGCCGAGTCCCCTCCTTCAGCACTTCGATTTTTCCCTCGCCCGGTACAGCCAGCAGTCGCTCGGCCTTCGCACCGTCGTTCCACATTGGAGCATTGATCTCAAACCTGATGACTCCGGCGGCTGGCCGCAGGGATTTCAGGTCGTCAAACAGCCCCGTGTGGCTCAGGCGATCGGGAAAAGGGTGAACAGATTCTGATGGCATGCCGCGCTGCAGTTCATGGATCGTGCCGTCTTCGTAGCTGAGCATCAGCAGCTCTTTGGAAGTATCTTCGCCAAACGCAACAAGCCGAAGCGAAGGACGTACAAGGTCCGTAAGTGATGTCAACTTTTCGCCATCAAACCGCGCAGACCATATACGGCGTGTCTCGAAATCGCCAAAGATGTAGGTGCCCGCAAGTTCCGGGAAACGCTGGCCCCGGTACACATATCCTCCGGTGACTGAAGCCGCATCCGTATGAGGTAACGCAATCGCAGCAGACAGAATTTCCGTCGGGCCGCGTCGGGCATTCGGACGAACGGGCTGCGGCCCCTCCATGATGCTCCAGCCGTAGTTGCCGCCTTTGCGGATGCGGTAAACCATTTCGTAGAGTTCCCAGCCCACATCGCCGAGCCAGAGTTCGCCATTGGGGGCAAATGTCATCTTCCAGGGATTTCGAAATCCATACGCCCAGATTTCAGGCCGAGCATTCTTGAGTTCCACAAACGGGTTATCGGCAGGAACCTTGTACAGCGGATCATTGCCCTGGGGCATCACATCGATACGTAACACCGTCGACAACAGATTGCTGACGTCCTGACCTGCATCGCGCGGGTCCGGTGGATTGGGAACTTCGCCGTCGCCGGCGGAAACGTAAAGATATCCGTCCGGGCCGAATTCCAGGCACGCCCCGTTGTGGCCACCTTCCAGCCATGTCAGCAGGACTTCTTCGCTGGCGACATCGCAGTGCGGAACGCCTGAATCATCGAAGGTAATATCAAATCGCGACAACCGCGTTCCATCTTCCAGATGATGATTCTCTTTGGCGGAATTGAGTGTGTATGTGATCCAGCAGACCGGTACCTTCGGATACTGCGGATGGAAAGCCAGCCCATAGGCGAAGCCGAATCCGCTGGCATCCGGATGCGGTTTCAATTGATCAAACGACTTCTGGAAATCAACGAACAGGGAGGCTTCGGTCACGTTCGGATCATCAGGAAACGAAGAGATCGTTCCACCCTGCTCGACGACCCACAGTCGCTGTTCCGCGGAGTCCGTTCGAATCAACAACGGTCGATCAAACTTCAACGCTGAAAACTTCGGCACGGTCTGCAGCGGCGGCGCTGGATCGGGAGAGCCACTGATTCGGGACGTCGTCCATGCCGTACGCACCGGCTGACTGAAAGCGGCATTCGGAATCAGCACCAGCATTCCGAAGAGCGTCATGCAACACAAAGCTGTCCACAGTCCTGAGTGATCAGGCATCCGATTCAGGCCGATCCCGCAACTCACTTTCATCGCATTGAACTCCGCGCCATTGCCCATACATCAGATGCCTGCCGCGTACTCTCTCATCAATTGCCGCATTGTAAAGGATCGATGGAAAAATGTTTCCTCCATCGAGATGAGGTCGGGATCGGACTCCTTCAAACCGATCCGTTGCCGTTCGCCGTCTGGCCAGGTATTGGTTCGGCCACCATCTGCAGCATCCGCAACAACTCACCCACGGACCATGCCTGAAACGGGCATCCACCGGGGCGATGAGGAAAATCGCCGTCAGCAATTTCCGAAACGTGGCCTTGACCGGCAGTCTGCATGTGATCCAACAACGGCTGCACGAAATGTGACGCGGCCAACTGACGATTCGCCGTGGAATTTCTGCGGACTCGCAGCCAGCCCTGGACAAATGCGCCCATCAACCACGGCCAGACGGCGCCCTGATGATATGCGGCATCGCGTTCCCGAACGCCGCCTCGATAAACTCCGCAGTAGTCCGGATGCCGCTGTTCGAGCGTTCTCAAACCCATCGGAGTCAGCAATCGATCTTCCACAATCTGCACGATATGCTGAGCCTTTACAGCCGGCATCAGATTCAGCGGCAAACCACCCACGGCAAAAATCTGATTCGGACGAAGCGAATCGTCGTTCTGACCAAGGCGATGATCCACGTCCACAACGTCGTACAGGCAGTTTTTCAGCGGATTCCAGTACCGTTCTAAAAAGGACTCACGCGCCCTGCGGCGTACGGGCTCCCAATACGAATTCGTGCGACTTCCGATCCAGAGTGCATTGATCCAGAGAGCCTGAATCTCGACAGGCTTACCCATCCGCGGCGTCGCAATCCAGTCGCCGCACTTTGCATCCATCCAGGTAAGTTGCACGCCCGGCTCCCCCGCACTCAGCAAACCGTCTTCGTCCATGCGGATCCCGAATCGAGTCCCCAGCATGTATTGCTGCAGAATCTCATTCACGGCAGCGCTGAGCATCTTCTGATGAGTGTCCCAGTTCGGTTTCGCCGCGATCCTGGCAGCATTCAGATAATCATAAACGGCGATGATGTACCACAACGACGCATCCACAGAGTTGTATTCCGGCACGTCCCCCTGATCCGGAAATCGATTCGGAAGCATGCCTTGCGAAATCACCTGCGACCATTGCGTAAGAATTTGCCCTGCTTCGTCAATCCGACCGGCCGCCAGACACAAACCGCGCAGGGCGATAAACGTATCTCGTCCCCAGTCTGTGAACCAGGGGTACCCTGCGACGATTGTTTGCCCGCTGCCACGACGCACCAGATAGTCAGCCGCTGCGCGGTGCAGACGCGTGGCAAAGGCACTGCGACGAGTCCGTTCGCCCAGGGCCATCCGTTGTGCCAGTTGATCGACCGACTCACCGGAATTCCGGCGAATACATTCCGGTCCATTGTCGGTCAGAACCAGGAAGGCCGGTGCGACGCTCAAGGGAAATCGCAGGACGCCAGGCGACGCAAGATCTTCTGAAGCATCCAGGCCCCGAGTTGCTTCTTCGGCATACAAGAACTGACGATACCATTCCGGTGAATGCGTATAGTCACCATTCGTGAATGCCGTCACTGCGGGAGCCTCATTGTTCAGCTGCCATGTGATCTGACCCTCTTCGATCGCTGCATCAAAGCGAAATGCAGAATCCTCGTGCTGCAGTGAATGATAATCTCTTCCACATATCAATGGACGAATGACAAGCTCAACACCCTGCGGCTGATCGTCTCCCTCATGTTTCTGCAGTTGCCATTTCAGCACGGTCCCGGAGTACCCTCGCGGAACAAAGAGCTCAAACTCAATCACTAGACCGTTCGGAAGCCGATAGACCCACTTCGGCCACGGCTTGTCGTTAAAGGTCTGCAGGTATTGAAAGCCCCGCGGATAAATCACGTCGGGCAGATAGTGCTGCGTCGAAATTGCATAGGAGTCTGTCCCCGCTGTGACGGTGGCTTCGAACCCGCTGACGAGCACTTTGCGATCCGAAGGAGGAGTTGCCGCAGTCAACAGGACAGCATGATAGCGCCGCGTTCGACGCCCCATAATCGTGCCCGAGGCGAAACCTCCCAGTCCATCCGCCTCCAGCCATTCCGACTGAAGGTCTATTCCGGACGAATTCATGTCGTTCATTGAGACTCATTCTTTCAGAATCGTCGTCGGCACAATGCCAGCGGTCTGTTGATCCGGGCAGCATTTCCACGTGGGGTAAGCTTCCAGCTTGCCACTGCATAATCAAAACTCCATGCCTTTTTGACAATCCTGACACGCTGGAAGCTTATCCTACTTGAGATCAGGCAAATCCACAAAATATCACGAGTGGCTGCGCGCCATTCCGGCTATTCACTGCTTTGCCCAGGAATCGAGTCACCAGCGCAGTCCAGCCGGTCTGATGGCTGGCACCCAGTCCGCGTCCGGTGTCGCCATGAAAATATTCATAAAACAGCGCAAGGTCGCGCCAATGTGGATCCTCGGCAAATCGGCATTCGTCGCCATGACACGGACGACGGCCGGAAGCGTCCGGCAGGAACAACGACGCCAGGCGTCGGCTCAGTTCGTCCGCAACCTGCTGCAGATTCAACATCTTTCCGGAACCGACCGGACACTCGACCTCGAACGAGTCACCGTAAAAATAGTGATACCGTTCGAGTGCTTCAATCAGCAGATAATTGACGGGAAACCAAATCGGTCCGCGCCAGTTCGAGTTTCCCCCGAACAATCCGGTCGTGGATTCACCAGGCACATACTCCACGCGGTGCTCTTCGCCTCCGACCCAGAAAGAGAATGGCTTCGATTCGTGAATTTTCGACAGCGCGCGCACACCGTAAGCTGACAAAAACTCAGATTCATCCAGCACGTAATTCAAGACCTGTTTCAGTCGTTCTCGGGACGGAATTGCCAGCAGCCGGTGGCTATGCTGCAAACCGTCCTGCGGTTCACGTTCCAGATAGGAAATCTGCCACGCCAAATCCTGCCGATGCGTCAGGAACCATTCCATCCTTTTGCGAAAGCCTGGCAACTGCTGAAGCAGCTCATCTTCGAGCACTTCCACAGCAAACAGCGGAATAATGCCCACGATCGAACGGATCCTCAGCCGATGCGAATTGCTGCCGACTTTCAGCTGGTCGTAGTAGAACCCGTCCTGATCGTCCCACAGTCCAGTGCCACCGAGGCAGTTCATGGCATCGGTGATCGCGACAAAGTGTTCGAAGAACTTAGAAGCAATGTCCTCATACGCCGAATCCTCACGAGCGAGTTCCAGCGAAATCGACAGCATTGTCGCGCAGTAGAAGGCCATCCATGCTGTGCCATCAGCCTGCTCCAGATAACCACCTGTCGGCAGAGGCTTCGATCGATCAAAGACACCGATGTTGTCCAGTCCCAGAAACCCACCGGAAAACAAGTGCCGACCATTCACATCTTTGCGGTTGACCCACCATGTAAAATTGATCAACAGCTTCTGAAAGGCACGCACCAGAAAGCCTCGGTCACGCTCCCCTCGATGGCCGGTCATCTTATAAACACGCCAGCACGCCCACGCATGAACCGGCGGATTGACATCAGAAAAGGCAAACTCATAGGCCGGTATCTGCCCGTTCGGATGCATGTACCATTCACGCAGCAGCAGCAGCAACTGGGATTTGGCAAAATCCGGATCGACCGTCGCCATTGGAATCATGTGGAACGCCAGATCCCAGGCAGCGTACCACGGATATTCCCACTTGTCCGGCATCGAGATAATGTCCCGGTTGAACAAATGCGTCCATTCACTGTTGCGGCCGTTGCGACGTGCCTCCGGAGGCTGAGGCTGGTCCGGGTCGCCGCTGATCCAGTGCTGAATGGCATAGTGATAAAACTGTTTGCTCAACAACAGACCAGCGAGCGCCTGGCGGGCGACGTTGGCTTCTTCTGCGGTCGCCTGCAGTGGCAATGTCTTTGCATAGAAGGCATCGGCCTCCAGGATCCGGCCACTAAAAATCTGCTCGAACTCCGGCCCGAATGGATCGGGCGTGCTCAAATCACTCTTCGTCAATCGCAGTTTCAGGGTGGTTTGACCGCCGGGTGGAATTGTCACAATGAAATGCCGAGCGGCCTTCGTTCCGCGTCGCAGATCCAGTACCGCCCGATTCGTCCCTGCAATCACGTAGTCATGAAACGCATCCTTGGCCATTGCTCCGGACACTGGCCCAGAAAACAGACGCTCACTGTTGGATTCGTTCTCTGTCAGCAATGTCACCGGTTCGGTCGTGCGCGTCACCGAACCAGTGAAGTTCTGATCGATGTGCAGACGGAATTGTCCCAGAGTCGGGTGTTCCGACAGCCACGACCCATCCGCCTGACGAGTGATTGATGGCTTAATTTCGCAGCCCTCATGAGTGCATCCCCACGACCATGTATTGCGAAACCACAACGTGGGAAGCACATGGATTGTGGACTCAAGGTCACCGCGATTCGCGATCGTAATGCGAATCAGGATGTCGTCGGCAGACTCCTTTGCGTATTCTGCGAAAACATCGAAGTAACGACTGTGATCAAAGACACCGGTGTCGGCAAGTTCGTATTCGAGATCCAGCTTTCCGCGTCTCCGATTTTCTTCTACCAGCGGCCCATAAGGGTATTCTGCCTGCGGGTATTTATAGAGTGACTTCATGTAAGAATGTGTCGGCGTGGAATCCAGATAGAAATAACTCTCCTTCACATCCTCGCCATGGTTGCCTTCCGGCCCCGTGAGGCCGAAGAGTCGCTCTTTGAGGATCCCGTCTTTGCCATTCCAAAGTGCCAGCGCGAAGCACAGGCGGCATTCCCGATCGCAGATTCCCAGCAACCCATCTTCACCCCACCGATAGGCGCGGCTGCGGGCATGATCATGCGGGAAATAATTCCAACAGTCGCCGGAATCTGAGTAATCTTCGCGCACCGTGCCCCATTGCCGTTCCGACAGATAAGGCCCCCAACGCTGCCAGTTGGCATTGCGTTCACGAGACTGCTTCAGTCGAATTTCTTCTGCCAGCATCAATCCGTCCTTATATTTCATGCATGCCACGCCCCCGATCGCAAAGGAGTATAGCAGGGTCAGCGAACACCTTCGGCCTTCTCAATTACACTGGCGAGTGTAACCGGAATGCCGCCCATGCGTTTGCTCTCGTCAGCCGCTTCAATGAACGCAAAGATCTCGATGGTGACATCTTCACTGATCGGTGGCTGACGGGTCTTAAAGAATCGACAGATCTCAACAACGAGTCCCTCGTAGTCCGCTGGCAATGAGATCTGCTGGATGGATTTGGTACCGAACACCGTCGCCCCGAAACCGGTCTGATGAGTGTGCTCGCGGATTCCCCGATACGTTCCGATGCGACCGTTTTCCCAAAGTCCCGTTACCTGCTCACTCTTGTCAGTTTGAAGACGAGTGACGGAGATGCAGCCTGGTCCCATGATCGTGTACAGAGTTTCGATACCGTGCACTCCATACCACGCAAGATCTGCATGGCCGATCCCAGCCCGTGACTGGCCAAAACTGTCACAGCCAACGACATCGCCCAGGACATCGTTACTGTTTTTCATCAGCGTCTGGAGCTTCTCCTGAAAGCGCAGCGCCGATGCGGAAAACCATGGAACATCATGCGTTTTGCCGAGCTGCTGAATCTTCAGAGCATCCGCCAGATTGTGAGCCAGCGGTTTGTCGATGAACACCGGCTTGCCCGCCCGGAAGACCGGTTCGATCTGAGCCAGATGCTGACTGCCGTCCACGCTTCCGAGCACCACGACATCGACTTTCGTCAGCAGACTTTCAATCGAATCGACAATCTCCACATCCATGCTGCGCATCTGTTCGGTGTAACCCTGCACACGGTCCCGGCTGAGCGGAAAGTCCGGGTTCCCTCCCGGAAACGCGGCCACCACTCTCACACCGGCCAGGTCACCCGTGTTGCCTTCACGATTCAGAATCTCAGTGAACGCGGTGCAGTGAGACGAATCGAGTCCAATGAATCCGACTCGTATTGGCATTGTCAGTTCATCGCCACACACGCCCACCAGCGGCGCCAGCGCGAACGCCGTCATCGCAGCAATCACTTTTGCCATGAGATAACCTCGCCAGGGAAAAAAAACGCACGCCGGGCAGAAATATCCATCGTACAACAATCACGGCGTTCACAACAGCACCCGCATTGAACCCTTTAGACATCGTGGCGTTCGGTGCCGAATGGCAGCTGAGAATGCGGACGTCACAAATGCCGGGGCGATATCACAGGCAGAAATCATCTGTCTTTGTGTTATTCTCCGCGTGGAATCGCATCCAGGAACGACGATGACTTGGCATAACCCTCGGAAAAGAGAGGGACCACTATGATTGATTTCAGTTCGGTTTCGCAGCGAACTTTTTTCTGTCGGTCCGTTCATGGTCATTATCACAATGGTCTTGTGACGCCGGTAGTGCTGGTATTGTCGGCGTTTGTAATCTTTGGCAGGGTGTTTGGTGATCCGGCTCCGCCGTCCGAGGTCCGCGCTCTCGGCGACATCTTCGCTGAGGGCCATATCATTGACGCAGCGCTGGATGTTCACCATCGCGCCTTGCAGTTGTCTCCTCAGGAACGGTTTGAGTTTCTTGCGCATTGGGTCCTGCCGAACGATGCTCACTCTTCGTTGCGCCTCGACGTGGGATTTTCGCCGACCTATCCAGCCCCGGTGGAGAATGAGAACCCGACACCGGATGGCATCCGCGTGCCGAGTGGCCGAGATATTGGGACTCAGCTCATTTCTGAAATGTCGAACTGTCTTCCGGTTATTCACTTCCATGTCCGAAAGTCTAAGCGACAAAGCCCAGCACTGGCCAAGCCAGGGGCACACAAATCTGGATTCAGCTCACGCGCCTTATCAGTGCCACCCGGCGCCATGACGGTTGAGGGTAAGCGTCCGGGGAAACCATTCTTGCCAAGGTCGGTAGTCTTGGGTCCGGTGAATTCCGGTCTCTGGACTTTTTCTGGCGAGGTGAGGTATGAGCGAGCGGGAGCAGGTTTGGCGTGAGCGGATTGAATGGCAGCAGTGGTCGGGGCTGACAGTGGCCGAGTGCTGCGAAGAGGCGGGCGTTTCGGTCGCCTCATTTTATCGGTGGAAGAAACTGCTGACGGAGCCGCAGGGTGCTCGGCGACCACGATCGGCGAGACGAACGGAAGTGCAGGCGTCAAACCCAGATCAGCGAGCGTCTCAGTTTGTGCCGATTGCCCTGCGAAATTCTTCGACGAGTCCCGGGCCTCCGCAGAGCATCGCATCAAACCATGGCAACAGCATGCGGATCGAACTGCCCAACGGGGTGGTGATTCATGTGGCTGCCGATCTGGATGGTCAGCGGCTGGGCGATGTGATCATCGCGGCCGGTCAGATCCAC
>JBBJME010000165.1:0-15573 GCA_037719765.1 Planctomycetaceae bacterium
GCGCATGCATTTGAGGTCACACACGACGAGTCAAAGAAGGTCGTGTGGAAGTACGACGCTCACGACGTTGTGAAATCTATAACGATGGTACGAGTTCTGGATGATGAATGATGACACCGATTCGTTGATCCGAATCAGAAAACCAGCACCCCGGAAGGGACGGGCGTGTTAACTCCAAGACCCCAGCCAACCAGAGAGTCAGAGAGTTTTGGTCCAAATCGCACCCGCTGAAGGGATACCTTCCGCACCCCGGAAGGGACCATCGCGAAACAGAGACATCTCGCAATTCAGGAGGCATATGGCAAACCGCACGAAACACTGGGGGAAACGCGAAAACGCCGAGAGGGACACTCTCGGCGTTTTCTGTTCACTGGGTTGTCAGCGGAAGTCCGCTGTTTTTGGAAAGCTCCCCCGGTAGGACTCGAACCTACGACAAGGCGATTAACAGTCGCCTGCTCTACCAACTGAGCTACAGGGGAATGGGTTCTCAACAGACCCAACGCGAACGGTATCGAATAACGAACCCGCAGGGATCGGTGAATGGCCGGAAATTAGCGATCACTTCGCCGTGTTGCAAGTCTCTTTTGGGGGACTTCTCGTTCGTAATTGCATCCAGGATTTGATGTTGCGCAGTTTCCGCTGAGTTGCAGGGTCTCAGCGACAGGAAACTGCTGATCTCTGGGATATGGATGCTGAAACAGCGTGCGAGGTTCGCGCGAACGTGCATGCATGTTTTCTTTTACGAGAATTCGTCGGCCATCTGTCGCGATGGACAAGTCTGTCCTTACTGCGGAAGGTTCGTCAACTGGTGCAGGAGATCGGCAAGGATCGGTATGTCGCTGTCAGGGCGCACAGGGCTGTCGGAATGCGTCAGGTTTGTCCGTATCCAGCCGCGCAGATGCAGAAACATGGCGGCGGAATGCTTGTAGGCGGGTACGGGGTTACGAAACGCCAGAAATCCCAGATACTGCAGGAGGTCGTTGATCTGAAAAAAAGCCGCGTCTCCGGCCTGCCATGCAGCGTCGCGTTTCGCAAACAAATCCGGAGCGAAACTGCTGAGTCCCAACAGATAATCACTGCCGTACATCACCATATCAATGGCCAGATCATTGCCGGTTAACACCAGAAAATCCGGACGCACTTCATCTCGCCATGCCAGTCTCTGCCATTCCAGATCTCGCCGCAATGATGAATGTTTCGCACCAAGGCATTGAGGAACACTCATCAAACCGCGATAAACTGATTCACTGTAAATCTGCCCGAAGGGCGCAAACATTTTCCCCAGTTCAAAGCCAACGAAGCGATCGCAGCGGCTCCCCAGCTGGCGGTAGGATTCCACAATCTCCGAATCAGCCTGCTGAGTCAGTCCAAACGACTGAAAGATGACCGGCGTTCCTCCGCGTTGCTGGATTTCGCCGATGCGGGCTGTGTACGTATCAAGGGCAAGGCGGCTGCCGGGGGTATCTTTCACGAACGCACCGGCGACGAACATAAGGCCATTCGTGACAGCCTGAGTCCGACGCAGAACTTCAAGGCGTGTCGCGTCATCCAGCAGGTGCACGTAGCCCGTATCCATGTTGACGGCGGGCACAAGACCGGAGTCGCAGGTGCGAGCGACATGCTGTTCGAACGACGGCCAGTCGATCTCGCCCGGCGCAAGAAACGGCAGGAGAACGGCCGACATGCCAGTGATGGGGCGATTGAGTCGGAGTGGAGGGATTGGAATCTGTGTGGTCATCGGATGGGCTCGGAATAAAGCGAAGTTTGGCTTTCTGAGTCGAGGATGAGTTCCGGAACCTGATCGAATGGCAGAGCGGTTCGACTCGGAGAGTCAAGTTACGAAAGTGCGGCGACTGAACGGAAAAAGGCCCGGTGAACGGTTCACCGAGCCTTTCATAATTTATCACTGGCGGTTGGTTTTCACGAGTCCAGCCGCACTCACACTGTCGTTGCTGTGCAACTTGTCAATTACAGGCGCAGCTCGGAGTTCAATTCTGTCAGGTCGTTACGAATATCTCGAGCTTCCTGCGAAAGGTAGGCGCGGTCAGCCGTGTTACAACGGCTGAGGTAGGTGTAAATTGCCTGCCATTCCTGATACAGGCTGTCGGTTTCCTTCTGCAATTCTGGAAGCGTCGGAGCGGCATCCATCATTTTGCTCAACCGCTGTGTGCGCTTCATGAATGTGGCACTGGCCTGGAGCGCTTCGTTACGAAACGCAGGGCGTTCGATGTTGAGCCAGTTGCGGACATCCCAGTCGAGTTGGTCCGCAAGGCTTTCGAGTGATGAAGCGATCGGCTGTAGACGGCGTGTGTCAACCTGTGTCACCGTGCCGCCCAGCTTCAGGGAGCTGCGCAGGGATGCCATGCTGTCTTCGATCTGACGCAGCACAACGAGCCCCTGCTGGCTCTGCATCGTACCGAACGTGCGGATGAACACCGCACCGTATTCTTCGACGTACTTGTAACTGTCGATGATCATTTCATCGGATTCATTGCGGTTCAGGTTGTCTTTGAAATTCTGCACTGTCCCGTAGAAATTGTCGGCGACCGCGAGAGTATTCTGAGCATTTTTGAAGTTCAGCAGCAGCTTGAGCGGCGTACGGCTGTAGAAATCATCCACATTGCGAATCAGTGCGTCGGCCGTCTGAGTCAATTGAGCCCGATTGGTGGATGTTTCCAGCCACAACAATTCATGAATGGAGTTGTCAGCCAGAACGACACGATTGAGTGCGCGCTCGACATATGTATTGGTCACAGTCCGCAGCTGCTCTGCAGTCAACTCCCAGGGGCGATCGAAGAAATTGTACTCTCTCACAATCCGGTCATACGGATATTGCGCAAGCACCAGGTCCTGCACTCGCGTAATCTGTTGCTGCATCTTACGGCAGTCGTTGACGACTTGCGCGGTCTTGGCTGTGCCATTGGGGTCGCGACTCAGTTCATCGCTCATGTTGTAGAGAGCATTCTCCAGCACAGACAACTGCTGATACAACTGTCGGTAGTCAAGAGTCGGCTCGACCTTGAATTGCTGGCCCACCTTGCGATCGATACCGTCGAGACGCTCGACTGAAGCAAGTGTCGCGGCGCTCACGCCGGTTGACTGTCGGAGTCGATGCGACAGGACGAGCCAGGCAGCATCGATCCGGCGGAAGTCCACCACAATCGTTTCGAGTGGAATTCCTGCCGTCAGGTCCTGATTGATTCGTGAGGTCAGGTTTCGAAGTGAATACAAATCATTCAAGAGGGATCGTAATTGAGGATAACGACGGTAGTCCTGTTCCAGTGATGCGTACAGACGTCCGGATTCGTCCAGAGCTTCTTTCATCGAAGCCGCCAGCGCTCGTTGATCGACTTTGGTTAAATCGATTGGTTTCGCGCTGGTACCAAGCAATGGTGGGACAGGATTGACGTCAAGGCTTCCAATTTCTCCAGGTTGCAGCCGACGTGTCAGATCCTGGTAGTCCGACTCTGTCCTACCGATGCGAGTGGCTGGCTGTGCGATGGCGGTTGAAGCCAGCGTTACGGTTATGAGTGCTGCGGTAAACGCCCTAATCAATTCGGTTTGCGGTAAATGCATAGCGGTTTCCTTTCCCCTAAGTTTGAATTCCATGAATTTGAGTGAGCGGGCCGTATCGCGCGATGTGCCCCCGGGCAGAATTCTGCGTCGCCTGCAAATTCCGCTCTACTCTGACTATCGTTCAGTTTAGGCCAAGCCGGCGATTTCTGGCAACAGCAGTTTTTGCCGGAGTTTCCGGCAATTGATTTCACACACGGACGTAGATCCTTTTCGCTTCCAGCATGCGACAGAAGCCGTACACAATACAGCTGAAACTCACAAAAGCCGGGATCACCACGCTCAGCCGCGCCGTCTCCGGAACCCATGGCGATACGAGCCACACGGCGACATCGCTCAAGATGTATGCGGCTAAGGAATTTGTGCCAAGCGTTCTGAAAATGCCGAGCTGCAATTTGTACTCATCGCAGATCCACAGAAACATCGCAAACACAAGGATTTAAAAACATGCGGCTAATGTTGTATAGGACACGATTACAAATCGCTGACTCATCATCCAGTAATTCAATTTGCGAAGCGCTGCATTCGGAGGGGGCACAAACGGCAGTTCCACGATTCTGCCGTTCCAACTGTGAAATCTTTCTGCTGACGGGACGACAGGATCCGAGGCAAGTCGGCTTTGCCGTTGCGATTCCACTTGATCCAGTGGTACATCGTAAAGAACGGTCCCAAACGAACACAGCCACCCAATCACCATCACAGCAAGTCCCCAGCGAGCAAGGCGCAGTGCAGAAGCCGCCCCGGAATTCCTGACAACGTCACACGCCAGAGTCCCGCACAATGCCGGTATCGACCAACTGAGAAACCCAAGCGGTCCTCCATCAATCCCGGCGGGACTTAAATTTACCCACACGAAGTTAAACCGCCAGGAAAGCATGATGTGCAGCATTGTGGAAAGCACGCCGTACAGGATCCGGACTCTTGCAGACGTCGCAATTACAGGAAAAATCCAGAGCGACGTGGCCGCGATGTGCATCAGCGTCTGAAACATGTTGCGTTTTCCCAGCGTCGCGAGTACCTGCAACCAATGTTCCGTCCGGAACATGCGCACGATGCTTTGAAGATCGCAGATCGTATACCAGGCAATCGCAACGCCGGCCAACCCCAAAATTCTGCGAATGACTCGCCCCCACGGCATCCGTCCGTCTTTCTGAAGTCGCCTGCCAAGACTTAGCCGCATCGCAAAACCAGCGGCGAACATGAACTGCGGCATGATCGTGTCGGCATAGCTGCAGTAATCATGCGTGTGTCGCAGAATTCGCGGGCAGACCGAGTAGTTGCCAAGGAAATTCACCAGCAACATTCCCAGCATCGTATAGCCGCGATACTGGTCCAGGGATGCGAGTCTGGACGACTTGTCGGCTTGAGTTGCTGACATGGCGAAGTTCGGTGTCCGGCGCGACATAGGGAAACGTGAAGCACGAACTATATCGATATCGCATTCTGTGCGAAGCTGACATTCCTGCTGCGGGAATATCCATCTGCGGTTAAGTGCCGGCATACCGAAACGATACCGTGGTATATACCGCACGCGGTTGGCATTGGCTCGGTTAACGCGTGCCCAGCCGACCGCGCGAGCAGCGTGCTGCTGGAAGGGTTCCCACGCGCGGGGCGTTGCCCACGCGGTTAAACGAATGTGCCACCCTCCACCGCGAGTGGTATCCTGACAAACTGGCCAGCCGAGTCGGACCTGTGTTGACGCTAAACATTTGGCGCGGCTTGGAGTATAACTTCCCGGTTCCACAAATTTCCTGACAGGAGTATGGCGATGAGCATATCGGGAAACCGCAGAATCTTTCCGGGCGTTGTTATCGCACTTCAGTTCATGTTAATCCTCGAAGGACCGTTAGTCCATGCGGATGACACATCGCAGGTGATCACGGAGGTGGAACGACAGCCATTTGTCGCTGCGACTCGACGCCTCGTCGAAGCCATGGACTTTGCCGGCGAGCCGTTCAGTGACGACATCCGGCAGAAGATTACGGATGTGGCAGCGATGCCTGCAGACAAAGATGCCGTGAAGCAGCTGCAGCTGATTCTGGATCCGCTTTGTCTGGCCTTCGTGAATATCAATGCCGAAAGCCGTGTCAAAGTCGCCGAAGGTCCGGTAAAGAAGGAGCTGATGCAGCAGGGATGGCGGGCCTTTCTGATCAAGGTGCATAATGAAGCGGGAATCAACCCGGTCCTGCTGGCCGAAAGCCCGAACGCATTACCTGTTTACCAGCAGGGACGCGGGCCTCGTGAAGAGCCGCGAAAGAATCAGACGCTTGTGAATCCCGAAGACGTTCCCGATCGTTTTCTGGACCTCAACATGCTGAAACGCGAGCCGCTGAAGGACAAACTGTCGGGCTTGCTGGTGGAGTATCGCGTCTTGCTGCTCTACAGCCGAGATGCCGGTCAGCGTGAAGCATCGCTCTCTTTTCACATCGGCGCGGGAACTCAGGACATTGGTTTCCGTAATGCAGTTCCGATTCTGTTTGACTGCAAATCAGCGGTCGCGCTCAAATTGCAGATTCACGATGTTGATGGCGAACCGACAACAGCCAACTTCATCGTTCGCGACACGAAAGGTCGAGTCTACCCGCTGCCTTCACGACGACTCGCTCCGGATTTCTTTTTCCATGATCAGGTTTATCGGAGCGATGGTGAATCCATCATGCTGCCTCCGGGTGACTATTCCCTCGTCGTCAATCGTGGCCCCGAGTATCTGCCGCAGCGCCTGACCGTTGCGGTGACGGAAGAAGCCGAACAAACCGTCGCCGTCGATCTGAAACGCTGGATTCATGTTGCGAAACACGGCTGGTACTCTGGCGATCATCATGTCCATGCCGCTGGCTGTGCCACTACGACAGCCCGACCGAAGGCGTCGGCCCCGAAGCCATGATGCGGCACATCCTCGGCGAGGATCTGAACGTCGGCTGTGTCTTGAGCTGGGGGCCGTGCTGGTACACACAGAAGGAATACTTCAACGGCCAGGTATCCGCACTTTCCACGCGACTACCTGATGCGCTATGACGTCGAAGTGAGCGGGTTCCTTCGTCGCACGCTGGCCATTTGTGTCTGCTCAAGCTGACTGAAGATGACTATCCCGGCACAACGCCCTCGAACAATGGCCGAGCTGGACGCTGCCCGTCCTCAAATGGGGTCGCGATCAGGGAGGCGTTGTGGGCTACAGTCACAGCGGTGGGGCTGCGCTGCCTGACATCATGCCGGACGGATCGCGGAAGTTTCCTGGCCAGCCCTGGGGCGGTGCTCCGCGTGAATGGCCGGGCAAAGCGGTCTCGAAACTGCCCGATTACGAGATGCCGCGATTCGACGGCATCGGTGCCAACGAATACATCGTCACCACGGCACATAACGTCTGCGATTTCATTTCAGCGGTTGACACACCCGCCATCTGGGAACTCAATATCTGGTATCACACACTCAACTGCGGCATGACGACTCGCATCAGCGGCGAGACCGATTTTCCGTGCATTTACGGAGACCGCGTGGGACTTGGTCGCATCTACGTACAGCTCGACAAAGGTCAGGAATTGACCTATGACACCTGGATCGAAGGCCTGCGCGATGGTCGAAGCTACTGCGGCGATGGATTGAGCCACATCCTGGACTTCAAGGTCGATGAAGTGAGTGTCGGTCAACAAAACGCTGATAGTCCGCTGAGCACGCTCAAGCTGGAAGCTCCGAAAACCGTCAATGTGACTTTCAACGCAGCAGCGTTGCTGGAAGAAACCCCCACGGAGCTGACAGAATCCATTCGCAACAAGCGTCTGGACGAAAAGCCATACTGGCACCTGGAACGTTGCCGCCTCGGCAATTCTCGCGACGTACCGGTGGAGATTGTGGTCAATGGTGAAGTTGTGGCGACGAAAAATCTTGTTGCTGATGGACATGTCGAGTCGATGAGTTTTCAAATCGAGATCGCTCAATCGTCCTGGGTTGCCGTGCGCATCCTCCCATCGGTTCACACGAATCCCGTCTTCGTGCAGGTCGGCGACAAAACCATCCGAGCCAGTCGCCGCAGTGCGGAGTGGTGTCAGAAGGCCGTAAAGGTTTGCTGGGAAGCCAAGCAGAACAATATTCGAGCTGAAGAACGCGAGGCCGCGAAACTGGCCTACGATCAGGCCGAAGCGATCTACGCGAAAATCCGAGAAGAGGCGACGGAATGACCAGGGCGATGATAGACTCCGCGCCGTCTTGAGAGAGACAATTGGCGAGCGGCATGCGTCAGCTTGCCGGTCCAAAAACAATGTACCGGAGGGCTCACGCCGCTCCGCTCGCCGGACTCTTGTCCGACCGTGCGGAGTATAAAATCGATTCCCTTCGATCTGTCCGTTTCAGATTGCAGCCATGATTCGAGCAGGAACGCATTTTGGCAACGGCTCGTCCCGGCGAAGCGAGACCGCGACGTATTTCAATTTCACATTTAGAAAATCACCGATGGAGATTTCATGCGAAGCAATTCATGCCAGGCGACTTCGTGGCGATTCGTTTGTGCTTTTGGATTGCCGCGAGCAGGACGAATGGGACTTTTGCAAAATTGACGGCGCGATGCTGATCCCGATGAGCGAACTGCAATCGAGGGTGACGGAACTGGAGTCCCATCGCGATTCATTGATGGTCGTCTATTGCCACCACGGCGTCCGCAGCCTGCGGGTCGCCATGTGGCTGCAACAGCAGGGTTTCCAACAGGCAACCAGCATGGCCGGCGGTATCGAGGAATGGTCGTTGAACATTGATCGCGGTGTGCCACGGTATTGAACGAAGTCAGTGATTTTCAATATAGCCGACCCTGTTTACACACGAGCCTTTTGAAGCTCACCGAGTTCGCGAAGTGCGGTATCTCGTGTTTGAATTGCCGAATCGATGGCCGCAATCGAAGTTGGATCCAGCGCACGTGAACCAGCAACGACCGTTTCAGCAATCTGATCAGGTTTGCGGGAACCGACGATGGCAGATGTCAGTTCAGGCCGACGCAGAACCCAGGCAATGCTGAGTTCCGGCAGCGTCCAGCTGAGTTCATCCGCAATCCGACCGAGTGCTTCGACAAACGCAAGATTGATTTCCAGTTGCGGGGACTGAAATCGAGGATCTCGGCTGCGATGGTCTTTGGCTGAAAGACCGGCGACTCGTGCAGCCGAGAACGCGCCGGTGAGCAAGCCCTTTCCCATCGGGCTGTAACAGATGACTCCGATGTTCTGCTGGCCACAGAATGGAAGGATCTCAGTTTCGACTTCGCGTGCGATCATACTGTACGGTGGCTGCAGCGATACGGTCGGGTGAATTGCCTGCACGCGCAGCATTTGACTCACGGAAAAATTCGACACGCCGATGCGACGCACTTTGCCCTGCGATTTGAGGTCCACCAGTGTCTGCCAGCCTTCTTCAATTTCTGCATCGGGTTCCGGCCAGTGCAGTTGATACAGGTCGATGCAGTCCGTTTGCAACCGCTTCAAACTGGCTTCGCACTCGGCCATGACGCTGTCACGGCGGAGTGACTTCCCTATTTCGCCGTTTCCGAGCGCCACACGGCCACATTTCGTGGCGATGAACGGGCGACTGGCGGCAGGAATCTGTTGCATTGCTTTCGCGACGAGAATTTCGCTGCGGCCTTCGCCATAAATTGCTGCGGTGTCGATCCAGTTGATCCCTGATTCCACGGCGCGAACGATGGTGTCGATGGCTTCCTGTTCGTCCTGATCTCCCCAGCCGAACTTCCAGTCGCCGCCGCCAATCGCCCATGTTCCAAGACCGATGACGCTGAGGTTCAATCCACTGGAACCGAGAGTGCGATATTGCATGTTGTTTGACCCCTCAAATTAGACTGTTCCGCATTTTCAATTTAGACCGGTCCAGCAGATTCCGGGCTCATGAAAACGAAAGCGGTGACAAGTCGCCGCACTCCAAATAAGCGTCTACGTCAGCCCCGGCATTGGTTCGCCGTGATACACATGATGAGGTCGTCCAAGTTCATCTTTCCATGCTGCAGTCTGTGGAATTCCCAGAGCCTGATAAATCGTCGCGGCGAAATTCTCCGGGCGCTGGGGATCGAACGCGGGATACGCGCCGATGTCATCCGTACCGCCCACGACGCGGCCTCCCTGAATTCCACCGCCAGCCAGGAATACGGACTGCACCGCGCCCCAGTGGTCGCGCCCCGGCTGTTTATAGTGGCTGGGCAGCAGTGTGATTTTCGGAGTTCGACCGAACTCACCCGCCATGATCACCAGAGTGCTGTCCAGCAATCCGGATTCCTGCAGATCGTCCAGCAATGCGCAGAGCGCACGGTCTGTGGGGGGCAGCAGGTTGTCACGCAGATGAGGGAACGCATTGCCATGCGTGTCCCATGTTTCATTATTGCCAAGATTCACCTGCACCAAATTAACGCCGGATTCTACCAGTCGCCGAGCCATCAGCAATGACCAGCCAAATGAATTCCTGCCGTAGCGTTCCTGAGCGGCATCATCCGCGTGAGTCACATCCAATGCGCTGCGGATGGCCGGATCAACCAGCAGCGAAATGGCTCCCTCACGATATCGATCAAAGTTTTCAGTCAGGGCGGCATCGTCAAGGCGCTGACACTGACGTTCGAGTTCGCTCAGCAGGTGGACGCGTCGATTCAGCCCGGTGGCCGTGAGTCCGTGCGGCAGACTCAGACTGGGCGCTTCAAAGAGTCGTCCATCCTTGTTACCTCGATCCTGATGGTCGAAGCCGTGAGTCGGATAGGCTCCGTAAGATGTGGAATGAAACGGTGACGCTTCGACAAACCACGGATTGCGCTGACTGCCCATCACACCCGCGAATTGGCCCGGCAGAATACGTCCGGAGTAATGGACAAACTGTTCAGGGATCACGGCGGCTGGCGGCAGATTGTTGCGAGCGATCGAGACGGCACCTGCCACGGCGGCAATGCTCGGCCAGTCCTGCGGGCGAGGCTGATTCGGATTGAATCCGGGAGGCAGATCGGATCTGCCGGTGAGCATGATATGATGCCCGGCTGAATGATCGTTTGACGTGTGCGTCAACGAACGGCACATCGACCACAGGTGACTTCTGACAGCGAGACCGGGCAAGTGTTCGCAGATCTGCACTCCGGGAGTCCGCGTGAAATCGGAGAAAACTCACCACGAATTTCTGCCGGTGCGTGCGGCTTGGGGTCAAAGCTGTCGTGCTGAGACAGCCCGCCGGAAAGAAATATGTAGATGCACGAGCGGATTGGCGACTGTTGCGTCGTGGACTCAGCGGCAGCGGCTCGAAGTGCTGCAAGATGATTCATCCCCAGCCCGAGCAGGCTGATGCCTCCCGCCTGAACAGCCGTTCGTCTGGCGACACGAGGATGATCGAATGCAGGAATTCCCTGTTGCATGGTGTCGCCTTTCTGCTGCTCAAGTGAATCCGCTGCCAGTAGCTCAGCCACACTGACGGCTCAGATTGTCTCGTGACAATGTCGAGAATTCTTCAACTTTGATTTCTGGTAATCGCCCCGCAGTGCTGTTTTCGGACGTCTATGATCAGGACTGCGAGTCGGCGGAGCGACATCGCCTACGGGGGACTGCGAGTCGGCGGAGCGACATCGCCTACGGGGAGTGTAATCTGGCAATTTGCGTCTGTGTACCTTAAAAGAACCAGTGTCCTGCACGAAAGTCACGTAAAGCACCGGGTTTTCGCTTTGACGCGGGGCAAAAACATCCATACGGTGCGGACCGCTCATGGAAAACCAGCTGATTTAGATCATGAATCACGTCGAAAAACGCACCTCAACGAGCAACGCATGAATCAAAATCCGGACTTCGTCATTCAGACGACCGACGTCTCAAAGACGTATCGTAGCGGGTTATTTGGACGTAAGTCATTTCAGGCACTGAAAGGTGTTTCGCTGAATGTTCCGCGAGGAACCATTTATGGGCTGCTTGGACCAAACGGTGCGGGCAAGACGACGCTGATCAAGATCCTGCTGGGAATTGTGCGCAAGACAGGTGGGTCGGCCTCAGTGCTGGGACACGTAGCAGGTTCACGAGCCGCACGGCGGGAAGTGGGATACCTGCCGGAAAACCATCGTATTCCTCGGCATCTCACGGCAAACACGGCGCTGGAGTATTACGGTGCGTTGAGTGGCCTGTCGATGTCAGAGATTCGACAACGTCGTCAGCCGCTGCTTGAATCAGTCGGATTGCAGGGGCGAGAGAATGATCGCGTGTCCGGATATTCGAAAGGCATGCTGCAACGGCTCGGGCTCGCCCAGGCCATGATCCACAAGCCGCAACTGATTGTGCTCGACGAACCCACTGATGGTGTCGATCCGGTGGGGCGACGAGAAATTCGCGAAGTCCTGCAGCGAGTTGCTGCCGACGGCCATTCGGTGTTTCTAAACAGTCACCTGCTGCAAGAGATCGAACTGGTCTGTGAGAGCGTGGCGATTCTCAACCACGGTCAGTGTCTGCTCACGGGCACGGTGAAAGACCTGAAGGCGGCGCTCACTGATTCCGCTGTGTTTCTGCAGTTGAGAGGAGCAGAGGCGGCGATCAGGAGAGCGATCAGCTCCATGACAGAAACAGTGGTGCGAGTTGTCGCCGCCGATGCGTTTGAGGTGGAAGTCGGAATTCAGTCTCAGGCGGAGCTCGACAAGCTTGTCGATGCGCTGCGTGCCGAGCAGGTCAGCATCTGGCAAATCGCACGTCGCGAAAAGACTCTGGAGGAAGTGTTCATGAATATTGTCGGAGCGAATCATTAATGAAAGCTTACATTGCCATTCTGAAAGATTCGCTCCGTGAAGCGGCCGCATCCATGGTGTTGTGGCTGGCACTTGGCGGGATTGTGTTGCTGCTGCTGGCACTCCTTCCCATCGGATTGCTGACGGCTGCCAAAACTGCATTACGACATCAGGAACTCGTCGATCCGGAAAAGTTCGTCAAGGACTTGTATGACGGGCGGTCTGACGCTCAGACACCTCAAGGACATATTTGGTCTTTACTGAAAGAAAAGCAGCAGGAGCAGTTTGTCGATTTCACGAAGCCGGATAAAGAATCCGATGGACGCCGCGGACAACGTGGCAGTGGCGGGCGACACTTCGTGGTCAACACGGTGAACGAACTGCTGCAGGAACCTGAGTTTTACAATCCGGTTGCATTTGAAAAAGTCGAACTGGATGAAGAACTTCGAAAGCCCGATGCGGCATCAGTTCCGGTCAATGAATTGGCAAATCGAAATCTGCGACGCCTTGAAAAAGCATTTGCACGCTACATCAGTGTCAGCGAACGAACTTCGTTGTCACTCACGTATGCGGGATTTGACATGACCGGTCCTCTGCCCATTTTGCCGTCGCAGATGAAACAGGCGATCGACGGCATTATTTCGATCGTGCTGGGATTCTTTCTGGGGATCGTCGGAGTCTTTGCGTCGTTGTTGTTTACTGCGACGCTGATTCCACGGACGTTTGAACCGGGTGAAATTTCCTTATTGCTCAGCAAGCCCGTTTATCGTGCGATGCTGTTTCTCACAAAGTTTCTGGGCGGCTGCGTTTTCACCCTGATCTGCGCGACACTGCTGGTGACCGGCATCTGGTTGCTGCTGGGGATTCGGCTGGAGATGTGGCGTCCTGAGTTGCTGTGGTGCATTCCGTTGTATGTGTTTCTGTTTTCCATCTACTTTTCAGTATCCGCTCTGACCGGGGCCATCTGGCGAAATGCCATTGTCTCATTGATATTGGTAATCCTCTTCTGGCTGGGCGTGACATTGATCGGTGTGGCTCACAATTCCATGAATGAATTCATCGTCAAGGCCAGACGTGTGAGTGAAATTTCTGCGAACGGCGGTGAAGTGTTTGCCGTGGACGGAGGAAGAACGGTTCTTCACTGGGATCAGGGAACAGGCGACTGGGTTCCCGTACCTCAGACAGAAGGCGGGGACCAGGTTCCCGCCTTCCTGCAGCGAATCGTTTTTTCGGGACATCGCTTCCGGGTTTCTGTCAGCAGTGATGGAAAGCGCATTCTGGCTTTGCAGCCGACGATGAGTCGGGTGGGCGGGATCGGACCGTCGACAATTCTGAGCGGCAATGCGGATGAACAGTTTGAATTGCAGCCAGAGTCTCAGACGCCGGAGTCGATGTTTGGAATTTTTCAGACTGCAGATGGCGACGTCGTTCTGCCAGGCTCACGCGCGGTCTATCGCTTTGTCGGTCAGACAGAACAGGAACGGAAGGCTCAGACGTTTATCAAGGGAATTTTCGGCGGGCTGCTGTCGTCTTCTTCCAGCAAGGCGTTTGAGAATCTGACCGAGAAGGGATTTCCGGCAATCGCTGCAGGCTCGTCGGTTGCCTTCGATCCGACGGACAATTCATTCCTTGCCCTGAATGCGGGTGAGATTCGTCGAATTAACAGGACAGCCGAAGGCAAGTACGCTGACACGTGGAATCTGCAATGGAAAGAATCCGCGATTCGGCTGTGGGTGGTCACACCGCAGCATCGCTCGCGGATGGCAAAGTGATGGCTGTGGACGCCACCACGTTTGAAGTTATTGCGGAATCCATGCTGCCGGACGGCCAGAAGCCGCGAGTCGCCGAATGCGCTCCGGACGGCAGCAGTGCGGCGGTGCTGACGCATCATGGAACCGTGCTGGTGTTTGATGCAGCAAAAAAAGCATTCCTGTCGTGGGCTCCACGAGAAAGCGGCTACGCATCGGCCATTGCGTACAATGACAAATCTCAATTGATGGTGGTCGATGACCATCGCAGCGTCAGATTTTATGACGTTGCGACGCAGACATCGTCGGAACAACTTCCGGGTAGTGTCGATCTGCCCTGTCAGATCTATGACTATGTTGTTGCCCCGCTGCACACCATTCTTCCAAAGCCCAGTGATCTCGACAATGCCGTGCAGTGGATTGTGACCGGCGAAAAATCCGTCGAGATCAACAACGATCCCAATCAGGGAGGCAACGCGCGAGCCAATCTCGAAGCAGAACGTGTGACGTTTAACGTCTGGAACGCAATTCTCAGCAACCTTGCGTTCATCGTCGTGATGCTGGGGCTGGGATGCTTTTATATCGCACGGAGTGATTTTTGAAGGTCAACGATTGTCCAGCCAGAAGTCAATTTACGGATATTCGCGCCCACACCAGCGTTTTGCGGCCTGCTGCGAATGCAACGAAGAATCCATCATGTCTGAATCAGCGCTTCCCGAGAACCCGGCGGAACTGGCAAGTGTCGGACGCCTGGAGTTGATCGCTCGTCAGTTGGTCGAAGGTCTGATGATGGGGCGACATCGGAGTCCGTTTAAGGGATCCAGCGTCGAATTTGTCGAGCATCGGAACTATTGCCCCGGCGACGAAATCCGCCATATCGACTGGCGAGCCTACGGCAAAACGGGGCGTTACTACGTCAAGGAGTTTGAAGACGAAACCAATTTGCGGGCACACTTGCTGGTCGATGTGAGTGGAAGTATGTCATATGCCGGTCGGCATGTGAGCAAGTTTCAATACGCCCGGATGCTGGCGGCGTCACTGGCCTGGCTTTTACTGGGGCAGCGTGATTCTGTCGGCATGGTGACGTTTGATTCAAAGATTCGCGAACAGGTGAAGCCTTCAAGTAACCGCGACACGTTTCGACGCATCACGGAAATTCTGGAAGCGACAACTCCCGGTTCTGATTCAGGGATGGCGAATGTACTGGAGTCCATTTTGCCGACAATTCGGCGTCGCAGTATGCTCATTCTGATAAGCGACTGCTTTGACGACGTGAAAACACTGTGCAGGACTCTGCAGCGTTGTCGTCACGATCGACATGAGGTCGTCATTTTCCGGATTGCAGCACCGGAAGAGGAAGAGTTTCCGTTTGACCGCCCCACGCAGTTTCGCAATCTGGAAAACCTTGATGACCGATTGCTGGTTGATCCTGCTCGCCTGCGCAAAGAATACTTGCGGCAATACCACGCATTTGCTGAATCGCTGAAAAAGGAATGCGGCTCAATCGGTATCGACAGCCGCCGCTTGCTTACTAGCGAA
>JBBJME010000430.1:0-4223 GCA_037719765.1 Planctomycetaceae bacterium
GGCCATTAATCCAAGAATTGCGAGTGTCGTCGTTTTTAACCCACCCGCTGTGGAACCAGGCGATCCTCCAACCGTCATCAGCATCATCGTGAGCAGATTGGCACTGTCGGTCGCCTGGCCGTAGTCAATGGCGTTGAATCCCGCTGTCCGTGGCGTAATGCTCATAAACAGTGAATTGACCAGTTTGTCGCCAATCGATAATCCCGTCAGACAGTTATTCCATTCAAACACGGCAAACAGCGGTGTCGCCGCTACCGTCAACAGCAGCGTGACAAAAATCACAAGGCGACTCTGCAGCGAAACTCGAAACGCTCGCTGTTTTTTCCAGGACACTATCGCGTACCACATTTCTGTGTGCGTCAGAAATCCAATTCCTCCAGCCAGAATCAGGCAGGCAATCACAATCAGACTGGCGGGGCTGTTTTGAAATCCTATCAGGTTATCTGTAAACGTCGAAAACCCGGCATTGCAGAAGGCACTTACCGCGTGAAAAATCGCAGGCCATGCAGCTCCCTTCCACCCGAGCTTGGGGACCCACAACGCATACAGCATGATGGCTCCGATGGCCTCGAACACAAGCGTAAAACGCACAATGTCGAGCGTGATGTTTCGCCCTTCCAGATGCAGTGCGGATTCAGCCGCAACGATCGAACTCGCTTCAGTTCGCAGAGACAGACGCTTGCCGAGCGCAAGTAGGATCAGACTGGCGAAGGTCAGCATGCCCAGCCCGCCCAGTTGGATCAACAGAAGAACAACCCCCTGCCCCCGTGGCGTGAAAATCTTAGCTGTGTCGCCAACCGTCAATCCCGTGACACAGACCGCGCTGGTGGAGGTGAACAAAGCATCCAGCCAGCTCATTGGCTTATCGGCGTAAACTCCGGGCAGCAGCTGCAGGGCAGCAGTTCCCAGCATGATGAGCAGTGCAAACGAGCCGACGAACATCTGCGGTGGAGTCAAACGCTGCCAGATCGCCATGCGTCGTCTCTGCGGGATGTCCCAGCGATGGGCTCTTCCAAAACTTCTAAGCTTCAACCTTCACCACCGTTAACGCCGGTATTGTCTTCTAAAGCCTGCACGCTGATGGATCACCATCGCTTCGACAGTGTTGCCAGGGCATGCGACGGACATGAATGTCCATCCTGCAAGAATAACAGTCGGACAGCGTGCAGCATAACATCAGCGACGTCATTCGTGAACGCTACCCGGCCACGGCAGCTGAAATCACCATTTCGACAAATGACGACATCCGACCAGCGGGCAGTTTCCCCAAATCGCTCAATCTCAGACATGCACAGGTTCCGGATGAATCCAGGGATCGCGGTACTTGCGTCGCAGCAGCGCCGTGGCTTCGGCATCACCGATGACGGTATGCGTCGCAGGATCCCATTTCAATGTTCGACCAAGCTGCAGAGACAGATTCGCAAGAATGCAGCTGGCCGCTGAGATGTGACCTTCTTCAATATCGGAGACAGGTTTTTCACGGGATTCGATACAGCTGAGAAAGTTACGCATGTGGCCTCGTACTGCCGATGCAACGTGACGTTCCAGATCCTTCTCCGTTTCGTCTTCAGGAAACTTGTCATATTCAAACAACGCTGTCCCCGTCAGTTTCTCGCCACCGTTCCGCGGAGTGAATTCGTACTTGTCGACACTCAGCTTGAGCGTGCCTTTGTCGCCATACATTGTGGCACCCCACGGATAATCCTTGTCCGGTGTGTCGCCCCACGAACGATGCTGCCACGTGACGGGAAAATCCGGATGCTGAAAAGCGGCAATCTGCGTGTCAGAGATATTTGCTGCCGAATTTGTCTGAACCAGAATGCCGCCGGAGGAAGAGATGGTGCTCGGCCACCCCAGCTTGAGCATCCAGCGAACCATGTCGTACATATGGACGCACATGTCGCCCAGAATTCCGTTCCCGTATTCCATGAAGGCACGCCAGCTTCGCGGGTGAGTCAGCTCAGTGAACGGTCGCATGGGAGCTGGCCCGGTCCACAGGTCGTAGTCAAAACCTTCCGGAACCGCGATCTCCGGCGGATTCTTGCTGGCCCGCATGTGATAGTAGCAATAGCATTCCACCATCCCGATATCGCCCAGCAACCCGGCATCGACGACCCGGTTTTTGGCATCGATCAAATGTGGTGTGCTGCGACGCTGCATCCCGACCTGCACGACGCTTTTATTCTTCTGAGCCGCCGTGAGCATCGCTTGACCTTCAATCACATCGACACTGATCGGTTTTTGAACCCAGACGTCCATGCCCTTGTTGACGCAGTCGATCATTTGCAATGCATGCCAGTGATCGGGGGTGTCGATGAGCATGATGTCAAACTGCTCCTCCCTGAGCATCTGCCGATAGTCCTGCCACGTCCGTGGCTTTTTCTTCGACGCCTGACGCTCCGCAACCATATCGGCTGCCGCATCAGCCATCCGTTGATCGACGTCGCACACGCCTGCAATTTCCACAGGAGCCACCTGCAAAAGTCGGAACAGATCGACCTTGCCATACCAGCCGGGCCCGATAATGCCCACTCGCGGAACCTTCGTCGCCCCGGCAGCGTACGCACCCTGACTGATCGACATCACTGTCAACCCGGTTCCGGTCGATTTGAGGAAAGCTCGCCTATCCATTGAGTTACTCCATTGAAGGTATACCCCTCGCGGCCCAGAATGTCACTTTTGCAGGCACGTAACCGTAACCCGAAGCGTCAGCGAGGGATTTGAATTTGAAGCCCTCGCTGACGGTTCAGGTTCATGTCACTTTCGACCGCGTGCTACAAACAACTGTTGCGAACGGAATTCAGGCAATGTACGTCTGCCAGTCCAAAGCCGCAAACCAAAGCCACGAGCAACTTAGTGAGTCGCCGCACTCCAGGAGACTGCACCATTGCAATTGCACCCACTACAACGCGACAATGCAATGTCCGCAGATCGAAAATCCCCACCCGCTCTCAAAGCAGGTTCTGAGAATGCTCCTACCTCGCCGTTTCAGATTGACCACGTCACTTCTTTGCTGCAGCGGAATTCTACTGACATGGTGGATTTTTTGCAGCGATGCGTCTTCGGTCGCCGCTGCGATCGATGAACCGACGAAGACCGAAACTGACGCCGCCAAAGCGACGTTTTTTCGCGAGAAGGTGTTCCCGCTGCTGGAATCGCGATGTTTCGAATGCCACGGACCGGACAGTGAAGCGAAGGGCGATCTGAAACTCAGTTCCCGTGCGACCATGCTGGCGGGCGGTGAAACCGGGCCCGCGGTTGTTCCGGAGAAGCCCGACGAAAGTCTGCTCATGCAGGCCGTGCGGTACGAAGGCTTCGAAATGCCGCCTCGCAGTCGGATGCCCGATGAAGAAATCGAAATCCTGAATCAATGGATCGCCGACGGTGCCGTTTGGCCGGATGACGGCGCACCCGCAGCCGTCGAGAAACCAAAGGCCGCATTTCCACTGCAGGAACGAATTGCGTCGCACTGGGCATGGAAGCAGATTGAACGTCCCGCTGTCCCCGAAGTGAAACAGACCGATTGGCCCGCGAGTGACACGGACCGCTTTCTGCTGGCAAAGATGGAAGAAGCAGGAATCGTCCCGGCACCGGATGCCGATCGCCGCGTATTGCTGCGACGGCTGTATTTCGATCTCGTCGGTTTGCCTCCCACGATCGAACAGCAGGATCGATTCTTCAACGATCCTTCAGCGACGCCGGTTGCTACGGAAAAAGTTGTGGATGAATTGCTCGCGTCGCCGCAGTTAGGAGAACGCTGGGCACGTCATTGGCTGGATTTGGTGCGTTATGCCGAAACGCTGGGACATGAATTCGACTATCCGTTACCGTATGCGTGGCGATATCGCGACTACGTCATTCGCGCGCTCAACGCCGACGTGCCGTACAACGAATTCATCCGCGAACACATCGCCGGCGATCTGACGACCGAACCGCGTCGCAATCCTGAACAGGGTTTCAACGAGTCGATCATTGCCACAGGCTTCTGGTTTCTGGGCGAAGACAAGCACGCGCCCGTCGATGTCAAAGGCGAAGAGGCCTCGCGCATCGACAACCAGATCGACGTCTTCGGCAGAACGTTCCTTGGGCTGACCATCGCCTGCGCGCGCTGTCATGATCACAAATTCGATGCGATCACAGCGGACGACTACTATGCATTGTCCGGCTTCCTGCAGAGTTCCCGGCGGCGCGTGGAGTGGATTGATTCACATGATGAGACAAAG
>JBBJME010000431.1:0-4219 GCA_037719765.1 Planctomycetaceae bacterium
TCTGCACTGAAGGCCGCGCAGTCAGTTTGGGTTGCGGGCGAAGCCCGCGCTAGGAGTCTGTCTGATTACAACTGGTTTTGTGAGCGGCACAATCCTATGCAGGATGGACATTCATGTCCGTCGCATGGCCGTGAAACCGTTTCGAAGCGAAAGTTAGTTCGCCTTGGCAGCCGTTCAACAATTCGACGGTGTCTGGCCAATATCTCGGACATGAATGTCCAAGCTACATGAATCGCAGCTCTGAACTGAGTTCCTTCCTCTTAGTGTACGTTCAGATCACCCCGCGGATCGGTTCGCCTTCAGTGGCGCGCAGCGGTCGTCCCGCCCGATCCCGGAACATCGCGTCGTGGCCGATTCCCAAAAGATGCAGAACCGTCGCGGTCAGGTCCTGTGGCTGGACTCGACCGGAGATCGGAAACGAACCGGTCGAGTCACTTTCTCCGTGCACGTACCCACCTCGGATTCCGGCACCCGCCATCACGAAGCTGAAGACGTTGCCCCAGTGATCACGACCTCCGGCTGCATTAAAACGAGGTGTACGGCCCATTTCACCGATCGCCACAACCAGCGTTTCATCGAGCAGACCGCGTTCGTCGAGATCCTCAATCAGAGCGGTGAATCCCAGATCGAACTGCGGGCACAACACATCCTTCATCCGAGGATTGTTTTGCGAATGCGTGTCCCACAACGGATTGCCCGCACTGAGGTCGCCGGGTTCACGAGGCCAGTTCACGAAGGCCATGCGGACTCCGGCTTCAATCAGCCGACGAGCCAGCAACACGGACTGCCCCCATTTTCCGCGACCATAGCGGTCGCGCGTCGCTGCTGATTCCTCGTCCAGAGCAAACGCACCGCGCGCTGTTCCGGACAACAACACCCCCATCGCCTCCTGAGTCTGTCGATCGTATTCCAGCATGTCAGTGGTCTCCAGCCGTTGTGCCGACTGATTGAACTGTTCAAGCAGGTTTCGGCGGGCTGTCAGGCGCACGGCGGGTACTTCGATGAGTGACGAAAAATCGTCGATCCGAAATCCCGGTTCAGACGGATCACATCGAAAGACTTCGGGATCCCACCGATGGCCGAGGAAGCCACCGTTCTGACCGGGCAGAAAAACGTTGGGGTTGGCAATAATCGATTCGGGCAGCATCACGCTGCTGAATGGCAGACTGGCGCTTGGCTTGAGCATCTTGATGACTGACCCCAGCGTAGGCCAGTCGTCTGGGCTGACGGAACGCATGTTTGGCCCCGTGTACCTGCGGCCCGTGTTGACCCAGTAGCCTCCCGATTCGTGATTGGGATCATCGGTTGCCATCGATCGCACAATGGCGAGCTTATCGGCAATCCCGGCGACTCGTGGCAGCAGTTCACAGATCTGAACGCCGGCAACATTTGTCGCAATCGGATTGAAGACGCCTCGAATCTCCACAGGAGCATTGGGCTTCGGGTCAAATGTCTCATACTGCGATGGCCCTCCGGCCATGTACAGCCAGATCAGATTCTTCGCTTTGCCAAAATGCGATCCACGAGCTGTATCCTCTGCCCGCAGCTGCGGCAGGTTGACCAGTTGTGGCAGATTGAGACCCAGCGCAGAGATCCCGCCGATCTGCAACAGCTCTCGTCGGCAGATGGAGTGCTTCCCGTTGGATTGTTCTTCAATGGAAATCATCGTCGACCTCGTTCTTCCGACCAGAAACAGTGACTCGCAGTACTTCAGTGGAGGATACCGAGATGCCTGGAACGCATGAACTCAGCGATGTGATCAATGGCCGCGCGCGCTTCAGGAAGCAGCGGATCGTGCGACTGGAACACATGAAACATGCCGGGCCAGACTTCGAGCCTCACCGAAGCCCCGTCCGAATGAGCCTTCCTGGCCACCCGAACGCTGTCGTCACGGAGCATCTCATG
The DNA here is from genome assembly GCA_037719765.1 of Planctomycetaceae bacterium. Classification (GTDB taxonomy): domain Bacteria; phylum Planctomycetota; class Planctomycetia; order Planctomycetales; family Planctomycetaceae; genus SXXK01. Next base: position 1,906 of record JBBJME010000431.1, read on the forward strand.
CTCGCCAGCCTGAATCAGCAGCGGAGGAAGGCCGCGGTAATCGCCAAAGACGGGCGACGCCAATGGGTCGCGAGGATCGGTTGTTCCCAAATAATGGTCCCGAAAAATGGACATCGTCCGCGAGCTAATGATGGGATCGGCGACGGTTTGCAGCGAATCGCTGACCAGGGTGAAATCGGTGGTCGGTGAAATGGCGATTCCGCCAGCCGGCAGCGGGAGGCCACGATCTCGCAATGCCAAAAGCGTTGCCAGCGTCAGGTTGCCACCGGCCGAATCGCCGGCAACAAAAGTCGCTCGCGCTGGCGCTGGACTGACCGGTCCGTTCGCGACCATCCAGTCGTGAGCAAGCACACAATCATCCAGCCCGGACGGAAAACGGTGCTCCGGCGCCAGTCGATAATCGGGCAGGAGGACAGCGCATTTGGCTGCTGCCGAAATGTGTGCTGCCAGCGGCAGGTAGAATCCGCCCGACCCTGAAACGAAGCCGCCGCCATGCAGGTACAGCAGACGAACATCCGGGTCCGCGTCCGGGGCCAGGACCCATTCACAGGGAATTTCTCCGACCTTCACCTTGATGAGCCTTACACCAGGGATTGTGGGCTCACGGCGACTGCCCATCCCTGCGCGCAGCGCTGCCAGATCGAAGTCGTTGGTGCCAAATGGTGTATTCTTCCGCAGCTTCTCCAGGTACGCGACGCCTTCCGGCGAGACTTCACGCTGCCCGACATCCAGGACCGCAGGCCAGACCACAGGCTTCAGCAACTCGGCCAGAGGAATCTTCTCGAACACCAGATGCGACTGGCTGCCTTCGTATACGATCCCGACATGTTCGGCGTCGATGCGTGTGAGGCTGGGATAGCCGGCACCGAGACCTTCGTCGAGCAGCAGGTGATGCGAACTCGGCCACGTCTGTCCATCGTCGAAACTGACCTGAATTGTGTGATGAGTTCGTCCTTTCTGAGTATGTGGATTGGCAAACAGCAGGACATGTTTCTCCTGCCCTGCATGCTGGTAATTCACTCGGATGAGACTGCCGTTGCAGTTGGGCTCGATCAGGGTGTTGCGGCTGGTGGGATGAGGCTGCCACGTTTGTCCAAGATCCTTTGTGATGACGACCGCTCGGAATCGCTCATGGTCGTTGCGCACGTTCAGCATGATAGAATCGTCACCCAGCAAAGCCGCCTGACATTCATTCCCGCCAGTGTATCCCGGCTGACCCACAGTCCAGGTTTCCCCGTGATCGCGACTGATCATCAGCGTGGCAAAAGTTGCCCGTGGTTCACGCCCTGTCCGCCCCTGCACAGGCATGACCAGTGTACCGTCGGCCAGTTGAATACCCTGCTGAGGCGACGGGGCCAGCAGCCACCACGCATCCTGTTTGAGTTTTCGAGTCAGATTCTCCGGCTGCGACCAGGTGAGTCCTTCGTCTTTGGAACGCACCATCAAGAACTGAGCCGCTTTGCCGATTTCGAATCCCGGTTCGGAGCCATCGTCAACCCATTGATGCTTGCCGGGTTTGCCGTTCATCCAGAGTGCGAAGCAGAAGATTTCACCGGTCTGCTGATCGATGATTATGCCTGGATCGCTGCAGCCGTTCTGTTCCTGTGGCAAGCCGCTGAACTTACCCATATCCATGACGACTCGCGCGGGCTCCCAGCTCTGACCGCCATTCGTGCTGCGGCTGAGCCCGATGTCAATATCTTCCTGAAGGTCGCGCCCCATGCGTCGCCTCATGTCGTAGACGCACAACAGCGTCCCCTTCGGCGAAGTGCCCACTGCCGGAATTCGGTAAGTGTGAACACCGTCGTCCTGATGTTTGCGAAGTGCAACTCCGATGCGGTGTCGAACGCCGGGCGAACTGTCATTCGGCACGACACTGCCTCGGGCCGTTTCGATTTTTGTGCAGGCGGCCGACACGTGATGCGACAAATTCGCGGTGTCCTTCACTCGGCCCGTCAACCAGAACACGTTCTTACCGGCGTTCAGAGTTCGTTGACCGCGAAACGTGACCGTCGCGGCGGGCTCCGCAGAATCTCCGAATTGATTCTCCGGCGAAAACGTCTCTTTGTCGCCCGTCCAGAACAGTGAGAGTGATTCGAGATCCGCGAGGTCATCGGTTCCGCCAAGCTGAAACTCGACAGACTTAACTTCCACGTCCGCACCATCGGCCACGTCCATGACGATGCGAGTCATTGGTCCGCGTTCATTGCGAATCAGGACCGGATGAATCGGACTCGACGATGTGACTTGAATCGCAGCTGGATCATCCGCCGCACAACACAGCAGTGCGGCCACATTGAGCGTGATGAAGGTC
>JBBJME010000432.1:0-4216 GCA_037719765.1 Planctomycetaceae bacterium
GAAAACCGGAGTACCCGCAAGGGTACCCAGGGTTCGAATCCCTGTCTCTCCGCTTTATCAAGCACACCCAGACAGCCGCAATCCTTGTCTAACGTCTTACGTTGACAGGGGTTGCGGCTGTCGGTGTTTTGAGCCAGAGCCAATGCGTCTGAGGTCGGTCTGTCATCAGCCGTCCTCACCGATTCACTATGGTTGCCAGAAAAACCGGCAACCATTAGCCCAACTTCCCCAACTCGATGAAAAAGCATTGTGTTTTCGTGGTTTTGGGGGTTTTTTGTCTCACTACATTTGTTTCAAATTGATTTTGGTCGGCAGATTCAGGCCCAGCTTGTCGAGCAGGATTTGTTGGTGATCAGTCGGTTTCGAAACGCAGCGAGTGCGGATCTCCACACCAGATTTTGTCGGCAGGACGACATCCATTGAATGGATCTCGGACAGTTCGTCCAGCACACGGCGGGGCTCGTTGCCGAGGCCAGCTTTCATGCAAAGTTGCCCGAGCGATTTCCACAGCACGTAAGCGATGAAGCACACGAAGATATGAGCAAGGACTCGGTCTTCTTTCTGATGCCAGATCGGGCGAATCGAGAGATCGCTTTTCTGAATTCGAAACGCGGCCTCGGCTTCTGTCAGTTGGATGTAGGCCTTCCATAGTTCTTCATCGGACCAGCCGGACACGTTCGTGCGAAGCAGATAACAACCGGCGCTCAGTGTGGCCCAGTTGCGGGAGCCATCCACCTTCGACCATTCAACAATTGCGACACCGCTCTCGGCCTTTGAGACTTTGATGTCGAAGAGTTTTGCAGCCCGGCTGTTCTTTGCAAGAAGTCGACCGATCTGCCGCTCCACTTTCTGAACGTCGCGGTTCTTTTTTTCGCAACCAGCCTTCATACGAACCAGCGCCTCTTCGATCTTCGTTTCGAAACGCTGCGTCATCGCTTCTTCCTTCTTCGATCGATCACGACTGCGACACAGGATGAATGTCTCCGGTGCCGGATCTTGTTCAGACACAGCAGCATCACCGTTCGCATTGGTCGTTGCCGCGACAGGCTCAGCGCCGGACTCATCGTCATCATCGTCCTTTGGCCACGGCACGATCTTTACTTCAAGACCATCGCGGATCGCATGCCAGTCGTCTTTGAGAATCTCCTGTTCGAACTTCTTCAGCGTCGCTTTCGGAGTCCCGATGATGTAGCGACGACCGCCGTCGCGAAGAAATTTGATGTTGTCTTCGCTCACCATGCCACGGTCCATCACCCAGATGCGCTGGCTCTTGCCATAGCGGCGTTCCATCGTTTCCACCACGTGTTCCACCGTCGTCACATCGGCCGTGTTGCCCGCGAAAACTTCGTACCCCAGCGGCATGCCGCAGCGTGAAACCACGAGCGCAATGCACACCTGCTTGCAGTCGCCGCGTTGGTCTCGCGAGTAACCGCGCTGCGCCAGAGGGAAGTCGGCCCGGCCTTCGAAAAACGTGCTGGTGACGTCGTACATCAACAGGTCGTATTCAAGTTCAAACAGGTCGCCCGCACGCTGCTTGAGATGAATTTCCAGCGCCTCTTTAAGCGGCAGCACCACATCGAGAGTTCGATAGAGCCGGTTGTCATCGACCTGTTTTGCTGGCACACCCAGCAGATCCGGCAAGGCAGTTTTCGGATACCATTGTTCGGCGATGTAAAGTTCGCTGGAAGGTTTGAGCAGTCTCGCAATGATGAGGATGAGCGAACTGACGTCCCACGGAACCTGTTCACGTCCTTCCGGGATTGCCTTCTGCAAAAACGTGTCGAGCTGCAGCATGCGAATCAGATGCAGCGCGAGCCACGGTCCTCCAAACTGCCGCGTGTTCTCGACGCGGACACCGGCGACATTGACTTCTTCCCATCGCGGCTTCGTAGTGTTCTCATCATCGTTGAAGAGTAACTGCTGACGGTCATGGCCGCGCGTGGATTTGTCCTGCAGACCTGTGGCCGTGTCCGTGCTGTCGATGGCCTGCCTGACCCCAAGCCGCCCGGCTTCGTCGAGCTTCCCAAGCCACGCCACAACCCGCTGCCGAGGGCCTCGCCTGGTTCGATAAGATTCGACGAGCGCCCAGTACGCTGTTCGCTGTCCGTTTTCTTCTTTGAAGTGCTGTCGGATAAACATGGCCGGGATCTTATGGCCCGTTTTTGTGCCCGCCAGATATCTTCTTCTCACTACATCGCGTTTCAGATTTCAAAACACGGCTGTTTTCGAATTTCAGATCCCAAAACACGGCGAACTTTTTTCCGCCGGTCGCACTTTGTTTCACTTCGGGGGAAGTTGGGGTAGAAAGCTGATGATGCATGTTAAATGTCCGTCCTGTCAGTCTGTTCTTCCTGTTCAGGATATCAACCTGGAGCGCATGGTGGCTCGCTGTCGCGAGTGCAATGTGCTGATGAACATATCCCCTCCGCGATCCGATGCTGGCGAACGGCACGGACAATCGGACTCCGCAGTGAAGCGTTTGCCGATTCCTGTCCCCGAACGACTTCAGGTGGATGAATCCGGGTCAGAACTCAGGATTTCGTGGTCCTGGTTCAATCCCGGAGGTCTGTTCTTTCTTGTGTTCGGAGTGTGTGCCTGTGGCTTGGTCTTCGCATTTCTGCGGCCTGCTGGTGACCAGAAAATGCCAATGGAAGGCTGGCTGGTTCTGGGCCCGATCGCGTTGGCGGCATTCGTCATCACCTATATTTCACTGGCGGGTCTGCTGAACCGCACGACAGTTCGCGTGAATCACCATCAGTTGACTCTGCGAATTGGTCCGTTGCCGTGGGTTGGCAATCTGACCGTCGATTCTAACTGCATCGATCAGCTCTACTGCACGGAAGTGAAAAAAGTCTTTCGCAACGACCAACACCTCGATCGCCCCGCGGGGATTCAGACGCACTACTCGTATTCGGTCCATTTCGTCACTAAAGCCAATCGGCGTCACGTGCTGACCAGTGCGATCCGCGAACAGGATCAGGCCTTGTTTCTGGAACAAAAGATTGAAGAATTCCTGGGCATCGAAGATCGACGAATGGAGGCCGAAATTTCTCGATCTAAGAACGTACCGGGTTCCGCCCGCTCGGCAGACAGTGCGAGCAGAGTTGACCCTGATCAATCAGAACCAGGACAAACGACATTCGTCTACGAAGCGATGGATGCCGAAGGAAAGACTGTCCGCGGGCGTCTTTCCGCTGGCTCCGCAGCCGATGCGCAACGACAACTTCGGAACCAGTCGCTGTTCGTGACAGAGCTCAAGCAGGACCGAAGTTGAATGACCTTCCAACACGCCATTTATGTCCGCTCAGCCCTTCGCAACCGCGGACCGGCAACGTCTCGCTACTACGGCGTGGGAGCCCGAGTGGTTCGCCGGGACGACTGCGGACCATCCGCAAGAGCAAGACAGAACCTTCAGACGCGAATGCACAGGCAGTTCATGAGATACGTCACTTCCATCTGTATTGCCGTCGTTCCGGATTTGGAGATCCGTCACGGCACGAATGTCTCTGGCCCCGGGCCGCAACTCACCGGGGCGACGGCTGTCGTCGTCGGCATCGGCGTGGTCTTGTGGGGAGTGACGTTCCTGATTTGTGTGTGGACGCCGAATTCCCCGTTATGATCGCGACGTCTGACGAAACGGCCGGATCTGATCAAGGACAACGAGCAATAAAACGACCGGCGATGTTCCGCTTCCCGAAAGTAAAGAAGTCAGCATGCAGAACGAATTTCCACCACAAATGCGATATCTGACCACATTTTGCGGCATCATCGGTGGCATCATCGTTGGACTGAGTATCCAACGACACTTCCGTTGCTCGTCGCCACGTTTATGGCTTTGATGGGCGCACTCATTTTTCTTCTGGCAGCTCACGGCTGGATGTTTGCTCTGCATCGTCGTTTCGCCATTCGCCCCGTGACCGCCGGTTGCGGGGCTTGGATTCTGATGACATCCGTCGCGGTGCCCGTGGTACCTGTAATGTGGCTTTCCGGAGGGGGCGTTCTTCCGACGCTAACTGCGGGAGTCACTTTCAGTGGCAGTCACTCTGGGATGCCTCACGGCGGCGCTGGTCGGTCTCGCGACTGTGGCGGTTTTCCATCCGTGGTTCAGTTGGCTGCCGAACCAGCATCGTGAGGCCGTGCGTCCGCGAAGAGGTGTTGTCATTGCACTGGCGACATTGGTCGGTTTGCTGACGCAGTTGTTGGTCTTTGTATGGCT
>JBBJME010000433.1:0-4205 GCA_037719765.1 Planctomycetaceae bacterium
TTGGTCTGCTCGAAATCGCTGGAAGTTATCGTTCAGAAACAGGAGCAACGGACCATCCACCCAATTGGTCAGCAGCCATCGCACTTCCTCCACCGAAAGCGGCGCGCCGGTCGACTGAGTATACCGGTCGATGCGCTCGTAGATCGTCTCAGGGGCCGCATACTTTGGCACGGCCGGAACTGCTGGCTCGGCGGGAACTTCCGCAATGGCTGGAGTTGCAGAAGCCTCGGGTGTCGTGTCTTCCGGCTGCACTTCGTCTGTCGGAGGTGACTCCGGAGGAACCGGGCCGACTTCCGGCTCTGGAGCAGCAGGCACGTTCGCAGTAGCGTTTCCGGTCACCAGCGTGGCAATCGATTCCACCAGACCCGGTGCATTCTTCGCTGCGGCTTCTGCCTGTGCCGCGGCCAATATGCGATTCGCTTCCGCCTTGAAGGCTTCAGGGTCAGCGATATAGCGCATGATCTCCTGAACTCGCTTTTCGCGAGCTTGTCGAAACGGCTGACCATCAATAAAGACGGCCGCCTCAATCAGCAGCGGCTGTTCCGGCATCGCGAGCACAAATCGCAGTTGTGGTGAATCCGGATCGCCCGGATCACCAACATCCTTATGATGCAACTGATACTGCGGCATGCGCGCCGCCGGAGTTGCCGCCGGAGCGGGCTCGCGGGCCGGGATCATCGGATCCATTGGCGGTGCTGGTTGGACTGCACCCAGAATTCGCACAGGGACAGACAGCGCTGCGTCGTCGGCGGAGGCTGTGATTGTCGCCCATGAAAACATTGGTGCCAGTACGAGATACCGCCACTGGCGGAAGGTGGCAGCGGAACGTCGCAGTCGCAGATTGGCTGGTGATGAATGTTGCATAAAAGGAGTCTTGTACAAACGCGTAGATCCGAAAAGGGGTCTGACCCTAGGCAGCAGCAAAGTCGGGGTTGCATTGGAACATTGATCAGGTGAGATCTGTTTACGGTTTGTGAGGGGCAAAGGCGAGTCTTCGTTGAGCCTGTACGGAGACTGGCAGATGTTCTTTGCACCACGCTTTCACGAGTTTCACAGGAGTTTTTTCCAGGGCTTCTTTGATTCTTGTCGTGGTCCAGTCTCCAACGACAGCCCCGAGGCTCAGGACGTAACGTGTGAAGCCGCTGGAGCATTGATCGCCTTCCAGCGTTTTAAGTTTCCCGAACACTGACTCTTCCACCTCTGAACTTCCCACCAGACGTTCGCCGGGCCTGGCGGACGCACTTTCATGACGAGCGAACGTGATCAGCTCGGCCTCCACGCAAGCATGGCGCATCGCGGTCGGTCGTGCGCAGAGATGTGCGGCAAGCTCAACGTCGCAGTGTTGAAAGAATCCGTGGACGCGAATGAATTCAACACTGCTCCTGACGGTGTCCTCCCAGCGAGTCCATTCGGTCAGAACGGCGCGATAGTGTTCCATCCAGCCGTAGCGTGCCCGAGTGCGTTCGGTGACTGAGCCACCGGCGGTGCCGCGAGCGAGCAATTCCAGAATCCTGCGGCTCCAGCGCAACAGCGATTCGAGGTTCATGTATCGAGCCTTCGGTCGCAAACCGGGAGACATCAGAAACGCATCCGGAGTCTGTTGCAGGCGACTCTTCGTTTGTCCGAGCTTCGCGATAAATTGAGCCCACCGATCGTCGGCCTGAAACAGTCGCTTGAGTACGATCGCTCCGTGATGAGCGGCGTCGTAAATCAGAGTCGTTTCTGTGTGTGCCGCGACGAACAGTTCGCCTCCCGATTTGACGTCGCTGCCGTGGTCGCTCAGGATTTCCCGCGGAATGCCCGTGCGTTTTGCCGTATTCTCCAACTGCTCAAGCACGATCTGGCCGTTGGAATGTTCGGTGGGAATCAATGCCAGGAGCCGCATGTCTGAATGTCGCAGAGGGCGTGACGGGCTCGGCAGGTCATGCAGCCGAATCCCCAGAATCAGGCACAGCTTGAGCGTCCCGATCTGGATCGAATGGTCGATGATGTAGACCCAGTCCGACGCCTGCTCAAGCGGTTCTCGCAATGCGTACAGACCAATCCGCAGCAGCCACCAGCGCGCTCCGCTGGCGGAGGGAAGATGAGCGTGCGGATCCGTATCGCTCTGAAATATTTCGAAGATGCGTGGCAACGATCGCAGTGATGAACCGGCCATCATCACCAGACGACGGACTTTGTCGATCACACTGACGGGCGTTGAACCTCCGACCGGTGTCACATCACCTTGCTCATCGCTTTTTTTTGGGCTTTCAGCTTTGCCAATTCAGCGTGTGCCTGTTCCAGTTCTTCCAGTCGCTGTTGAGCAAGCAATTCGGCCTGCTCTGCACGCGCCGAAGTGGTCTCACACTTCTGCTTCCATTGCTCGCGCGACCGACCTCTGTCTGCCGAAAGCTGCCGCTCCTGTTCGAGCTTCTCCTGCACGGCCTGATGCTTTGCCTTCCAGTTGTCGCGCCCCATTCGAAACGACCGAGCCAATACGCGCTGCGGACTCCGATACCGACGTCCATTCTGACCGACGTCGCCGTCCGCATGAGATTCCACTTCCGATTCCATACCTCGTACCTGAGTTTCCATTATCGCCGCCTCCTTCCGCCGTGTCGCTCGCCTGAATCCACTTCACGCAGCGAAACAGATTTCACAATTTCCCGATACCCCAATTTCACCCAAATACCAACTTTGCTGCGGCCTACCGCTGACCCCTTTTCGGATCGCCTCTGAGTGACAATGTGAATGGAACGGTGCTGGCGAACTATGCCAACACGGCTTTCGCTGCTGTCCCTTCTGTAATTCGAATCGGTCGGCCGTTGTCATCGATTTGTGTGGCCTTCTCATCGACACCGACGGCCTGACACAGAGTCGCCAGCAGATCTTCAGCACTCATCTGACCGTCTTCGACCGCCATGCCACTCTCGCTGGTTCGACCATACGCCTGACCTCCGGCAATACCGGCTCCGGCCAGAACTGCCGACCATGCCGCCGGAAAATGATCACGACCGACCGTACTGTTGATCTGCGGCGTGCGACCGAATTCACCCATCCACAGGATCGTTGTTGATTCCAGCAGCCCTCGATCAGAAAGATCCTTCATCAAAGTCGCCCAGCCATTGTCAAGATCCAGCGACAGAGACTTTACGGCGTTGAAGTTGTCTGAATGCGTATCCCAGCCTGCTCCGCCGCTGCTCGTTCCCAGTGAGACCTCAACAAACGACACCCCCCGCTCGATCAAACGGCGAGCCAGCAAACACCCCTGACCAAAGACGTTCCTGCCATAGGCTTCCCGCAACTCGGTGGATTCCTTTGTCAAGTCAAAAGCCTGAGCATCTTCACTGTTCATCAATCTGACAGCACCTTCATAGATCATGTTGTGGGTCTTCGCGGCACCTGCCTGATGAGACGCCAGGAATCCGGATTGCAGGTTTTTCCACATCGTCAGACGCTTCTCCATGCGAGCGTCAGTGATACCATCCGGACGATTCATCCCCTGAACTCGAAGTTGAGGAAATCCGTCCCCGCCTGTCGTCATCGCCCCCGGCATGTCGGACGAACCGACCATCAGCGGCTGCAGTTTCGGTCCCAGAAATCCAGCCCCGAATGCATCTTCATTGAACGTTCGAAAAGCCCCCACACTCACGCAGCCCGGAAGGCCGAATTCCGGAGCGCCCAGCTGATTGGCCAGAGAGCTTCCGATACACGGATATCGCACCGGTCCCATCGGCGAGTATCCTGTTCGCATCAGATAGGTGCCTCGTCCGTGATCCCCCTCACGCGTCGCCAGACCTCGCAGCACTGCCAGATTGTCTGACAAAGCAGCGAGTTTCGGCAGATGTTCACTGAATCGCAGCCCAGGCGATGCGGTCTGGATTTCCTTGAACTCGCCGCCATTGGCATGACCCGGTTTCAAGTCCCACGTATCCGTCTGAGCAGGCCCGCCGCTCATCCAGAGCAGGATGACATGGCGCGAATTCTTCTTTGCTGTCGCCAGCTGCTGCTGAGCAAACAATGGGAACCACCCGCTGGCACTGACGCCGCCGAAACCTGCTGCCAGAGATGACATCAATCGTCGACGAGAAATTATGTGGCTCATAAGAGTTCCTTACACACTATTTTCTTACGTTTTCCCAAGTGGTGCGTTTCGCTCCGCATCAAGCACCCAACCATTTGTTGGACGGAACCCCGGGGGTCTCCCCAATTCGGTAATTATT
>JBBJME010000166.1:0-15380 GCA_037719765.1 Planctomycetaceae bacterium
CGCGGAAGCTGAATCGCAAGGCCTGAAAGTCTTCCGCAACTTCATGATACGGAGAACTCGTCCACAGTCCCGCACCGTTTCGCAGAGCATAATTACGGGTATTGAACTCAGCTGGAACGACTCCAGGGAAGATCTGCGTCGTGTACCGTGCCCGAAAGCGTTCCTGAGCATTATCATCGAGCTCGTTGTACTGCGCAATTTCGTTCAGGCCGCGCGAGGACTGAGTGTAGGCATACTCGAGCATTGTATCGTGCTTATGGGCCAGCCCGTTGAGATTCAGAATCTGGTTCCGGACGAATGGAAACACTCGCGTGGCCGTCATTCTGGCACGCACGCCGGAATTCATCAGATAACGGTCGATGCTCTCGCTGGTGAACCCCTGCTGCCAGTACGCCGCTTCGCCCATCACGAATGGTTCCACATTGATGGGTCCCATCATGAAGGGCGCGGCCAGTTCGTGCCGCGTCATAGCGACAACTCCCGAGGCATTTGTATTGTACGTCATGCCCAGGGGCGTGTAGGGATCACTGGGGTCTGTTGGCGGCCGCAGTTGCTGCGTGTCGGCGTAGCCCGCACTCGAATGACTGCTCCAGTACAGCAGACCGTTGAACAGCGGCTTGGAGAAGCTGTACAGGTCAGCCCGCGGCAGCCAGTCGGTTGTCGCTTCGAACCCGAGAAGGTCTGCACGTCCCCAAACCATCCCTGAGTAGGCACCCTGATCCTGGCGGAACCCGAGCAGTGTCTCCACGTCTTTTTCCGTGTCGAAACGTGACTCTTGGTATTCTTCGAGATAGTTGCGATCCGAAATGTATCCGATTTCACCAAAAACCAACGCGTCACCGGGAAGATTCTGACGATGCCGAAATGTTGCTTCGCCGCGATTTTGACTTGGGGGGACCAGACTCCGGCGGTCCCGCCCGAGATTGTCAAAACCGCTGTCGTACTGGTAATAACCTCTGCCGTTGCCTTTGTAGGAACCAAGTTCATTGTTGCCACCGTAATCAATGGCAGTTCCCACACCGGGCCCGCGTTTGGACATGTAGTTCGCTAAAAGATCCCATTCCATGCCCGGCACCTTTGGGATCCCGAACAGACGATTCATGTCCCAGACTGTCTTGACCTGGACACCGAAAATACTGTCGTTCGAGACTACGGCGCTGCGAATCGGAATGCCGGGATCTTCTGCCGGCCCGCTGATCTTTGGCAGATAAAAGACGGGAACATCGCCGACGAGGAACTTATTGTTATGACTCGTGACCCACGTCGATTGCTTCATCACCGGTTGCCCTGTGAATGGGTCGGTTCCCGAAAACAGACTTGGTCCTGGTGCCACAAAAATGTCGCTCGCCTGAACGCGATATCCAGGTTCGCCATACGGACTTGTCGTGGCCCAGGCATTTTGAGCGTGGAAACGATCCTGGCTAAGCATTCTCATGCGCTTCGCGCGGACTCGAAAGTCGCCCTGAGTGGTGGGCAGGAACGCTCGCAGTTCGGCATTCAGCATGAGGGCGCGGTTGGAATTTGCGTCGAAGAAGGCGTGAGTCGCATGGATGACATTGTCCTTCTGCCGGATCACAATATTGCCTTCCATGTAAACCTGCAGTTTCGACTGGCCTGGTTGCACAACCTGGCTGCCTGCTTCCAGTGCCGGGCCCTCGCCTGCCTGAGTCCACACGACGACGCGATCTGCCGACAGATCGATCACACCAAGAGGAACTTCTTCTCCGCCAAATGGGACTTCGACCCCTTCCACAAGCACATTGACGCCACCCGTGATGACGTTGACCTGCTCCGCAGGCACAGTGTCGCTTGACTCGAAGGATTCAAATCGCAGCGGATCACTCGATCGTGGCCGAACCTGAACACGCCGCGTCGATCCGCTGCCTGTCGACTGTGTTGCCGGCAACGGTATCGTGAAGGAATCCTGCGGCAGTTGCAGACTCACGGTCGAGGCATCGCCGGCCTCACCGGGATATAGCCGATCGACGGCTTTGCGAAGCAGTGGATTGTCCTTACTGCCCGGGGTGGATTGTCCCACCTGAAACTGCGGAGCGGCAAGTGATTCCAGTCGGATGGCTTTGAATGCCTGATCGCGATGACCGTCGCGAGAATCGATGGCGACATTCTCGCCGTACACGCCAACATCGAATCCCGATTCCGTGCGCGACACAAACACCGCCAGCTTTGCCCCGGATATGGCAAAGTTACCCTGCTTCAATTCTGCATGGCCGACGATCAGATGGACTTGACCGTCGTCGGATGCAAGAGTTTCCTCAAAGTTGCCACTGACCAATATCGGAATCTGAATATCATCCGTGGCAAGTTCCACGGACGGTGCCACGGTTTCCGCAATCTGCGCGTGCGCATCGCGACCGATTGCGAACAACAGCGTTGTCGCGATAGCCATGGCGATGACAGACAGAACGGAACGATGAATCATTCAGTCGCCGTTTGTGTCGCATTCGTGACGGTGGGCTCAGGAAAGCAGACGGAAGGACCCTGAGACCGGATCAGCAGATCCAGCATTCCGGGATGAGAAAGGTAGAGAGGACGTTTCAGACAAGCGTCTGAGGAGCAACGAAGGGGAGAACCAGTGAGACGTGAGTTCGAGGAAGTGAGTATGACAAAGGGTGTGCAAACCAACCCCTGAACCGCTTCGCCGTCATGGCGCAGCCGACCCGGGATTCTGCACTGGAGCGAACTATACGGCGGGGTGCGAAAATGGGTCAAGACCGCGCAGTGCTGCCCGGCGGAGCGTAAAGCACTTCTACAAAAGCACTTACGCATACCGCGGTCTGCCAGAAATCGTAATTTGCCAGACAAATCTCGAAAGAATGACCGCCAGCACCCGTCGGCGGAGCGACGGGCGTTTGTACACCCGTCGCTCCGCCGACGGGATTTTTTTGCAGCGGTAACAATTCTGCAGGTGAAAAACGCAAATTGTCCACGTTAAAAACTAAAGTCGATGCGCCAGCAGCAGCCGCACACTATGGATCACGACTGCGGCAACCACGATTGTGCCGCCCCAGAGCAACATTCTGGCAACTGTCGGTTTCTGGCGCCCCACGAATTCTGCGATGACAACCACAATCAACGTCATCAGTAATTTGTAGCCCGCCATCCCGCGAAAGCCCCAGTGGCTGATAAACCACTGTGCTACCGGATTACTTTCCACGATCGTGCCGTGAGTCATGCCGTTGCTGCTGTAATGCAGGACCAGAAATGTCAGTGCCACGTCGAGCGCACTGGCCAGCACAAACCAGCTCACTTCCGTCTCAAAAAGCATCCGGCGAGGTGCCATTCTACGAACGCCCGCTCTCTGCAATCGGATCGTAACGATAACCGACGCCATGCACTGTCTGTATGAGCGTCGGATGTTTTGAATCCGGCTCAATGCGTTTCCGAAGTTGCGAAATGTGCTGATCAAGCGTCCGGCTGTTTGGAAAATAATCCTCCCCCCAGCCATGCCGAAAAATCACGTTTCGGTCAAGCGCACGACCGGCGTTGTCATGCAGCAGTTGCAGAATTCTGACATCGCGGGGACTCAGTTCCATCACAATTTCCCCGCGTCGCGCGCGGAGTTCTACGGGGATGACTCGCAGATCTCCCATCTGAAATTCCGGCGGCACGTGCGGTTGGCGCGCACAACAGCGTCGCGCCACCGCCTGCACGCGGGCGACAACTTCACGGAGACTGAACGGCTTGACGATAAAGTCGTCGGCTCCGATTTCAAACCCCACCAGCCGATCAAACTCTTCCGCCTTCGCGCTGATGAAAATGATGGGGACGTCAGCCGAGATCGCTCGTATGGAACGGCATGCTTCGTACCCGCTGTGGCCTGGCATCATAATATCCAGGCACACAAAGTCCGGAGCCTGCTCCCTGAACAGTCGAATCGCATCCGTGCCATCCACGGCCGCAATCACGCGATATCCCTCCGCCTCCAGAACTTCCACCAGCCCTTCACGAGTGAAGCGATCATCTTCTGCGATAAGCACTTTCATTTTACAGACCGTCTTCAGCAAAAGCCGGCATTTTTGTACGCCGCACGGTCAGGCGCGGCACGAAACCGGAGTCTAGTCGGCCGCGACCGGTGCGGCTATCGTCTTCATTCCGGCACGGACGTTTCGGATTTCCTGATAAGTCAGATGTCGATACTGCTCATCAGACTGGCTTGGCCACTCTCTGTAAACCCTACTCCCCACTGAAACTCATGCCGCGCACTTCATTTGCGGATGAACCTGATCTTCGAATTGATGAGTTGCAATGATTCAGTATCAATCTGTGTGGTGTTAACATTGCGGAGTTGTATGTTTTGAATTGTTTCGCACGACGTCAGGATTCGCATGGCTTCGGCAGAAATTGTGCATTCATGTAGTTCAACGGTGGTGCAGTTTTGTGCGAGGACGATCAATTCTGCAGCCGCTTCGTCGACATCACAGTGAAGTAGTCTGACGAAATCTACTTCTGTGAACTGTCGAATGCAACGAAGTGCGTTCCTATCGGGACGGTTGAGAGTAAGGACTTTCAATCGAGCAAGGTTCTCCGGCTGTGCAAAAGCCTGAATCACCTCGCTCTTTCCATCGAGTGACACGCTATGCAGCCGTGGTTTGTTCCCCAGCGATTGCCATGAATCCTCTGGCAGTACGGCGTTCTGGAAGTTCAGAGAGCGCAAACTTTTCAACTGACAGATCGCATCAAGACCTTCGGAGCTCAACGTGACACTTTCCAGGTTGATCGTATAAATCGGAAGCTCCGAGCATTTCCTGAATCCTGTCCCTGAAATAGTCGTGCCGGACACATCCAGTTCTCTAAGCATCTTAAGACAGGAAACCGTTTCAAGGCCCACGTCTGTGAGCGCGGTGCGATCCAGGCGAAGGTCAATGAGTGGCAGGTTCTGCAACGATGCAAGTCCATGTCCGTCCAAAGGATTTTCCGCCAGGTCAAGTACTTGCAATTTCGTATACGCAGCCAGCCAGTTCAGGTCGGCGTCATCGAGTTCGCACGATCTGAGCTCAAGTGAATGAAGAACGGGAACATCGAGGCGAGCCAGAAGGTCCTTCGCAAAGTGGGCACGATTGAGATTGAGCAGACTCAGTTTCAAGAATGCCATCGGCCCATCCATCGCTGAGCCATTGATCGTGGAACCTGACAAATCAAGAGACCGCAGCTGTGGAAGCGAGGCTAGCCAACTCAGAGTGGCAACCGAAACCTGCGTATCAGTCAGGCGTATCGTCTCCAGCTCTTTTAAGACCGGCATTTCGCTGAACGCTGACTCAGAAACTCGACTTCTGGAGAGATCGAGTGTGCGGAGTAACGTCATATTTGCGACGGAGGGCAGAGCAGAATCATCAACGCCTGGTCCCGTCATTCGCAGTGTGGTCAGCTCTGGTAGGTGGTTTAGTACACCGACATCACTTGGCGAATGCAGATTGACATTCAATGTACGAATCAATCCATGCAATTGTGGGGGATATTCGTAAAAATTTGCGGATGTCTTCACGACGTTTGAGTCCTGTCGAATTAAGCGGACAAGATCCGGCGCAATGATCTGGTCGTACGACAAATTGACGTCAGGACGAGCCGCCTGAAATTCAACGGCGGCACTCAGCGATACCGGGACATCCTGCATCGTGAGAATCTTCAATCCTCTGCAAAGTTGAAGCCGGCGCAGTGATGCGCCAGTCAATTGACTGCAGCCAGTCAATTGCACACAGCCTAATTTCTGGCAGAATTCCAGTGTGGCAAGCCCATCATCCGTGATTGATGTTTTTGAAATGTCAAGATCCGCGAGCATCGGAAACGAAGGCAACAGTCGCAGGTCATCATCTGCGAACCACCGGCACCTGTCAAACGCCATTCTTATCAGACTCGCCTGTTGCCCGAGGGCTGCCAGACAGTCGCGTGGTCCCGTCGTATCACCTAAGTCGATCATTTGCAGTTGCAAGTTCTGCAGCATCGCTAATTGCTTGTCTGAAATTGTGCAACCCCGACAAGACACCGAGCGCAGATTCGGCAGGCCAGCGATTACTCTGAACAGCTCATCAGAACATGAGACTTGTTTCAGGCGAACATACCAGATGGAATTCAACGTGGAGATGTCCTCGAGGATATCATCATAGAACACGTCTTCCGTCAGTTCGATACCCACGACCTGCCCGGTTTCATCCAGTCCCAAAACCACGCCGTGCATGTCGAGTCTGTCACGTTCGACAGTGGACGGAGCCTTCGTAATCAGAAAGAGACACAAGGCGATCAATCCGCCAATTCGAAGGACGAACCATAGGGTTGATCTGAAGGGATGAGCTGCCATTGATCGCACCAACATGTGATATAGCCGGACGACAGAGCCCTCAGTTTACATGCACATTGACTAGCCTGCGAGCAACGAGCCAATTCCACAAAACGTCGACACGGACTAGACGGCATCTTTCAGTCTGTCCTGCGGCATTGCTTCCGAGATCTTCAGATTGAGTGAGAGAATTTGCAAACAGCTCTTGACTCACTTTCGTGACATTGTATTATTGAATTAATACAAGTGTCAGCGAGGGAGAACCAGAACATGCAGATTCATATCACGACTCACGACAAGGTTCCGATCTACCTTCAGGTTGTCAATCAGATCAAGTATCTGGTTGCTGCAGGACGGCTGGTCGCGGGCGAAGAGCTGCCTCCGATCCGTGTGCTGGCCGAGAAGCTGGTCGTTAATCCCAATACCATCGCCCGTGCGTACCGGGAACTGGAATTGGCGGGGATTGTGGAGAAACGGAGAACAGCCGGAACATATGTCACGGACCAGGGCTCGCCACTGGCTCGACGCGAACGCATGAAGATACTTACAGAGCGGATCGATCAGTTGCTGGCCGAGGCCCTGCAGATGGACGTCAATCTGGATGACGTGATCAAACTTGTGCACCAGCGGTCTACCATCATGAATACATCTCGACTTAAGGAGCCTTCCGATGCCTGATCCATTTCCTTCCGCAGCCCCGCCCATTGTCGAAGTGGAACGGCTGACACGACAGTTTGACAGCAAAATTGCCCTGAATGATCTGTCACTCATTGTTCCGCGCGGCGGGGTGTTTGGCTTGATCGGCGGAAATGGGGCCGGCAAAACAACACTCATTCGGCATATCCTCGGCATGCTCAAGGCACAATCCGGATCAGTCAGAGTGTTCGGGCTTGACCCAATCGATAATCCGGTTGGCGTTCTGGGACGGATTGGGTATCTGTCCGAAGACCGCGACCTGCCGAACTGGATGCGAGTCCATGAATTGATGCGATACACGCAGGCGTTCTACCCGAACTGGGACACAAAATACGCAGAAGAATTGCGTGAAGCGTTCGATCTCGACCCGAAGGCGAGAGTCAAGACTCTCTCGCGAGGTCAACGAGCGCGTGCCGGATTATTGGTATCGCTCGCGCATCGTCCCGAGTTGCTGGTCCTGGACGAGCCGTCATCGGGTCTGGACCCCATTGTTCGCCGCGACATTCTGGGAGCCATCATTCGCACGATCGCAGACGAAGGCCGAACGGTATTCTTCTCTTCTCATCTGCTGGACGAAGTGGAACGCGTGGCGGATCGAGTCGCCATTATCCATCAGGGGCGGATCATGCTGACGACCTCGATGGATGAAATCAAAGAATCGCATCGCCGCATGACTTTGCGATTCGGGCAGCCTATGTCTCAGCCTCCTTCACTGATCGGAACGCTCGCCTGTGAAGGCGGCGGGGCTGAGTGGACGTATGTCTGCAATGGCGAATCGGAACAGCTTCGGCGGGCGGCTGAAGCAATCGGTGCGACAGTTATGGAGGATTCTGCGCTGTCGCTGGATGAAATCTTTGTGTCACGAATTCAGTAGTCAGGAGAATACACATGCGCTCGATTCCTCAGGCACTCATGTGGGAAATGTTTTCGCACGGTCGCTGGTGGATTCCCGGATTCTACGTCCTAGGGAATCTGGTGCCAATGCTGCTGTTCGCATTGTTCACTCATCTGGGAGTTGACCCGCATGATCATTCCTTTCTGGTTCTGCATATTTGCTTCATGCCACTCCTGATGATGAGCTTTGGAGGCGGAATTCTGCCGGCTCAGGGGGCGTTGAGTCGCTTGTATACCGCTCCAATATCAACGGCTTCACTGGTTGCCTGGCATATGTTTCCCGGTGGCATCTTGCTGGCAATCGAAGTCGCGGTCGCGGCCTTGACGTACAACATCCTGTTTAACCTGGGCTGGCCGATCTGGGGCTCAGCATTCTTCGCCGTCGCGGCATGGGCTTCGATGCAGTTGTTGGTTTCCGTTTCGCACCGGACACTGTCAAGTTTCTGCGTCGCCTGTGCACCGAGCGTCGTACTGTTTGGATGGCTGCATTCGCGTTACGGTTCATGGTTTGGTGCGCCAACGCACCAATGGTCCGAAGTGACACCTGGTGAAATTGGGACGATGTCTGTGGTCGTTGGAATCGCGTACATGGTGACCGTTGCGGCTGTGACACGTGACCGGTGCGGCGAGCCCATGCCTTCGCTGGGTGGCTGGAAATTGCTTGTGCGAACGTGGGATGCATTGACCACAACTTCCGGGATCGGATTTCAACCGTTTCGATCTGCAGCTCAGGCTCAGCTTTGGTACGACTGGACTCTGAAGGGTCTGGCGTTGCCGCTCATCGTGGCCCTGATCTACGTCGTCATGGTCAGCGTGTGGTTGATCCGAATCGCAACGGGGCACAACACGGGTCATCCGCTTGTGGAATTTCATGAAGGCATCCTCGCTGGAGGTGGACTGCTGACGCTGATGGCGGGAGTAGCAGGAATTCTTATGGGCATTTCCTCGAACGGCAATATGACCAGAAATCGCAGTGAAACCGTACGCGATCTGGCGGGGAGCAACAGCCAGGAAGGAATGGGAAACTTTCAATGCACCCTGCCGTTCACAAATCATGATTTTGCAAAGTCGGTGCTGCAAACAGGCGCGAAAAGCGTGCTGATTTCATGGGGATTATGGGCTGCAGGCGTTTTCGGATGCCTGCTGATTGCCAAACTCATGCCTCATGTTCCTGTGCAAGTTTTTCCACCGGAGATTGGAGTGTGGTACCTGCCGCTCACGCTGCTCGGGCCGTGGATCGCAATGGCCAACCTGTCAACGATCGGTCTTTCCGGCCGCAGCGCAAGAATCGTATTCATCGGAACGACTGGACTGATTTTGTACTGCATCGGAATGATTCTGATCAAGGAAGTCTTCTCTGCGGAAGTTCAGAAGCGGGTTTTTGAGATCAGCATGTATTTCGCCTCAATCACGACGGTCGGAGCGACACTGCTCGTGTTTACAAAAGCCCAACGCCACAGTTATCTGAGCCAGAAATCTCTTTGCATCGCGGCAGTCATCTGGCTTGGAATGGCAACCGATGCGATCGCAATTCGACGAGCAGACTTGCCCGTCATGGCGTACCCGATGATTCTGGCGTTTTTCGCACTGGTCATCATGCCCCTGGCAACAACCCCGCTGGCGATTGCATGGAATCGCCATCGGTGAATTCGCTGGGAACTAAATCATGAATATACTCCGCGCGGCCAGAAATGAGTCCGACGAGCGGAGCGGCGTGAGCCCTCCGGTGCCTCGCTTTTGTACCGGCAAGCTGACGCATGCCGCTCGCCAATTTATCTGTGAAATTCGCGAAATCCGTGGTTAAAAAATAGTCATTTTCGTCAAGTTTCCATTTCCGTCGCCGATCAGTGCTGTGGATTCTTTTGGATGAACGGCAATGGCAGTGATCCAGGTATCGAATGGGGGAGGCGTGATCCGTCGTATGAAGCGTTTCTGCCTCAACGACGCGGAGCGTTCCGTCCTGGCATCCGGCGACCAGGGCCGTGCCATCGGCGTTCCATGCGAGAGCCGTCACCGAAGATGGCAGTCGCTGGAATCGTACGAGGCGTCCGATGATCGGTTGCCAGAGCCGTACTGTCCTGTCTTCGCTGCCTGTTGCGATCATCGGTATTGCATTGCCCGCGCTGGACTGCACGGCGAGGCAAGTGATGGGCTGAGTGTGATTGGTAAGCGACCGCACGACGTTGCCTCGTTCACAGTCCCAGACGCGAAGGGACTGGTCTAACCCGCAGCTCAACAGTGTTGTGTCCTCGCGCACAAACGCCACCGCAGTCACCGGACGAGAATGCCCCTTCAGGACAGTCTTCGTATTGCCAGTCTCCGCAGTCATTAATGCCACAGCATGATCGTGGCATGCCACAGCCAGCGTCGCTCCTGACGGACTAAAGCTGGCGGCATAGGCCACATCATCAGAAAACGATTGTGACCAGATCAGATCTCGACCGGGCCATGAGTACATTCCGACCCATGCCGATTCGCCAGGATTGCCCCCGATCACAGCAATTCGGGTCTCATCTTGTGACAATACAACGTCATGAACATGGCGGCAGGGAACTATCAGCGTATGGTTGACGGCCAGATCAGTCCAGGCCCGAATGCGAACGCCGAACTGCGATCCATCGATCACGGTCTTGCCGTTTGACGTGATCGCGACACATGTGATTGATGATCCTGCGATCGCGAGTTCATCCGCGACCGAGGCACGAGCGGTGAGCAGCGCTCCCGCCGCAGAGCATGCAACCATCCATCGGCATACGGCAATGATCAGCCAGCGGGAACGGCTCATGTCAGCAATTCCTGAATTACCTGGGCATCGTTTGCGGCAAGGCGAATGGGGCGACCGGTATTCGTCTGCAATTCGCTGGAGGGGTCCAGTCCCAGCAGCGTGTAGATCGTGCAAACCAGGTCAGAGGGAGTCACGGGACGATCGGCCGGAGATTCGCCTGTCGCGTCACTTGCACCGATCACCTGCCCGCCGCGAACACCGCTACCCGCCAGAGCGACGCTGAAGACTCGGGCCAATGGTCTCTTCCGCCTGCCGTGTTGATCTTCGGCGTACGGCCGAATTCGCCCATCACCACGATCAGCGTCTCGTCCAGCAACCGTCGATCCCGCAGGTCGTCCACCAGCGCTGCAACGGCAAGGTCCAGTGATGGAATGAGCCCCACGCCAACTTTGGCTCCTGTATAACCTTCTTTCAGCCTCGTATACAGGTTGTCGTGAGTGTCCCAGCCCTGATGATTGACGGTGACAAAGCGGACGCCGCGTTCGATCAGTCGTCGAGCCAGCAGACAACTCTGACCAACGGTTCTGGAGCCATAACGCTGTCGTGTCGCAGAGGATTCTTCTTCCAGCCGAAACGCGGATGTGGCTTCCGGCGACGTGACCATCCGGAGTGCCTGGTCCAGGGCCGCTTGCGCCTGCTGACCATTCGACAGACGACCTGGCGACTGGCTTACGACAGAAGTCAGCGACATGTCACCGTCATTCCAGCGTGCAAGTTGGTTGGCAAATGTCCGGCGACGCTCAATGCGTTCCAGCGTCAGGTTCGCGTGAGGTTCAGATCGCGTACCCGAAAATCAGTCTGAGCCGGATCAGCTCCCGCGAAAATGTCCAAATTGCTGGGCAGAAACCGCCCGCTGAACTTTGGCGCTCCCACCCGATAGTCGGGGACAACGACATTGTTCGGCAGAATCGACTTTGCCATTGCCGGCCGCTGATTCGCCACGGCGTGAAACGACGGATATTCTAAACAAGGTTGATAACTCAACAGATAGTGCGTTCCAAGATTGTGTTCACCCAATGGCGAGGTCATGGATCGAATGACAGCGAAGTCGTTCATTCGCCGCGCCGTTTCCGGCATACATTCGCTGATAAAGATCCCCGAGACTGCCGTAGCAATGGCTTCCAGAGGGCCGCGAACTTCTCTTGCGGCCTCAGGTTATAAATCGAACGTTTCCAGATGACTGGGACCGCCATCCAGCCAGATCAGAATGCAATTTCTTGCCGCGCGGCGGGTTTCCGCAATGGCGGCATGCACCGTGTTCAACTGCGACAGGCCAATCCCCAGCCCAGTCAGTTGCCCAAGGCGCAGGACGCCACGACGGCTGAGACCATCGCATCGAGTCAGCAAAGAGCGTGCTGTTTGGTTCATGGGACATCCTCAGTAAATGGCTAACCGAAAAGGGGTCTGACCCTTTGGCACGTCGACCCTATCGGTGTTTCCGTCTTGCCGGAGAGGGTCAGACCCCTTTTCGGATAGCTTCAGTGATTCGTACAGAACTCGTCGCTGTTCAGCAAGCTCCACACGAAGTCCTGGGCGACCGCAGCGAAACGTGTGGGACTGACGTCCTCAGGAAACTGGCTTCTCCAAAACATGATTTCATCCTTGCGCGGTGGGCGAGACAAAGCTCGAAGATAGAAATCATTGATCAGCGATTCAGCAGCTTGCCCGGACTTCACAGCATTCATCACGGTGCCCTCTTCAGGCGACAAGCGATCATTCAGCACGGCGCCGTTCAGCAACTGCAGTTGCACCGCCAGGTCTGTTCGTTCAACAGCTGACGATTCACAGGCCGTGGTAGTCGTCCTGAGTCCATGCGTCGAGCGGATGATCGTGACAGTTGGCACATTGCAATCGAACGCCCATCATCGCCTGACTTACGAATTCCGCTTGACCGCGTGCGTCACCCGCAACATTGTAAAAACTGGCTGGCCCCGATTCCGTGACTGATCCTTTCGCCAGCAGAAGCTTCACCGCCATGTTGTTCAGCGGAACATCGTTCCTGACACAGTCTTGCAGCCAGGCGTAATACGTCTTCGCCGCCAGTGCTCGGATCATCCGGAGTGAGTACGGTCCACGGCAGGACATCGTGAACTGCGTGATCGCTGAATCGAGCCGTGGCGATCAGTTGCACACGCCGCTGCCCGGCAACTCTGCTGTCGTCCCCATCGACCGCTTCGCTGATAAACGAAAATTCCCGCAAATGTCGCGAGTTCATCAGTCTCGCGCCCTGTTCGATCCAGCGCTGTACGATTTTGAAGTCTCGACCGTCGAGTTCCAGACGTGTGCCGCCTTCATGGCTGAGCTGTTCCGTCGGTTTCAGCAGAAGAAGACTCATCTCGCTGTGCATTCGATCGATACGGCGGCCTTCCAGTGCCAGTGTGATTTGAGCAAAGTCTGTGGCAGGCCGACTACCATACAGCGAAAGAGAAAATCCGCCACGTCCGGCCGCCGCTCCGTGACAGGCCCCCGTGTTACATCCGGCTTTCGTCAGAATGGGCATCACCTGAGTCTCAAAGTCCACCGGAGCCGTCTGAGTTTCACCGGCAAGAATTGCGATCCATAGACACAGCCACATTATGATACCTCAACAAGACACTCATCGGATGACTTTCGTCCCGTGATGCGATTCCTGTAGCTTGGACATTCATGTCCGAGTCCTGGCCAGAAAACGCGTTACGGCTGCCAAATTTCAGAGGGCGAGCCACGTGCGCTTCAAAAGATTTCTCCCGCCCTCCGACGGACATGAATGTCCATCCTACTTGAGAACACTCATTCCTGATTCGACTCAGACTTCTCCGGCGCTTCCGGCGTGAATTCCTTTGCCCATTTGGACAAATACTCCTGGCATTTAGGCGTTCCGTAATCTCCAGGTTTTTCCGCGGCAATGATGCGTCGAGCAATGTCACCGACCTGAATTCTGAAGTCTGAGTGTGCTGCAGCAAATTCCTCGACTTTCGTCGCGGCCGCCACGACTTCTTCATCCGTCGCGGTTCTTTGAATCACGGGACTGAGCATGTTTCGAATTTCCGGGTGCTGAGGATCTGCTTCCCGTTTCATCGGAGCACCTTCACCACGACTTTTCGGCTGATAGTCAGCGATTTTCGGAACGTCCTGTTCCCCGAGCAATTCCGCGATGGCTTTGAAAATCTTTGGACCATCGACTTCGATACTGGGTTGTACCAGAGCAAAACTTGCAGTCACGATATTGGTTTTGGCGATCAGCACAGTCAGTGCGACATTGCGATTCAAGCCATACGCTCCCGGCCCTTCTTTGCCATCGACGGAGATTCCAAGCCGAATCAACTTCGGGAAATACTCCGGGACGCGATTCATCCACTCGGTGGTTTCTGTCGGATCATCTGTCAGAAAAATAAGGCTTCCCGCAATCTTCTCCGGTCCACGATCCTGGACCAGCCGCATGACCATGTTCGACAGACCGAACGCCGGCCGATTTGGTTCATGAACAAAGATCAGCACACACGGTTTGGTATCTGATTCAGTGACGACATCGATTTTCTGATCGGCATCTTTTCCAAGCACTCCGGTGACCACAAAAGGAACGAGTCTTTCGCCTGGCTGCGGACCCGAAAACACCGGCTCGTCCTGAATCAAGGTGCAAAACAGACTCAAAATCATCCACATCATCCGACTCCAAATCAGGAAGAAACTGCCGTGTAGCTTAAAAAGGAGGGCTGGAACCAATAGTGCGGAGCACCCTCTGGGCCATTTGGCTATTGTTCTGACCCCTTTTTTAACTCAATGTACACGTGTTGAGGAATCAAATGCCAGGATTCGAGACTAGATTGAGGATGAATGCAGACGGCGGGGTGGCACTGATAAAGTGCGAGAGCTGAATTCAGATTTGTGTGCCACTGGCTTTGCCAGTGCTGGGCTTTGTCGCTTAGAC
Source organism: Planctomycetaceae bacterium (assembly GCA_037719765.1). GTDB lineage: Bacteria > Planctomycetota > Planctomycetia > Planctomycetales > Planctomycetaceae > SXXK01. Next base: position 14,575 of record JBBJME010000166.1, read on the forward strand.
TTTCGATCGTGGTCTGCAACAAATGTTCCAAGTCTGTGCGGAGTTCCGAAGTGATGCCGCTGGGAATCAAAGCGTATGTGGATTTTGCCTTCAAGAAGATGTTTGGCAGTCCGGAAAACGCAATCGCTTTGATCGGACTGTTGAATGCGATTTTGGAGTTGCCGCATCCGGTGACAGACGTGACTATCCTGAATCCATTCACTTACCAGGAATTTGAGACTGCCAAGCGGGTCGTTCTGGATGTGAAAGCAAAGGATTCTACGGGGCGCATTTTAAACATCGAAATGCAGATCTCAATTCATCCGGCGTTGCTGCAGCGTTTAGTGTTCTACGCGAGTGAAGTGTATACTGACCAGTTGTCTGAAGGTGACGATTATACGGAGTTGAATACGACGATTTCGATCTGCCTGCTGACGGGGAGTCTCTTCCAGGATTCGGACCAGGCGCATCATCGATTTGAGATGATGGATGCAGAAAGTGGTCGAAAAATGGATAGAGCGATCGAGGTTCACACGGTAGAATTACGAAAGTACCCGTTCGATGAAACGACAATTTCGATTGCGAACCCGCTGGCACAGTGGTCCTGGCTGATTCTGAATGCACACAATTACACGGCAGACGACCTTCGGCGATTGTTTCCGGCACTCACGTTTCAGCGGGCGATTGGTTGCCTTGAAGCAATCTCTTCCAGGACAGAGGATAAAGCAATGCACGATCAACGCGAAAAAGCCCAGCGAGACTATGATTGGATGTTGTCAACTGCTCGAAAACAAGGGATTGAACAAGGGATTGAACAAGGGATTGAA
>JBBJME010000434.1:0-4185 GCA_037719765.1 Planctomycetaceae bacterium
CGGCGCGGCGATTTACCGGCAGCGCCCTGTTTGCCATTCTCGCGTCATCACCCACTGCACCAGACCCGGCCGCTAACAGCCAGGGCACTTTTGCTGAAATAATCTTTCTCACTTGAGCCCCTAACAATGCGGCGCAAACCTGCCATCAGTGCTGCAAGAAAATTACACGGCCCTACTCTGCAGAAAATCCTATCTTACCGAAACGACGCTTCACCGCAAGCCTGCACCTCGTCGGGGGCGAGTGCAACAAGCTGGTGGTTTTTTCGGTTCTTCGCGGAAGTTAGTGGCTGTGGCTATGGGTTGAAATTGCAGGGTTTTCTGTGAGTGGTTTGAGTAGAGTTTTCGGATGAAAACACTACCGCAGCACTATTCTGAGTTATTGGGCCTGGACGATTCGTGGCGAGTCACAGATGTGGATCTGGATCTGGCCGGTGAGCAGGTCCGTATAGCGCTTGAAACGACGGGGAAATCCTGTTGATGCAGTGCGTGCGGTGCGGCATGTGGCTTGAAGGATCATGCTCCGCAGCGCCAATGGCGGCATTTGGACACGATGCAGTTTGAGACGATTCTGTTTGCTCGTGTGCCACGCACGAATTGCCCGCAATGCGGTGTCAGGACGTGCGAAGTCCCGTGGGCTGAACCTCATGGCCGTTTTACCCTGATGTTTGAGGCGTTTGCAATCCTGGTGCTTCAGGCAGCAGCCAGTGTGGAGCAGGGAAGGCGACTTCTGAAACTGAACTGGACTAGTCTGCAGCGAATCATGGATCGGGCAGTTGAGCGGGGTTTGTTTCGCCGAAAACTCGATAACATCAAACACGTCGGGATGGATGAGAAGAGTTTCGGAAGGGGCCATGATTATGTCTCGGTGCTGACCGACATCAACGGGTCGCGAGTCCTGGAAGTCACACCGGGGCACGATGAGAATTCAGCTGACGAACTGTGGAAAACGCTGTCAGAAGAACAAAAAGGCGGCGTCGAAGCAGTGGCGATGGACATGTGGCAGGCGTTTGAGAACAGCGCTGTCAGCAATGTTCCCAACGCTGAAATTGTGCATGATCGCTTCCACATTTCCAAGCATCTCAATGAGGCAGTGGACAAGGTTCGCCGTCAGGAACACAAAGCCTTATTGAAAGACGGCGACGAGACACTCAAAGGCACAAAGCAACTCTGGCTGTTCAATCCTGAGAACCTCAGTGACGAACAGTGGGCAGAATTCGACACTCTCAAAGACATTGAGCTGAAAACATCTCGCGCATGGACGATCCGGGAACAGTTCCGCTGGTTCTGGGAGTACCGACATGCAGGGAATGCAAAAAAGTTCTTCGCCCTGTGGTACCAGTGGGCCTCACGCTGCCAACTGGAGCCTGTGAAGAAAGTTGCCAGGATGATCAAACGTCGACTGAACAACATCCTCACCTGGTTTCGACACCGGATCAGCAACGCAACCGCCGAAGGATTCAACAGCCGCATTCAATCCCTGAAATCCGCCGCAAGAGGCTTCCGTAACTTCGACAACTATCGAATCAGAATCCTCTTCTACTGCGGAAAACTGACTCTGCTGCCCCAGATTGTTAGCCACTGAATTGTGTGAAGAACCGTTTTTTCACGTCATTATTTATCCTTATATCATCGCTAAGAGACCTTATATTCATCATTCAATCATCAGCCCGTCCACGTTCCTGAGCGGCAGCGCCAGCTTGAGGGCGTTGCCATCGAGAGTACTCCTGATCGCGTCGCTCCAGCAGGTCGCGCACCATTTGCGCGGGGGAGAAAATGGGACGGGGGTAGTTTCTCAGCCATTCTGGCACGTAACAGTTTAGTCGAGTTGCTGCGGTTATGTGGCGGCGGTGTGTTGTGTGGGGCGAGAGTATTGGCTTTATTGGCTTCGGCGTGTTCCAACTCGATTTGCTCGTCTAGCATCACTATGGAAATACGGGCGGCATCAAAACGCTGGTTTCGATCTCGGCGCAGCATTCAGCAGCACTGAGTCGGCAAGACGTAGTGCTTTGTTATTTGGGCTGGTGCAGCCTTCACTACGCTCGGTGGCGTCTTCGGATCTCTGCCAGACTCTGTACTGGCGATGACCAGCTTTGTCGCCAGTCATCGTGCCGCATAGAGTTGCCGCAAGGCCCTCGTCGGTGGCCGTGTGAATAACTGATCCCGAATTATTCACCGAGGATGAGTGCAGGGGGTACTGATCGAGTTCGGGATGGTGAATTTGCTGGTGGAGGTGACTTTTTAACCTATTGGCGACGTTTCACGCGCAGTTCCCCCTACCCCAGTGTCGTGCGTTCCTGCGATGGGTACCGTTACCAACGAAGAACTTCGTTGAGATGTGCGTGCTGAGGTGGCGCTGTGAAGCCACTGCGGCGCGGCAACTTGATCGTGTGACTTGAGGGAAGTGACCACTGCTCCAATCGCTTCACAAAGCGTGACCAAAGCGGCTCAGCCGACTGGGCGATTCGCATCATCAGACGACGCGAATGCTTGATGATCTCCGCTCCCACTTTCAATACGAAAAGCTGGAAGCGAGTCAGATCCCAGCAACCGCCGACAGAGTCTTCCAGCTCGATCCGGCACAGTGAACTGAGATTGAACGACAGCAGCGACAACAACATAGTCGCCTCATTCTCCTTGAAGTTGCGTGATGATAAGTGGACGCCAATTGCGGTGTTGAACTCGCCCAAGCGATCTTCAAACGTGCCCCGTCGACGGTAGTGCGCCAGCAGTTCCTTGCCACTTCGCTGAGACCCCGACCAGTTCGTGATCAGAAAGAAATACCGCGGCAGCAAGTTCAATTGACCCGTCGCTGGATCGGGTTGATCGACGACAACGAGAATCAATCGCTGGGCATGTTGCTAGGAATCGATCTGGTAACTTCCCAGTTCAATGATGTGTTCGTAGCCTTCCATCGGTGGTCTGCCCGGCGGTCGCAGCAAGTGCGGTGCAGCCAAGGCGTCAAGCTTGGCACCCAAGCCCGTGCGTGCAGCAATCAAATCACCCGTAGCGTGTCGGTGATGGAACGGATGATCAGCGACCTGCTCGACTACACGCGTACCCGGTTGGGTACGGGCATGCCCGTCAACCCCGCCCAGTTGGACTTGGCCGCCCTGGCCGGCGAACTAATTGCAGAGTTCCGCGCCGCCCGGCCTGACCGCGAGGTCAACCTCCACACCGACGGCGAATTGAACGACATGTGGGATTCCGACCGCGTCCGGCAGGCCATGTCCAACCTAATAGGCAACGCCTTCCAACACGGCTCCGCTGATTTCCCTGTCACGCTTTCGCTCGGCGGAGATGCGTCGAACGTCGTCATCGACATACACAACGGCGGCGATACGATACCGCCCGGTGAACTGCCGAAAATCTTCGACCCGCTCATCCGCGGCTCCAGCGCCGAACGCCCGAAAAGCAACCGCCCCGGCAGCATCGGCATGGGCCTGTACATCGCCCGCGAAGTCGCCAAATCGCACGGCGGGCGAATCGACGTAACCTCGACGGTCGAACACGGAACGTCGTTTACGATCCGCCTGCCCCGTCAGGCAACTCCGAGAGTCGGGCAGCCTATCCATGATGCCGAGCATGTCGAAAGATGTGAACCAACGTATCGTGATTGATGACGACCAAAAGGACATTGGCACTCGCCTCGAACGCCTACGCCGCTACGCTGGCCACCATAGCACACTTATGAAACGCTGGAAGGGCCTTGCCCTGCGGGCCGGGCTGCTCCGGGCTCCGCTACCACTTTCGCGGGCGGAGGCCACCTGCAATGCACTGTAATTTCACGAGTTGCACGCTACCGCCATGTCCCAGTGGACCTGCTTCCAACCAGAGAATGGCGCCAAAAAAAGTTCAAACGACGTCTTGTTGCCCCGACTTCGGTTATTGACTGCTCTTGGCTCATTCTTACCGATGAGCTGTTTCTCTTTGTTGCTGAAGGACTTTCGATGCATTGTCACATTGTCAATTTTGAACGGTCGGTTCAACCGACAGTCTCCGAAGCCGGTGAATTCCTGAATGAGCTGCGCAACTGTCAGCCAATACGAGACTTACATAGTTCAAATCCCGTCGACTGTTTCGCCAGCGGCCAGATTCCCGCATTCATTCAAAATCAGACTCCTCGCACTTCATGGAAGTATGCACGGGTGAGTCTGATGTGCCGGAATTGACTCCGGTGCAGGCCAA
>JBBJME010000022.1:0-43481 GCA_037719765.1 Planctomycetaceae bacterium
GCGCGAGCGTATCGCGAGCGGATCATGGCCAGGAATCCCGGGATGCGTGGTGGAATATTCAAGCGAACCGTACGCACCGCTGTATCGATAGTTCCAGCACTGAGCGAACTGGCGATGTGCGTCGGCGGCAATGGTCTTGTCAATCGGTTCTGCAAACGTCACACGAATTCCGTTTTCGAATGTGTGAAATCCCACCGGGATCTGCACCGCATCACCCGTATAACGCACACGCTGAAAGCAGCCGTCGTTGGGCGTGTAAGAGCCCCAGCCAGACATGCCGGACACGTACAACTGCCCGTCCCTCGGATTGAAGCGTCCTCGATGCGCGCCGGACAAAAAGTCGCCCGACATTGGCACCACAGCCCCCTGAAGCTGGCCACCGACTTCGTCTCGCAATACGACAAACCACGATCCCGCGCCGAATGAGAAATGCAGCAATTGCCCCTTCATCGGACCGAAGGAATCGCTGTCGACGTACGCCTGTCCGCCAGCGGAATTGTCGAGTCCTCGCGGCAGACAGACTAACGGCAGCTCGGGTGGCTTGCCGTTCTTCGGGCCGCGGTACCCGAAATGCAGCGGATCAGCCGGTGATCGTGTCCCGGCGTTTCGAACGGCGTGCACCATTGAGCCAGGTGTCCACTCGCCTTCGGAAACAGGAACCGTCACGGTTCCGTCAGGCAGAATACCCAGTCCGTCGGGATTGCGAAATCCGGTGGCAATGACATCGGCCGTTTGACCGTCGGCTGAAATGCGAACCAAACCCTGATTTCCGGACGCCATATAAAAGTTGCCGTCCTGATCTCGCTGCAAACCGCAAATAAAATCGTGACCGGCAGAGGATGTCACAAAGGCGTTGCTGAAGCACTCGTAGAAGTCGGCTTCACCGTCGTCGTTCAGGTCGGTCAGGCGAGTCAACTGGTCTCGACATTGCACGTAGATCTTTCCGTCGGCAACAACCAGCCCTAAAGCATGATGCAGGCCTGATGCAAATCGCCGCCAGCGAGCCACGCCCGTTTTATCGGTACCAGAATCCAGTCCGGTGACGTGCCACACGTCGCCCTGCATTGTGCAGACCAACGCACTGCCGTCGGGGAGGAAATCATGATCGCCGCAGAACATCGGAACTTTCCACGGATTGTCGTACGGCAATTCGATCGTATCGACCGCATACGGACGATCGCTGCCGGCAATGATCTTTGTTTCCAGAACCTGCGGCCATTGAGCCGGTCCGCCTGCCGCCATGTTTCGCAGCGGATGCTGCTCGGCCGGAGCCACATCATGCACGAATTGACCATCTTTAACCCACGGTGAATCGAAATACTCGACATCGCCAATTCGATACGCGAAGACGACTCGGTTGCCATGCCGATAAAAGCCATGATACTTACAAGCTTTGTCCGGAGAGTTTTGTTTTGGAACCGGCACCAACTGCCCTTCCATCCGCAGAGGGCTCACGAATCCGTGACGAACGGAATCAAAGCCCACAAATCCGCCCGACCACACAGCGGCGTACGTCAGTGTATCTGGATTGAAGCAGGTCGAGAGTTCACCGTGATCCCCCAGTCGCAGGCAAACACCGCGAGCAATGGTCACTCCGCCTGTCTGAAAAACGCCCGACTGCACGGAACCAGGCTGTGTCTCATTCCAACGCCCATCCATCCACACATCTTCGTTCTGATTTCCCCAGTGCCCCTGCTTGCCACCATCGAGACCCGGATACTGGGCCAACAGCATTGGCACATGGTGCTGCTGGCGAAAGAAATCGACTTGCTTGGTGTAAAAGTCATACAAGCGATCGCGATTGACAGGCAGGGCGGCGTTTGCCCAGTGACTCGGTTGCAGCGGTTCCTTCGTGAACGGAAACTCGGCCGGGCCGTGCATTTGACTATGCGCAATGGCGTCCTGAAGTTCTGCAGAAAGCGGTTTGCCCTCGGGCCCGAGATCGCTCAGAAACCGCATCAAATCGAGTTGTTGTTGCCGCGACATTGCCGCTGTGAGTCCGGCGGGCATTACGGTGCTGCCCGCGATTTCCTCTTCGATGTCGGACCGTGCGATTGTCGTCAGTTTGCTCGTGGCTGGATCGCGCAGAGTGACCTGACTGTCGTCTGAGGCGTGTTTGTAGCCGGTGAAGACTTTGCCTTCGACCGTCAGAATCTGGAACGTAATGAATTCCGGCTTGACGTCTCGCTTTGGCCACAGCACGGATTCAACAATGTGACTCAGCTTGCGATCCTTCGCGACTGCGGACAATTCGGGACCGACCGTGCCTCCGTGGGGGCCAATCTTGTGACACGAAATACAGGCCACCTTCACATCTGCGAAGACTGCGGCTCCACGGATCGCATTTCCATGTTCATTTGATTCAGCGACAAGTTGCGTCACCAAGTCGGCATCGTAAGGGATCTCCGGCATTAGTCGACTCTGCACGTCCGGCTTCGCTGGATCGCCGTTCCTGCCTGCATCGCCTTTGCCATCGAAGGACCACAATCCGACCGTGGAATCATCGCGCGACACAACTGTGACAGGTTCAGCGGAGATGTCTCGCACGCCGCGGGAAATTCGCACCCACTCGATACTCCCGTCACATCCTGCGCCGCCTTCGACGAGGCGTCCAATTGCAATTGCTCCCGGGACGCTGGCTCCTCCGTCACGACTCGTGATGGCCTGGTCCGCGACCTGCCTGCCGTCCACATACAACCGCACACGACTTGGTTCGTAAATCATTGACAGCGTATGTGTTTTCCCGTCGCAGATCACGGCCTCGCTCTGAACATGATCGGGCTGCTGACCGGGAAGATAGGCCGTGAGCACACCGCTGCCGTTCATGGAAAACAGTTCCCAGTGATCAGCCGATTGTTTCGTGTCACTCGCCACAAGAATGTTGTACTGATCGCGGCGCTGAATTGTGGCTCGAACCTCCACAGTGATTGGCGGATGACGATACGCTTCGGCCCCCGGAAAAACCTGGCCTGACACAGCAACTGTTTTTGGATCGACGGGAGCAGCGGGCTTCGGACCTCCGCTGCCGGGCTCTTCGATTTCCTTCCGCACCCATTCCAGTCCGTCGCGGTTTTCCAGCAGTGATTCGCGCGCGTCGAGTTGTTCGCGATGATCGAGAATTCCGATCGGCCCGTCGTAACCGCTTTCGACGACCGTGCGTATCATGTCAAGTTCATGAGCCCCCTTGCCGATGCCCAGTATTTTTGGCTGTTCCATCGGATTCATACCGTTCAGATTCAGACAGTGCAGATACGGCTTCATCATCGCGAACGATTCAGCCCAGTCATCAATATGCCCGTGGCCGTGATGAAAGTTGTAAACGATGCCGACATGGTCCTGTCCAAGTTCATGCAGGCGTTTGCAGACGGCCACCAGATTCTGCGGCTCACCGCTCCAGCCACCATGATTGTACAGCCCGAGTTTACAGCCCATCGCCTTTGTACGTTTTGCAAGTGGCACCATCTGCTGAGCTGCCGCTTCAACTTTCGCTTCCTGCGTTTCGCCTGCAGGCTGACTCATCATCTGCCAGATCTGGGGATGCAGACCGTGCTTTTCAAACAGTTTGAACGCCTCTTCGTGACTGCTCCAGAAGGCAAAATACTCAATGCCGTGCTTTTTATATTCCAGAATCTCCTGCTCGAACGTCGGCACATGTTCTTCACGCCAGTCGTAAGCACATCGCGTGATGCCCAGCTCTTTGAGCATTATTGCCCGCTCAGCCGGTCCGCGTTTCGCTGCGTCAAATGGCACAATACACCACGCGCCGAGGTTTTCCCGACGCAGTACGTCAGCTTTATCAACTGCGAAAGCCGGCATTGCCATGCACGAAGAAAATGACGCGAACAGAAGTGCGGTGATAGAGAGTAAAGTGTCTTTGTTCATAGGATTCAGAGCTGTGGATGTGGGATTCATTCTGGATCAAAAATTGCGAGATTGAGTTCAGAGAAAAAAAGTTGCCAGAAGTCAGCGTGATAGGCAAAACCGTATTGTCACCAAAGAATCTCAGTCGTCGGAGCGACTGAGCTACGCAGGCGACTTCACGCCACGAACCGCATTCTGTATTCTTCCTGCCCCGTTTACTATTGAAAGTCCTGCTTCCAGCGCGAAGTTTTCGACGCCCTCCTGACAAACCCCGTTTGCAAAGTCATTCCCCATGCGAACCGCCACTGACACGACATTCATTCATAACGGGCAGGTCGTTGATGGAACCGGAGCACCCGCCATCCCCGACGCCTGCGTGCTGATGGAATCTGGTGTGATCCGTTATGTCGGGCCTCTGCCGGATGCGCCGCTGATTCCGGAATCGGCTGTGCGGCTGGATGCGAACGGCGGGACGATCATGCCGGGGCTTGTGGAAGCGCATTTTCATGCGACCTACTTTAATGTGGCCGCATTGGAAGATCTGGATATCAAGTACCCGGTGGAATACGTCACACTTCTGGCGGCCTGCAACGCGCGGCTGGTGCTGGAATGCGGGTACACGTCGGCTCGCAGCGGTGGCAGCCTGTTCAATATCGATGTTTGGCTAAAAAAAGCCATCGAAAATGACCTGGTGATCGGGCCGCGACTGGCGACGAGCGGCCGTGAGATCTGTGGCGCGGGCGGGCTGATGGACTGGAATCCGGAATTCCGCAAGATCGGGATGGAGGGACTGATTTTGCTCGTCAACGGTCCCGACGAAGCACGCAAGGCTGTGCGCAAACTGGTCAAAGACGGCGTTGAATGGGTCAAGACGTATCCCACCGGCGACGCCGCTGCCGCCGATTTCAACGACCATCACACGCTGTGCATGACGTTTGAGGAAATGCACGCCGTCGTTCAGACCGCGCACAATCATGGAATGAAAGTCACAGGACATTGCCGCGCAACGGCAGGAATCAAAAACGCGCTGCTGGCGGGTTACGACGCGATCGAACACGGGACGTTTATCGATGACGAGACGCTCGAACTGCTGCTGAAACGAAATGTTCCCGTCGTGCCTGCACTGTATTTTGAGCTGATGAGCATCCAACGCGGGCCTGAGTTCGGGATGCCTCAGGCAGTGATCGACGGACACCAGGAAACCCTGGACGGCGGTGCCGAAGTGCGCGACATTCTGGCGGCGGGCGGACGACTGGGAATGGGCGGCGACTACGGATTCGCGTGGAATCCACACGGCGACTATGCGAAAGAGCTGTCGTTCTTCGTAAATTATGTCGGCCTGAAACCACTGGACGTCATCAAGTGTGCGACTCAGACCGGCGCGGAGATTCTGGGCCGCGATCATGAGCTGGGAACGCTTGCTGTCGGAAAACTCGGCGATGTCCTGATCGTTGACGGCGATGTGGTAGCCTATATCTCGATTCTGCAGGACCGTAAACGACTGATCGCCGTCATGCAATCCGGCATCATCAAGAGCCGTCGCGGCGTCAGCTGCCTGAGTGGCGACGCGGTGGTGAGTTAGGACCTGAGCGAAAATCACTTTTCTAAGTATTCGAGTTAGGATCGCTCGATAAATAACTGTCCGATACGAAGTGAGCGACAAGGCGCTAGCCGCCGGTATACTGCAGTCTATATCACCGGCGGCTAGCGCCTTGCCGCTCACTTATTGATCGAGCGATCCTTAGACTTTCGGACATGGAAGTGAATAACCGGAAGACAGTTCGACATTTCGAAGATGCTCGGCATCTGCACGAACTCACGTTTTCCTGTTATCGAAGAACAGGCAGCGATTGGTGCTTCGATTGAGTCTATCCATAGGAACCCCGTGAAGAGGGGACTCTGCAAAACAGCTGTCGTCACCAACCACAGCAGGATTACCCGGCAGATCACAATCAACGCTCAAATTGCTGGCGGGATTAACCGTCGTGGCATATGTCGTACTGTCCAATCGCGTCGAACCTGTCTACACTGCGGGCATTAATTGCTCAATTTCAACTTGACCGTAATGGTGTTGCCGGATGAGATCAATTCCCCCCGGCTGTCAGTTCAGTGAAACGAATTCTGCCGAGACTGCGTCGTTATGGAAGTTGATATCATTGACACATATGAGGAATTCTGTCGGATTCAGAGCAACTGGGACCGGATACATGTCCTCGACGCGGAGGCCGATTATTTTCTCTCCTGGCGTTGGCTTTCGGAAGTGTTGCGAGCAAACCCGGGTCGATGGCGAATCCTGGCGGTCAGGGAGAGTAACAGCAGCTCGGATTATGTGGGTTTTCTGCCGCTGCAGCTGAGTATCCGATGGAGCCAAAGTCAGTCTCAACTGGAAACGGAAATCGAAGCTGCCGGACGACTCTCATGGGCTCAATATGAAGGGTTTGTATGTCTTCCTGACGTTGAGGAACCTGCGATCACGGCATTTGCGAATGCGGTTCAACGTGCTCCCTGGGGATATTTTTCGATGCGAAACTGCAGCGCATCAGCCAATCGAATGGATATCTTTCTGAAGGGATTCCGTGCCGATGACTACGAAATCACCTGGGGAGAGTCGTTCCTTAAGGATGACACAGTGGACAATCTGGTTTGTCCGTTCCTGGCGTTGCCGGATGACTATGAAACCTGGTTGCAAAACTCTGTCAGTTCGAACACACGTCAAAAGATTCGACGATTCTGGAGGCGTCTGGAGGAATCTCAGGAGATGAAGATTTCCGTGACGACATCGGAGGAATTCACCAGCCACCTCGGGCAGATGCTGGAACTGTGGCTGCGAACGTGGGAACCGGTTCGGGGTCCGGAGGACGCTCAGTTTACGGCCGGGAAATACATGGAAATTCTTGCACAAAGCCATGCCTGTGGCGCAATGTTTCTGCCAGTGCTGTGGCACGGCAACAGCATGGCTGGAGCTCTTGCAACCATCGTGGATCGTGAAAAAAAGACAATGTACTTCATCGCCGCAGGTCGCGACGAACAATCGTCCGACCCATCCATCGGACTTCTGCTGCACGCATTCAGCATTCGCTGGGCGATCGAGAATCGGATCAAAGTCTATGATTTCTGTCATGGCAGTGAGTCGTACAAATACTCACTCGGGGCAATTGACAGGAAAATCCAAAGGTTGGAAATTCGGCGTCGATCTCATGTGCAGACCGGTCGGTTTGACTCCTTCTGCCTCGGTCAGGCATTGGATCGCATCGTCAAATACATGAAGGCCGGTCGACTCGATGACGCGATCCTCGCATGTCAGCATCTCAGAAGACTCTGTCGGTAAGGTGAATTTGCCTGAAATAGGGTGGAAAGTGAATCAGACGTGTTGAAGTGTTTGCGGGGGATGAGATTGCCACCGTTCACGTGATGAATCGGGCGGTGCGGCGATGCTTTCTTCTGAGGGATGATCCGGTCTCGGGGAAGAATTACGATCATCGAAAGCAGTGGCTCGACGAGGCATCAGCCCTCCGAGTGAGATTGCTGCGATTTGCGTGTGAGGATCACGAAGGGTATTGCAGATTCACCGGGCATTCCGATTCATCATTGATTTCTGCGCCGCGCACTTCATTTGTCGTTGAACCTGAAAGCGTGCACGGAGAACTACATGGCAAAAAACACGGCATCGAAGGGAGTTGTACTTGAAATTTTCCAAAACCGGACATCATCAATGCCATCGTGATCGATGTGATCGATGTGATCGTGATCGATGTGATCGTGCTGAACAAGAGCCTTCCTTCAGAGCCACCGCGTATTTCAGTGTGATCGTTGCTTGCGGTGGTAAGCGGGATAACAGTTGTTGCGTGCTATGAAGTTCATTCTTAGACTCTCTCAGGGGGTGTCACATGAACGCTGCTTCCTTTCCTGTCCACTATTCGGCTGTTACCGATGCCGACAGTCCCAATGCCCTTGGCATTCAGTCACCAGTGGAACTCCGCGAGCTCGCGATGCAATTGCTAGAGGCTCATCCGGCTTTTCGCTGGCGACGTGACATGTGGGGCATTCAGATCGAAGCTCATGGTGACACGCTGGTCCTCAACGGTTGCGTGCCGTCCTGGTATCTGAAGCAACTCTTGCAGGAGACTCTGCGTCATTTGGATGGCGTAGGATCGGTGGAGAACCGGGCAGTCGTCGTGAAATCGAACGACAAGCCGTCCCATGGTCAGGCCTTCGACCAGCGAGGTTAGTTTCGCCCTGGTTGTGCATGATGTTGCGGCGAAGGCTTTGGTCCCGAGCCGTAGCAGCCGCCGAGAAGGATTCAGATTCGATCATGACCGGTCTGTTTCTGCAGTTGTTGAATGAGTCGATCGATCTGCATTCCACAAAAGTGTTCGCTGGCCTCCTGAGCCGGATTCCACTCACCATCTGGCTGGCGTTGTTCAGTCTCAATGTGCATGGCATGGCATCCGTCGGCTATCAGGCAGGACTCTCGGCGACACGGCGCTCGCCGGACGAAGCGGTACGGAAGAAGAACATCGAGCATACGACCAGATGTCTGGAGATCGCCTTTCAACTGGGTATTCCAACCGTCCGCGTGAACACAGGGCGGTGGGGAACGAGTAAGAATTTCGATGAGCTGATGGCGAACAAAGGGATCGAACCTCGCCTGGAAGGTTATACCGACGATGAAGGCTTCAAGTGGGTGATCGACAGCTATCAAATCCTGGCGAGAAAGGCGGAAGAGTTGGGCGTGATCATGGGGCTGGAGAACCATTGGGGCCTGGGGCGAACCGCCGAAGGAGTATTGCGCGTGGTGAAGGAAGTGAACTCGCCGTGGCTGCAGGTGACGCTTGATACCGGCAACTTCCTGGAGAATATGTACGAGCAGATGGACGCTCTCGTGCCACAGACCGTGCTCGTGCAGGCGAAGACATATTTTGGCGGCGGCACCTGGTACACGCTTGAAATCGACTACCCAAAAGTCGCCGCCTTGCTCAGGAAACACGGCTATCGCGGCTATGTTTCACTCGAGTTCGAAGGCAAGGAAGATTATAAATCCGCCGTGCCGCAAAGCCTGGAAATGCTGCGGCGTGCGTTTGCGCAGTAGAAATCACGATTGATCGGTTTGTCTTTGCTGATGAGATTGACCAAATGCTGAATGTGTCAGCCATTGATTTCTTCGACAACGTGGCCGTGGGGATGGCACTGATTGAAGCATCCACGGGACGTTTTGTGCGTGTTAACCAGCGATATGCCGATCTGATTGGGTGTACTGTCGAAGAGCTGACGCAGTCGACCGTTGGATCCATCATACACCCTGACGATATCGCGGAAGATCTCAATTACCGGCGGCGATTGATCAACCATGAGATCCGGGAGTTCACGAGAGAAAATCGCTACATTCGCAGAGACGGTGCATTCCTCTGGGTCAGTCTCGCGGTCTCAGCGACGTGGAATTCGGGTGAGTCGACTGATTGCCACATTGCGGTGGCACAGGACATCTCAGACCGAAAGCAGGCGGAAGCAAAGCTGCAATTGTCGGAAGAGCGATACAGCCAAATTGTGGAAGGCTCGCTGCAGGGGATTCTGATTCATCAGGACGAGCGTATCTGTTTCGCAAACAACTCACTCGCAAGGATGTTTGATTATGACTCGGCAGGCGAACTGATCGGTCGCCCGGTCTGGGAGACTTTTGTCACGCCGGAACACCGGGCCGAGCTGCAGGCAAGAACTCAGCTGCTTCTTGCGGGACAGTCGCCCTCCACATCCCGGCTGGCGGGCCATCGGGAAAAAGGGCCGATCGATCTCGGTATTAACGTCCGCGACTCGCATTCAGTGGCAGGGACGGCCAGCGATTGAAGCGTTGTTTTTGGATGTCACCGTCCAGCGGCAGGCGGAGACAGCGCTGCGGGAGAGCGAACAACGTTTTCGAACTCTCACCGCCCTCGCCCCAGTTGGGATTGCGATGACCGATGCTCAGGGAAACTGCGTGTTTGTGAATCAACGCTGGTGTGAACTTGTCTGCATCACTTCTGAACAATCCATGGGACTCGGATGGCGGCGAGCCATCCATCCGGACGATCTGGATCGGTTGTTCCGCGAGTGGCATTCAGCCAGTCAGTCAGGGAAAGAGTTTGGGACGGATCTCCGCGTCATCTCACCTGAGGGCCGCATCTCGTGCCTTCGCGGCGCGGCAATTCACCTGCGGGACGGAGATGGAAACATTACCGGATTTGTCGGAACGATGGCGATTGCAGTCTCACCGAATTCCACGACCGCACCCATCCGCGACCAAGACCCGATGAGTCATTGGTTTCCGGGCCGGCGCTGTCGTACACTGAGCACGGCTCCGCTGAATGCGGCGGCCTTTCAGAAGCCTAATGACACCCCCAACTTGAAATGCCCTTCATGCGCCCATGGATCCTTGCAGAAACGAACTTTGGACATGTCAAAGATTGCGAATATGAAGTCGCCGTACTGCCGATGGGGGCGACTGAGCCGCATAACCTGCACCTGCCCTACGGCACCGATACGTTTGAAGCCGAAGCGATTGGATCGCGAGTCTGTGAAGCTGCGTGGACGCAGGGGGCGAAGGTTATCCTCCTGCCGACGATTCCGTACGGCACGGAAACGAATCAATCAGAGTTTCGCCTGTCGATGAATCTGAATCCGTCCACACTGGGACTTGTCATTCAGGATCTTGTGGAATCGCTCGAAGGCCACTGCATCCACAAACTGCTGATTCTGAACAGTCACGGTGGCAACGAATTCAAACCGTTGTTGCGGGAACTGCATGGCACGACAAACGTGCAACTCTTCCTGTGTGATTGGTTTCGCGGCTTATCGGCAGATTCAAAGAAGACGATCTTTAAAGAATCCGATGATCACGCGGGGGAAGTGGAAACATCGCTGGCTCTGGCGTATTTCGGGCATCTGGTGAACAGGAAGGCGGATGGTGCGCTGATCGCCGACAACGGTGAAACCGCCTTAACGCGGTTCGATGCCGTCAATCAGGGCTGGGTTTCCATCACGCGTCCGTGGCATCTACTCACGACAAACACGGGTTCCGGGAATCCTCATGCTGCCACCGCAGAAAAAGGCGAGCGATTGATGCAGACAATGGTCGAGCGTCTTTCCCGGTTTCTCGTGGATCTCGCTCAAACGGAACTCGACGAACAATTCCCGTTTTGATGGCAGCCGCGTCGCTTGTCTGCCATTCTGGGACGTGTTATACCGCACGCGGCAGATCTTCTTGCACCTGCACAATCAGGAGTCATTGCGTGGCTGAAATCGACGTCTATAAGGAGTGGCTGGGAATTCCGGAAGGGACGCGCCCGCCGGATCACTACACTCTGCTGCGTCTGCTGCAGTTTGAGGACAATATCGAGAAAATCCGCACGAACTATCGCAAACTCAACGCCCATGTGCGCAAGTATTCGACGGGACAGTATCTGATTCGATCACAGGAACTGCTTAACGAAATGGCCAAGGCCATGCTGTGCCTCACAGACCCGGACGGCAAGCGTGAGTACGATGAGAGTCTCGGACGTGAACCATCGACGACGAACGATGATGAACCGCAGACGGTCATGGAATATCTGATCTCAAAGAATCTCATCAAGCGCTCGCAGGTGTCGGAAATCGAACACTTTGCCGAAGCCCGCGGATTGAATCATCGCGATGCGGTGATTCAAATGAAACTCGTGGAGCCGGTGGAAGCCACCCGCGCCCTGGCGGTTGAGCTGCGTCTGCCGTTCGTCGATCTGGAAGACATGCTGCCGGAAGACAATGTGCTCGACATGATTCCGCGTCGCGTCGTGAAGAAGCATTCCTGCCTGCCGCTGTTTGAAGACCGCGGACGGTTGCTCGTCGCCTGCATTGATGAACCGAGCCCGGCACTGGAAGACGAAATCCGGATGCGCTGCGGTCATCCGATGCGAGCCGTCCTCGCTGTGCCGCGGGCTGTCAATCAGGCCATCGCCAAATACTACGCTCCTGGCATGCGCGACGAAGCAACGACGCCGGAGGAGCCAGAAGAGAAGACTTCAGCAAAAGGCAGCAAGTCAGCGAAGGCAAAGGCCGAGAAACCAAAGGCCGAGAAACTAAAAGATTCGGCGAAGAGCAAGTCGGCTCCGCTGTCGGCCGATGAGCGCAAACAGCGGATGCAGTTCAGCCTGATTGGCATCTGCTGGGCGACGATCGGAACCGTCGCCCTGTTATACTTCATACACGGCCAGAAAAGTTCTGCCCTGGACATCGCAATCGGCCTTGTCGTCGGTGGAGTTGTGGCGGGGATTCTGAAAGCCACCTACTGGAAGTAGACGGATTTCTCTTTCCGACGCGCTGAGATTGGGAGGGCGAGGCTCCTGCCGAGCCTGTGGCGTCTTGCAGGACATAGGCTACAGCGGCTCGGCAGGAGCCTCGTCCTCCCATCGCCGTCTGAATATTTCTCAAACACATCAGCAAAGTTTTTACTTGTGACAGCACCGAATCCGAACGAGTTGGCTCTCCGCGTCAACGAACTGCGTCAACGAGCCCTCCATGCTGTCGAACAGGTCGTCGTCGGTCTGAACGATGTCACAGATCAAATGCTGATGGCGCTCGTCGCTGGCGGTCATGTGCTGCTCGAAGGAGTGCCGGGGACAGCCAAGACGACGCTCTGTCGGACCTTTTCGACGGTGCTTGGCATTCACTTCGAACGAGTTCAGTTTACGCCGGATCTGCTGCCTTCCGACGTCACCGGAACTCAGGTCCTTGACCGCCAGACCAGCGACTTCGTACTGCGCAAGGGGCCGGTCTTCTGTCAGCTTCTGCTTGCCGACGAACTCAATCGGGCACCGGCGCGAACGCAGTCCTCTCTGTTGGAAGCCATGCAGGAACGACAGGTCACGATTGAAGGCAAGACGTTGCCGCTGCCGCAGCCGTTTATGGTTTTAGCAACGCAGAATCCCATCGAGCAGGAAGGCGTTTACCGACTACCGGAAGCGCAACTGGACCGGTTTCTGTTTCGCATTCATGTGGGCTATCCGGAACGCGATCACGAAGTCGAAATGCTGGAACTTCACAGTCGGCAGATGGTGAAACCCACGGCCATCACCACGGCGGCAGAGATTCTCTCGATTCAGCAGCAGCTGGATTCTGTTTTTGGATCGCGTGAGTTGCAGGAATACATCATCGATCTGGTACGACAGAGTCGGCAGCATCCTGACCTCGCGCTGGGAGCCAGTCCGCGTGCCGCCATCAATCTGATGAAAGCCGGCCGAGCCCATGCATTACTGTCGGGCCGCGGTTATCTGACGCACGAGGACATTCAGGCCGTGTGTCTCCCGGTGCTGGCTCATCGTTTGATCATGCGTCCGGAAGCCGAAATGGATGGTCGCTCGGTGGCGAGCGTCATCGCGGCCATCATTCGTTCTGTGCCTGTCCTGCAGGATCGACGCCGATGACGGGGCTCGCGCGCTGGCTGGCATTGCCGGCAATCGCCGGGCTGTATCTCGGCATACTCCGGGAACAAACCGGGCTCGCGCTGTTGTCGCTTTCAGTCCTTGTCTGGTTGCTGGCCGAATGGCTGCTGTTTACCTGGCGTGTGTGGTTGGAATTGCCACAACTGAAGTTCGAGCGCAGCGTCAATGGTCGCACCGAGCCCAGTGGCATCCTGTGGGCCGGACGCAGCGTCGCCGTCGAAGTGCGTCTGTCGTCGTCCCTTGTCGGCATCGGTTCAATCGTGCGAATTCGCGATATCTTGCCTGAGAACATGGAAGTCATGGATCAGGAAAATGACGTGACCATTCGCAGTCGCATTCATTCCGCAGTGTTCCGTTATCGAGCAAAGGTTCTGGGGGCCGGTCAATTGCGGCTACCGGGATTTCGCATCGTGATGCATGATCGTCAGGGATTCTTCCGGGCCGAGCGATTCATCCCGTTCAGTCAGAGTTTCCGGGTGTTGCCCGCGTTTCAACAGGTCGGTGATCCTCAGCCGATCGTCAAACGCATCAATTCACAGCCGCAGCATGGTATCCATCGCCTGCAGCGGTCCGGGATGGGTTCGGAGCTGCTCGAATTGCGGGAATACGTCGCCGGTGATCCTCCGAAGAGTATCGCATGGAAAGTCTCGGCACGCCGCGACAAACTGATGACGCGACAGTACGAATCGGAAGTTCCGGTACGTCTGCAATTGTTTGTCGATGGATCGATCGGGACGCGTACCGGAGGCTTCGGGCTGCGACTGCTGGATCAGATGAATTTTGTGGCTGCCAGTGTCGCAAAAGCTGCGATCTCGGCGGGCGATCCGGTCGGTGCGATACTGTTTGATGAACGTGGCTTGCGGCGTATTCCGGCGGCCACGGGCGATCGCGGTTTTCATCGTCTGCTGGACGCGTTGTCAGACTTCAGCGTCAATCCCGCGCCGATCCCGGATCGACTCACCAATCGACTGGTCGAAACTGCGCTGGGGGTTGCCGCGGACCAGTTTCCGGAACTCCTGGATGACCGAGTCAATCACGTTCCGTTTCTGCTGTTTCCCCTCTCAACATGGGCTCATCGCAGGCTGCGCGCAAGATATCGGCTGGCGGCAGTGATCGCACACTTGTATCGATTATCTCCCGTCAAACAATTGCAACTTGTCTATGACGATGCCCTGATGGCAACATTTGCTCAGCATTTCCTGAGTCAGTCCGGGATGTCATGGATGGAACCTGTGGTTTCGATTCGCAATCGAGGTTTTCACGATGGCATGGGACGAATGGACATCCTGAGTTCTGCGCTGGCACGCGCAGTCTCACAAGCCCGCGACAACGAAGTGTTTGTCATATTGGCGGATTTGCTGGAATGCGTTCCAAGCCTGTCGCATCTGATGCCAGCCGTCAAGATGGCTCTGGCCAGACATCATCGCGTGGTGTTTGTCTGTCCGTCACCGACATTTCTGCGGCCCACAGCGGAATCGACAGCCATCCGTTCAATCTCCGCTGAAGATCTGCTCCTGGCAGCAGAACAAATTCGAATGCGCGAGCTGGCCGCGCGGCTGCAATTCGAACTGCGACGCATTGGCGCGACGGTCTCAATTTCGGGGGAATCCAGTGCCATTCATCTGGTACTGAGCCAAATGACGCTCGCGCGCACTGGCCGCATGGCTGCCGGAGGCGTTCGATGAATCCGCCAGATCCATCGGTTCATTCTCCGACCATTCTCGAACCCACGCGCGAAACATCACAGTTTGGCGGACTTCTGATCGTTTCCGTCATCGCATCAACGACGGGAATTTTGTTCCTGCTGGCCCCGGACATCGGATTGCCACTCAGGTTTTTTTTGACGGCCATTATTCTGCTGACGCTGAAATACTGGGGCGGTGTCGTGGTGCTGGTCGCCGTTCAGGCGGATTTGTTCTTCCGCGAACCGCAACGCAGTGCGGCTCTGCAGGGCGTAACGGGCCTGGTGACCGTCTTTCTGATTGCGGCGCTGCTGATGTTCATCAACCGCAATCGTGAGTTATTGAAACACGCCGCCAGCCGACCGCTGAGTTCCATCCTCAGCATGACAACGTCCTTATTTCGAGGCGACATCGCGTTTGATTCGAGGAAGGCAGTTCGAGAAATCCCGCACATGCTGGGAGCGACGATTCGAGGAATCGCATTGCTCATCGGCTGCGTGTTTGTGTCACGGATATTGCTCAGCACACTTCCGAATCGTCGGACTCTCAGCGCAGACCTCCAGGGGTGGATGCGGGATGAATCGTCAGTGCTGCAAAGTTCGTTGCTGCTGACAGGGTTGATCGCGGCGTGGGTCGTGTTGAATGAAATCTCGTGGCGACAACTGACCCGCGACCAGTCGCGGCTTTATCTGCGTTCCGTGTTTCTGACGATTCATCATGCAGACCTGAGAATGATCGTGCGAGGCCGACTCAAACTGCGTCAACGGGCAGCTCGTGCAAAAAAGGAACGTGAAGCCGCCGCCTTTTCCTGCAGGACCGAAACCTTACCGGAGTTCCGTCGATGATGTTCTGGATTCGAGAAATTGCTGGCTGGGTTCTGGTTGTCGCCGCGCTGGCGGTGATGCGGATGGGCCTGAACTTTGCGCTGACTTCAGAGAGCCCAAAAATTGTGGAAGCATCGGTCGTGATCTTCGCGTCACTCGGACTGCTCCGCGCCGGCATCCTGCTGATCCGAATTTCCACGGCCGCCAGAATCTGTAAGCTCGATCGACAACAGGAGAAATCGCCGTAGAATTCTCACGGTCGTGAACCACGAAGTCAATGCACGTCGGATCAGAAGCGACAGATTCAAAACGGCGGGGCTTCGAATTCATTTGGTGCGGCGACGGGCTTTTGCTGGATGGGACGCAGCGCGGGGCGGGGGACAAACTGAGACTGTGCGCCGGCAGGCTGGATCGGCGTGCCGAGACCATCCTCTTCGCGGCTGATGTGTTCTTCCGGCAGCGCTTCGCCGGGTTCCAGCTGCATCTCAAACAGAAATCGCGACGCGACGGTTTCGCGGCGTTTGCCCCATTTCATGCGGGACTTCGCGCGAGTCAGTGTCAGGTGATCCATCGCACGGGTGACGCCCACGTAGGCAAGACGTCGTTCTTCGGCGATGTCTTTTTCTGAGTCGGCATCAATGCTGCGTTTATGGGGCAGGAAACCCTCTTCCATGCCAACCAGATAGACGCGAGGAAACTCCAGGCCCTTTGCAGAATGCAGCGTCATCAGACGCACTGCGTCCTTATCCTGTTTCTGATCACGATCCGCTTCATCTTCGCGATCCATCAGCGCGGTGGTTTCCAGAAAGCCGGAGAGCGACGGATCTTCCGTTCGCTCCACGTATTGACCAATGGTATTAATGAATTCTTCGAGCACCGTTTTGCGGGTTTCCTGCTGAGCTTCTTCTTTGTATTGCTTGTTGATTTCCGCTTCGTAGTTGATTTCCGAGACAAGACGACGGCAAATCTCCGCCAGGTGTTGCGGGGTTTCGTGCATCGCCTGTGCGTAGCGCTGCAGCAGACTGCGGAATTCTGACATCGCCTTGAGGGCCTTTGCCGGGATTGCTCCGGCGGCGCTGGCTTCGGGCAGGATATCCCAGAACGAGCTGCCCTTTTTGACCGCCATCTGGATGACTTTTTCCGTCGTCGTCGCCCCAATACCACGTGCGGGCGTATTGATAATTCGCAGCAGACTGACTTCATCGCGCGGCTGGTCAATCGCTTTCAGGTATGCCAGCAGATCGCGAATCTCGCGGCGGTCGTAGAACGACTGGCCACCGACCAGCAGGTACGGGACCTGCTGCCGGCGAAACTCCTGTTCAAAGACGCGCGGCTGCTCATTGGTGCGAAAGAGAATGGCCACCTGTTTCGCCTTCACGCCCAGTTCTTTGATCAGATAGGCAATTTCGCTGACAACGTTTTCCGCTTCCGCTGTCTCGTCATCAAATACCTGAATGCGAATCTGTGATCCGGATTTTTTGTGCGGGATCAGCGTCTTATCGTGCCGCTGCCGATTGTGCTTCACCAGGCGATTTGCACATTCCAGAATCTTGTCGGTGCAGCGATAGTTGTTTTCCAGCCGAACAATGCGAGCCCCCGGAAAATGGCCCGCGAAATTGATGATGTGCTCGACGTCCGCCCCGCGCCAGCCGTAAATGGACTGGTCATCGTCGCCGACCACACACAGATTCCGATGAGGCTTCACGAGTGCTTCAATCAGTTGAAACTGAACTCCATTGGTGTCCTGGTACTCGTCGATCTGGACATGATCGAATTTGGACTGGTGCCGTTGCAGCACGTTCGGGAAATCCTGAAACAGTTTAACCGTCAGCAGGAGCAGGTCATCAAAATCCACGGCACCACAGGCGCGAAGCTGCTTTTGATACCGCTTGTAGCCCATTGCCGCGATCAGATCGAAATCCGTTTCGGTGTTGCTGCTGGCTTCGTGATCCTGGATCCCCATCATTTTCCACCGACTGATGCGGTTGATCAGATCACTCGGTTTCATCGCTCCGTCCCCCAGGCGGATGTCTCGCAGAGCCGTGCGTGCGGCGGATTCCTGATCGTTGCGGTCATAGATCGCGAATTTCTTCGGATAACCCAGCGAATCAATGTCTTCTCGCAACACGCGCACGCAGTACGCATGAAACGTCGATACCACCGGACGCTGCTTAAACTGTCGTCCGATCAGATGAACGGCCCGCTCTTTCATTTCTTTGGCGGCCTTATTCGTAAAGGTCACGGACAGAATTCGATCCGGGCGAATTCCGTGCGCGATCAGATTGGCCATGCGATAGGTAATGACACGGGTTTTCCCGGTGCCTGCGCCAGCCAGGACCAGCAGCGGCCCTGACAGAATTGACGCCGCTTCACGTTGAGGAGGATTGAGTCCGGACAAATTCACCATGATTCAGTACAGATCTGTGCCTGTTCAGGTCGCAAACGCCAGCAGAACGCCCGCAAGGTCCGACGCGGGGCGAGGCAGGCTACTCAGTAGTCTACTCGAACGCAATTCACTGCTGTAGGGTGCGTCCATGAAGCGACCGACCGCTCTCCATTTCTGCAGAATCTGCATTTCACATACGCAACAGGCGGTCGGGTAACCGGCGTTGCGATCCTTTCTGCCGACCATGTGCCGTGTGTCCGGTTGAAAATGCCGAACGCGGGACATTTCCATCGAAAGCGAAGAATTCGTGGTTCCATCTGTCTGGACAGCAGAAACCGGCCTGCGATATCAACCCGCCCGCCACGCCAAACCGGCACACGAATCACTTGAGAAATGAATCGGTCTGGCTTGGTCAGAACAGGAACTCGGAGTCATGGATGATTCAGAGTTTGGAATTAACGCGTCAGCCGTGCAAAGTGTTCTCACGATCGTTTTGCTGTCTCGATGAACACAGATTTCTGAATCGCAGATTCAGTGACTCTGAGCCTCAAGAGGACAATGAAGCTTTATCTCCGATGGAACCAGCGGGCTTCGGCATTACTTGCCGAAGAGGTTCGTTGATGATACGGGACGAATATCAGCAAGGCAAAGTTACAAGCAATAACAAACAGATCGAACAACGCTGCGGAGTGCTGTTCGAAGCTCAAGGAATCGCAACAACGCTGTTTCACAGGAAGCACGAGTCTGGTTTTATGAGTCTGTTTTGCGGATTCGTAATATCAGTCGCCAGGATTTCTGTCGAAAGAGTCTGTTGTAGCGATTTTGCTGAACTTCGATACCAGTCGGACCGATACTCAACGATACGTCATCGTATTGGGTTTCGGGCACTTGCTGTTCGTCACGGAGGATTGAATGGCTACCAAGGTCAATGAAGATGTTGCTGATGTCTGGGTTGCGTATAAGCAGGACCAGAGCAATCAGGAGCTGCGGAACCGCTTGATGGAGCGGTATCTGTCGCTGGTCAGATACAATGCCGAACGCGTCTGGGCGAAGCTGCCCGAAGGCGTGGATCTGAACGACTTAATGTCGGCCGGAGTCTTTGGCTTGATGGATGCCATCGAAGCCTTCGACATGGACCGTGGCGTGAAGTTTGAAACCTACTGCGTGCCTCGTATCCGAGGTGCGATGCTTGACGAACTGCGTACGATGGACTGGGTTCCACGTCTGGTCCGCAGTAAAGCAAGTAAGGTCGAAGCCGCACGCAAGCTGGTGGAAGCTCGTGTAGGCCGTCCACCGACAGAAACTGAAATCGCCGAGCAGATGGGCTTGCCGATTCAGGAATTTGAACGGATGAAGTCCGACGCCAGTGCGGTCAATCTGGTGAGCCTCGAAAAGAAATGGTACGAAACTGACAGCTACAAGGACGTTCGCGAAGTTGATGTGGTCGAAGACATCAAGTGCGAAGATCCTACAGTGGGCATCCAGAAAATGGATGTGATGCGGCTGGTCACCAAAGGACTCAATCGCAACGAACGCCTGATCATCATTCTGTACTATTATGAAGAACTCACGATGAAGGACATCGGCAACACGCTGGGATTGTCAGAATCCCGCGTCAGCCAGATGCACTCCAGCATCGTCGCTCGCCTGAAAGAACAACTCGAACGCCGTCGCCCGGAATTCGGCTGATTAGGAATTCCAGGCAGATCACAAAACACGCACACGCCCGGCACAGTCTTCTGTGTCGGGCGTTTTTTTTGTGAAAGTCGTCACGGACAGCCGAAGATCGCGACAATGCGACCTTCCGGCATCGCTCCCGAACCAGGGCTTGACCAAACCTGTGTTCAACCGTGCCTGCAGCCTCGTCTGGCAGAAACGGGCAAGAATCGACACACTGCCGAAAGAAACGCACGACGATTTGAGCATATTGGTCACGAAGAACAGGGAAGTTCCTGAATGCGACGTCTGTTGCAGATTCCACTTCTGATATTTGCATTGCTGCTGCTGGGAGCACTCGGCCTGCACTTGTTAACGGGCATGGGCGTGATTGACTCGTTTTATCACGCCGTGATTCTGCTCACCACTGTAGGATATTCTGAACCCCAGCCGCTCACGGTGGGCGTGAAACTGTTTATCATCACCTACCTCGCATTTGCCTTGGGTCTGTTTACTTACAGCGCGTTTCAGTTTGGGCAGCTCCTCGTGAGTGCCGATTTGCAGAAGTACTGGGAGCATCGTCGCATGGATTCGCTGATCGGAAAAACATCCCGACACTTTATCGTCTGTGGCTATGGTCGTATGGGATCGACACTTTGTGAGTACCTGCATTCACGCCATCAGCCATTTGTCGTGATTGATCAGGACGAGAACGTTCTGGATGACCACTTTCTGAAGCAGAAATGGATGTTCGTGCATGGTGATTCGTCACAGGACGAAACGCTGGAACGCGCAGGAATCCGCAGGGCTCGCGGGTTAACTACAGTTCTGCCGACCGACGCAGACAACTTATATGTGGTACTTTCCGCGCGCCTGCTGAATCCAGGCATGCCCATTGTCGCCCGTGCCAGTGACGATCGAGCCGCTCAAAAAATCATGCAGGCCGGAGCGACTCGCGTGATGAATCCATTCTCATCTGGTGCCATCCGCATGGCCCGATTCATGTTGTCGCCCAGCATCGAGAATTTTGTTGAGGTGACTGAGTCACAAGGCGTCGACTGGGAAATTGCGGACGTCCAGGTGCCTGAAACATCGATCCTCGTCGGGCAAAAACTGAGTGAGACCGGCCTGCGAGATTCCGGGATCATGCTGCTGGGAATCTGTCGGATCAGCGGCGAAAAATTCTTTCCTCCTCCAGGCCACCTTACGATTCAGCCTGGGGATAAGCTGTTTGCGTTCAGTAATTCCGAAGGAGTTGCGGCATTGTCGTCATTGCTTGAAAAAACACGCGCGTGAGGCACACACCCATACGCGCACGATTGTGAATGGATCACGACGGTCGGGATGGCGAGCTAACCCTGGATTTCCAGCCACGCTGTGTTCAGCGCCGCTGGTAGTTCATCCTCGGCTGACTTGAACAACACACTCAGCTGATTGAATGCCTCAATCCGGCCTGTGACTTCGAAGGCAAATTCCGAATCCAGACGGACAGCACACTCAGCGATGTCCTTCCCATTGATCCGTACGGCATTGGGGGTTTCGCTTGCCTGCAACACGATCCGGAGCGTGGTGGTGTCGTCAATGCCTGTCGGGCAATGAAAACCACGCGTCAGCAATACACCAGATTCACGCTTTGATTCTGGCAGTGTAAACGGCAACTGACAGCGGATCACTTCGCCGACGGGCTGCCCGTCGTCGCCAATGAATTGTGATTCCCACGGCCCGGCAAGGCGAATTCTGTGATTCTTCATAACGCAGTGTCTGCCATGGTCAATTCGTTTAACTGCCGGAAATCAACTGCGTCAGGAACAGCTCCGGATCATCGACAGGTATCGGTTTGTCGCCGTCCCATTCGACGAGTCCTGTTTGTTCGATCACAAACATCGCCGACCTGATGTCCGCCACCGCGCCTTTTGAAGGCAGGATCGCGGTACCCCACTTGACCGAGCTCGAATCCGGGTACCCGGATCGGGTGTCGTGCAGCACGGGAAATGGAAAACTCTCAGCCTGTGACTTGAACTCCGGAATCAGCGGGGTCGAAACCGCAATCAGTTTGATACCAGTCCGCTTGATCGCCTGAGCAAACTCGCGAATTCGCCGCATCAGCGGGTCACCGTCGAGTCCTTGACGGGCATCAAAAAAAACCAGCACAATTCGATGGCGATGCAGGTAACTCTGCAGGTTCGACTGCCGACCATTTTGATCCAGCAACTGGAATGTTGGTGCGGGCCGTTCATCTGCAAACGTCGCCGTGACCTGCACGGCATCACGGGGTGTCAAAATCCTCCACACCGTCGCCGCGGCGACCACCAGAAGCATGATGCCGAAGAGTTTTTCACGAAGTTTCATTATTCTGATCTCTTGTCAGTTTTTGCCGCAACCGCTGAAAGCCGCGAATCCAACGATCGTAGTTGTCTGTTTTCATTTCAAAGAACTCGGCCACCTGAGCCTGCGGCAGAATCAGAAATTCCTCCCGTCGTATTCCTTCCAGTACACTTCTCGCGGCCTCGGCGGCGTTGATCGAATGCAGATGCAGGTAACGATGAATCGGATCGGAATCGTCGAGCATATCAGTCTCGACACCAAGAGGGCAGACGACTGACACGCGAATACCACTGCGTCCGTAACAGACTGACAACCATTCCGCCATTGCGACGTCCGCATGCTTCGTCACGGAATACGACGCGGAACCAATCTCCATCAGGAGTCCGGCTGCCGATGCCGTGTGGATCAGATAGCCTTCGCCGCGTTCCTGCATGTGCGGCACAACCGCCCGCGCGGCAAACAGACGCGACATCACATTGATGTCCCACATGCGTTGCCAGTCCAGGTTGCTGGATTCGAGGCCACCCTTCACCGTAATGCCCGCATTCGAACAGAAAATGTCCACGCGGCCGAACTGTGCCATCGTGCTCGCGACGAGTTGCTGCACATCCGATTCGATCGCCACATCGCAGCGATTGGCGACGGCCTGCGGGCCAATTTCCCGCGCAACGCCGGCTGCCGCAGTTTCATCGCGATCAGAGACCACGACGGCGCTGCATTCAGCCTTTGCAAAGGCTCGACACATCGCTGCCCCGATTCCTCGGCCAGCGCCAGTCACCACAATGACACGATCTTTGACTTCCATGACGTATGCACTTTCCCGTGTTGACAGGTTTCCCGGTTCTATGTGCGGTAAGCTTTCAGCTACCCATCGTTTTTTAACTCAATGCGTATTGACAATCCTGACAACCTGGAAGTTTATCCCACCCATACCGCTCAGTCTGCCACTTCCTCTGTCAGATGAATTCTTTGCCACCGCCCCGACAGATATCGCAACAGCATACAAATCCCACTGAACGAAATATGCGCTGTGCAGGTCAGCCACAGTGCCAGCACTGACGCATGTCGGGACTGAATTATGATCAATGCCGGCACGACCATAATCAGCCAGCTCGAAAGCAGTGTAATCACCATGGGAAACACCGTATCCCCCGCCCCGCGGAGAGCGGACGAAAAGACAACCGCCAGCGAATCGAACACCGAATACGCGGCGACGAAATTGAGCAGATACGCAGCGGTTTTGACAAGCATTGTGATATCCGCACCGCCGATGGTCTCAGGATTGGCCAGCAGAAAGAAGGGACGCAACAGCCATTCAGGAAACAACACCAGGATGGCTCCCGTCGTTCCGGTCCACAAAACGCCCATGATTGCCGCATTTCTCGTCGTCGCTCGCGCGGCATCAATGCGGCCCGCACCGATATGATGACCGACCACAGTCTGAATGGCTGTCCCGAATCCCAGGAGCGGAACAAAGATCAGCCCGTTAATGCTGAAGGCGATGTTCGTCGCGGCCAGGGCTTGGTTATTCAGGTTTCCGACAATCAGCAGGAACATGGTGAAACCGGAGATATCGACAAAATAATGCAGTCCACTCGGGACTCCGTATCGCAGGAACTGCTTAAGCAGACCACGATCAATCGCACACATCGACCACAATGGCAGAGTGTCGCGTCGAACTTCGCGCAGGATGAAGACCATATACACAGCCAGTTCAACACAGCGTGCGGCCACCGTCCCGATCGCAGCGCCGCGAATGCCCATCGCGGGAATCGGGCCAGCTCCGTACGTGAGGATGTACGCGACGATGCCATTCACGACGACAGCTAACATGCTGTTGAACATCACCACCGTCGTCCGTCGGCGACCACTGAAGAAACAACTCAATGCCGTCCCCAGCATATGAATGGGTGCTCCGGCGCACAGAATATTAAAATACTGAGCTTCCAGCTCGACGACACTCGGCGAATGTCCCGACAGCGGCAGAAACATGCGGCTGAACGGTAAAAACATCCACAGCAGGAACCCGCTCACAATCGCCAGCCAGACGGCCTGCCAGAAGGAACTCAGCATCCGGTCTTTTTGCCCCGCGCCGTCGAACTGCGAAATGAACGTGTTCGCATACAGAACCGTGCCCATCGGCACACAGACAATCGTCCAATGCAGCATCGAAGCCGGAGTCACTGCCGCCAACGCGTCCTCCGAACAGCCTGCGAGGATAACTCGATCCGCCGCATTCATCAGCGATTGCGTCCCCGCGCTGAGCATCAGCGGCAGCGCAACGCGTGTCAGCTCTTTGAGGTTACTGAAACCATCGGTGGGAGTATCGGTCAGAGGATCATCGGCAGAAGGCATGGACGAAATCTAATGTGTATGCGGTCAAGTTTGTAGGGCGGGGCCGCCGGCTGAGGGCGCGGTCGTGGATTTCGGTCAGCGTGCAATCGATGTTGATTCCCGAGAGGGCGAGGCTCCTGCCGAGCTGGCGACTGACGCCCCATCACAGGATCGCCAGCGGATTGCGTCGTGATTCCAGGGTGCCTCTCGTGACACCGACGCGGTTCATGGCGTTCAGTGTTCTCCAGACGTGTTCGCCTGAAACATCCCCCGACAGCAACTGACCGTACAATGAATACAGCTTCTGGATCTGATTTGCATCATCGCGCAGCAGCTCAATCCGGAATCGTCGCACGCCAGACGTCAGCAGGTCTGCCACGACTTCCGCAGAACTCTGTGCCACCGCATTGAACAACGTATTGCGGCAGCCAACGTCCGCGATCAGGGGATGATCGACCCCCGTCCGATCCCGCAGTTCGACCTGATGAAAATCGCACGGTCGTCCACAATTCGTCTTGTTCGTGCCCGGCGACAGCATCGCGCAGAACACGCAATGCTCCATGTGAAACATCGGCATGTGCTGATGCACCACAACTTCCAGCCACTGCGGCGGAACCGTCTGCACAAGATCCATCAGCTGATTACGATTCAAATCATATGACGGCGTCAGCCACTGCAGTTTCTGCTCCATCAGGAACGCAGCGGTCAGTTCGTTGGTCACATTCAGGGAATAATCACCAATGACCGGAACACCCTGATCGCGAAAGAACGCCAGTCCGCTGAGGTTGCGTACCAGAATTCCGTCCGGCTGATGTTTCAGCATGGCTCGAAAGAGTCCCATTTCATCCGGCTTCTGAATGCGGGGTGTTGCAAGCAGGGTCGTCTGATCAGATCCGCGAGCGATCGCAACCGCGTCACGGTATTCGCGAATGTCCTGAAAGTCGGCGATCAGGCGATCCACTTTCAGCTCGACACAGGCTCGGACCTGATCCAGTGTTCGACAGAGCACGGTCAGCAGCGGCGTGGTCGCCTGAGTTTCACGAACTGGTAGCTGGCTCTGAAGCCGATCAAGAGCGTTGTCGCGGCAGAGCACAACGTCCGGCATCGGCAGCGAACGATCAAGCTGCTCGATCAACTGCTTTCGCAGCTTCCCGAGCACACTCAGCGGCACCATCGGCGTACCGACAATTGTCGCCGTCAGATCGAGAAGCTCGAACGCTGTGCCACCGAGTCGCGAAAGCTGCTCACGCAGCACATCCACAGTGATCGGATGCTTTTGAGCGACCTCCAGCGATTGCTCCGATTCGACCCGACACCCGCAGCCGTTCTTCGCCATGCCCTCAATCAGCAGGGGGCGACCAGGCTCCGCATGCACCGTGAGCATCAACGGCACGCGGCGTTGCGGGTCAGCTGTTTCATAGGTTCGACGCAGTTGCTGCGTCAGTCGCGGGTCGTCGGTCTTCCACACCTGTTGTCCGACATACAACCGACTGAGATGGATATTGCTGCGATCAAACGTCAGGTCCACCACGCCGGAATCGACGGATTCACTGATGGCCGTCCGTCCCTGAAACACCTGGAAAACGCGACCGCCCTGCTCATCATCGTTTGCTCGATCTCCGTCAAACACGACGCCGTCGCCCGCCTGAACTGCATACTCCAGCTGCACAGTCACTCGATTGAAATGCACGGCTTCAATGCGTCCCAGCAATACGCCGCGTTTCGCGGAACTCGTCGCCGGAACGAGCATCTTATGATCACACCCCTGAAGCCAGCCCGGTGAGAAGCCTCGCGAGAATGACTGCTCCATCTGCTGAATCTGTCGGCGGGTAAATTGCACCGGATGTCCGGCGACGGAACTGTCGATGGCTTCGCGATAGTGCCGCGTGATGTTCGCCACGTACTCAGGCGTCTTCAGTCGTCCCTCGATTTTGAAGCATCGCACACCAGCCTCAATCAACTGCGGCGTCAGTGCAAACGCAGCCAGATCCTGTGGACTGAGCAGATACTTCTGATCGCCGAAGTCACGCAGTTCGCCGTCGCACAACAGTTCATATGGCAATCGACACGCCTGAGCACACTGTCCGCGATTCGCACTGCGACCACCGAGTGATTCGCTGGTCAGACACTGGCCGGAATAGGCCACGCACAGCGCTCCATGCACGAACGCCTCCAGTTCGACATTTGTCTTACTGTGAATCTGCCGAATCTCGTCGATCGAAAGCTCACGCGGCAGTACGACGCGCTGAATTCCGAGCTGCTCTGCGACGGCGATACATTCGGCACTGGTCAGTGTCATCTGCGTCGATGCGTGAATTGTCAGGTCGTGCGTGATCTCACGGATCATTCTGGCCACGCCAAGATCCTGGACGAGTACCGCATCGACCGGTGCCAATGCGAGGCGGCGAATAATGGTCTGCAGCTGCGGCAATTCATCCGAGAACGCAAGCGTGTTCAGCGTGACATAACCTTTGACACCGCGTCGATGCAGAAACAGCATGATGTCGGCGATGTTATTCAATTCAAAATTTGTGGCTCGTGCGCGCGCGTTGAATCCATCTTCCAGGCCGAAGTAGACTGCGTCCGCACCATTCTCCACCGCCGCACGTATGCAGTCCCAGTCTCCAGCCGGAGCGAGCAGTTCAGGTGCGAAATTTTTCGTATTCATGAAGTATTCAAGTCGATTGGAATGGCGATGCAGCAAAAAAGCAATCCTGCACAATCATACCATTCCGCTATCACAATGGCACTGCACCAGGATATCACCTCTTAACATCGATACCCGAATCACCCATGTCGAGCTGGTGAATCGAACCGACGATGCAACAATAGTGTCAAAACGCCGGTTACAATGATTAATACCATAATTGATGCCGCAAACTGACAGGAACTGGAATCGGATGGAAGAACCTCCGATGGAAGGCTGGCTCTGTCCGGCGTTGTTTCGTTACTTCAAAGTGGCACCGTCAGAGTTGTATGTGAAGGCTGAAGAAATCTGATGAGTCAAATCAAGGCGATTTCGAAATATCTGCTGGCAACCTTCATGATCGCCGCTGGGATCATGCACTTTGTGAATCCGGCCTTCTATCTGAAGAGGTTCATCAACCAGTTCAAGGCCCTTGCGATAAGCAACAACAGCCTCTCCCTCAGACTTGCTTAAATCGCCGAGGAACAAGTACAGCGGAGCGAAGTCGGGAAATCGTTCGACCCCTTGTTTGACCAGCGATTACGAATACATGAAGCTCACCCAGCGCCGATCCTGTGCAACTTGCAGAATATCGCCGGTGAGAAGCACACCCGTACCGCCAGCGCCTACAGGCCAGTGTAGGACCGTGCCGCCCTCGAAGTGTCCGCCGCAGCGGATCAGCGTCAGACCATCGGCGATCTCTTTCGTGTGACCATCCCAAAACTCGATGGCTGGATCGGGCCGCATTACCCACTCCCGGTCAGCAGAGTGCAGATAGATCGGGCAATCAAACGCTCGGCTCCAGTCAACCATACTCGTGTAGTCGTGCGGATGTGAAATTGCGATGGCTGAGATGCCGCCGATTCCCTTCACCATCTGAATAAGGCCGTCGTCGATGAGCGAGATGCAGTCCCAGAGGATGTTCCCCTCGGGACGAACAATGAGTAGTGCCCGTTGACCAATGGCAAACGATGGCTCCATCCCGATCCCATAGAGACCCAGTTCTTTGAGCCGGACAACATTTCGGTGCGACTCTTTAATATCGGCGAGCGTCGTCCATTTTTGCCCCTGCCAGCCAACGTACTGCCGTTCGTCAGTACAAATCCTGCATTCGGCAGGCGGCTCGTCCGTATCGGCGAACTGCGTGCCGCAGGTGGTGCAGATGAAGTTGGGCATATTGTTTGCTTTTAATTGGTTTGCAGATGATTCGCACACCCGCCAACATCTTTCGTGTCTCGGGACTGACACGGTTGTTGTCGTTGGTCATTTTTGGTCGCCTTATGCATTCAAATACTTGAGGCCGGTCGTCTCATCGGTAAACCGAACCAGTCTTGAAGCATCAAGGAGCGGTTCCGAGTCTTCGCCGGACTTCTCGCACGATCTCGTCAATCTGGTGAAGCCGCAAATGTGGCGGTTCCTTTTCCAGCTTCGCACGCCATCCCATGAGAACACGGCTCTTGCCTGCCTCCTTTGGTTCGTGATTCGATTCATCCACGATTTGCCGGACAATCGTTTCATGCTCCTCAATAATCATTGTTTGTCCCGTTCTGTTTACGCTAATGCAGTTGCAGCCCACACCAAGAATTCGTGCTGCGGGTTGTGGTAGGTGACTCGATCTACGAATCCGGTCAGGTGTTCGGGCATACGGGCACGTTGTTAATACTTCAATGTCGAAATTGTATGCTATGGGATACGAGGTCCGAAGTCCGCTTTCCGCCTACTTGTCTGGATACTGCGGCGGACTCTTTCCGACTTTCTTGATGACTTTCGGGTATTTCCCTCTGGGAGCCTTTTCCTCAATGGCCATCACGTCGATCTGGTGCCACCAGTCGTCGCCGAAGTCAAACCAATATCCAAAACTGCGGCCTGCCTTCAGCCCCAGTGAGTCGAGCGAGGTCTGGTCCACCCGACCGGAAGCGGGTTTCCCTTCACCCATGTCCATCTCGAAATTCGATGGCAGAACATACCTCGGTGCCTTCGGGTCCATTGGACCTTTGCCGAACTGGAACTCGTACATGTGTTCTTCCCGGCGGTCAAATGCGTTGAAGATCGCATGATGAAGTTCTTCGAGTGTCTGATTGCCACGAATCTCGATCGTCCGGGAAATCTCCGGGTTTTTCTCGGCGAACTTTTCGCTGATCGGACCGCCCCTCAGAAAGACCACCAGCGTATAGAGCCGTTTGGTTGCAGTCACGACGGGTATTTTCGGCTTCAGTGTGGAGTGACTTTTCTTTGCCATTTGCACTTCCTTTCTGGATTTTGTTCATTCTTTCAATCCGTGGGCTGGCGTCGAGATAGCCGACACAGCCTCACGGCCCGCCCAAATCTTCTGGTGGATACGGCGGTCTTTCAAGTTGGGACGGTGCCGAGTCGCACACCGCATCAATGATGGTCACTGAAATGTGGCACACGCAATTTCGATGCGGAAGTTCGTCCCAATCCTGACAGATCTGGCACTGACAATCTGCCGTTTGTCATTGGGGAACATCTCCATAAGTTATTCGTCTGTCTTGTCGGCAGCGCCCCGACCACCTTCGTCGGAAACTTCACGCCTGGCATCTTCGACCATGTACAAGGATTTGCAGCCGGGGCAGTACAAATACCAAGCGTAGTAGTAAGTTTGATCTGATTTTACCGGTTTCTTTTTCGGAACTCTCTTGATGACGGGCGTAAGGCATTTTCGACACGGCTGACCCACCCCTGTCATTTTTGTTTTCGGCGATGAGGATGTCGGTTGACCATTCGCTGGAGTGGACGAAAAAATCGTAGAAGGATCTGGAGAGTATCCTTTGTCGGGTGGCAAATCTGGTTGCTGCATAGCATCCGATGCAAGTTGATCACACCGCTCGTTGTCATCAATCCCTGCGTGCCCTTTGACCCAGACCAACTCAGCAACCTGCTGATCATAAGCGAAGAGAAGTCGCTCCCATAGATCAGGGTTCTTTGCCTTTTTCGATCCAGCGGCTTTCATCAACCAATTATTATCACGCCACTTGAAAGCGGAGCCGGTTATGATGGCATCGACGATGTATTTGGAGTCGCTATGAAGCTGGACCCTGCATCGTTCCTTTAAGGCTTCCAACCCGACAATGACTGCCATCAACTCCATGCGATTGTTCGTTGTTAGTGCATAACCGCCAGACAGTTCTTTTGCGTGTTTGCCGAAACGAAGCACAACTCCATAGCCACCTCTGCCGGGATTTGGAACAGCACCACCATCTGTGTATATGGTGACTTCCTTCAAATCACCCGCGTTTTTTGGGCTTAGTGACATGCGACAATACTTTCAACGGCTTTCCTGCACTATCCTTGCCGACTGAACTTATTCGATGGGCCTTTCTTAACGGTCGGCTTTCTGGCCCACCTTTCACCCAAACGAGAGCATCACGCTGCTTGTCATAGACAGATGGGCAGCCTGCTTTCAGGAACAGCTTCCACTGCGTCTCGGCAAATCCGAAGGATCTGATGACCTCTACCGCAAAGCCAGCTTCAAATCGGCATCTCTCCTTACGGACACTGAATCACTCACTTAACCGCGACTTCCAATACTCAGGGTTCCGGCTGTGATGTTTCCATGCGAGGATGCGGATCTGATCGGGGAAAACTCGAAAGTAGATCGCGTAGGGAAACTTCTGCATCAAACACAATCGGATGTCGGATTCAACAACCCTGCACATCCCTGGAGAACGGACAATAGATTCGACTGCAAGGTTCGCCGCGTCGAGGAAACGCTCTCCGAGGTGTGGGACCCGCTCTTCGTAATACTGGGCGGCCTCCCGCAGTTCCGCTTCGGCCTCGGGGTGATACGTGACTTTCATTTCAGGGACTGCCGGGCGGCGGCCATAACATCTGCATGTGTCCGTCCGACAACGGTGCCTGAAGTCAGCTCCGCGTCTCGTCGAGCTGCGTCACGGATTGCTTCTTCCGGGGCAATCTCCGGCAATCCACAGTCGATGCTTTCCCACAATGTCTGGGCCAGTTCGATTCGCTGGGCCAAGGGGAGTGCCAGTGCTTCGGTGGTGAGTTGTTGAGTGGTCATCGTATTAGCGTACATCGAGATTCGATTCGGGTCAACAGGCGACGGCGGCAGCGGACAAAACCACGCCAGCAAGAAAGTAGCAGGCATTGACACCGCTCCGGGTACTAATGCAGCAGGTAGCCCAGATCGGTAGCGGGTTCGTGCGTTGTGGAGATTGTCAGGAGCATGGCAACGAGCCCGAAGAACGAAATGGAAAACATAGTCATGCACAATGCCCATCGAACCAGGAATTGTTCGATGGGCACCATTGTTCACTCTCGAAAAAAAAGTGATGCCGGTTTACACAGCTTGGTTTATACCGGCATGTGCGACGATGACACTTTGATTCGCAACCGGGTTCAAATGCACAAATTCTTACTGCTTCACTTTCACGCAATAAAGCTCGCCTCCCGCTGTGATATACAGAGTTTCCGCATCATTCCCGACTCCGAGGCTGCAATTTGACGGCAGCGTGGGTGTCTTCAGAAAAGCCAGCTCGTACCCGGACGGATTGAATACCGCAATTCCGAAACGCTTTTCGGATCGCACGGCTGCGAAGATGCGACCACTGGCATCGACCGTCATCCCGTCAATCCCATCTTCTCCGCCAAAATCCACGAGTGTCATTCGATGCGTCAACGTCCCGTCAGTGGCGATGTCGAACGCTTCGAGTGTCATTCGTTTTTTTAACTCGGCTGGTTTATCCGGCAGACCGACGGAGCCATTGTCGGTGTTGGCGACGTAGATCGTTTTGCCATCCGGCGAAATACCAATCCCGTTCGGCTTCGACGCGCACTTCGTGGCGACCGTTGTGGCACCAGTTTCAGGATCGAATCGGAACACCCACATTCCCGGCAAGGCCAGCGGTTCGAAGCCCACGTAGCGAGGATCACTGAAATAGACACTGCCGTCCCGATGAATGGCCAGATCGTTTGGTGAATTGAACGGCTTCTTTTCGAATAATTCGGAGACTCCTCGCACCAGTCCGTCTTCCGTTACTTCGCACAACGCACGCAGGCCACCGTTGGCGCCACAACACGCGAGCATCCGGTCTCCGGAATCAAATGCGAGGCCGTTACTCTTGCTGCTGTTTGCGCAGAAAACCTGAGTCTGGCGGGTCGCTGGATTGAACACCAGAATCCGACCGGGTGTCGCTGGATCGCTGGGGATATCACTGAAGAAAACCAACCCGTCCGACCGCGCCGCAACGCCTTCTGTGAACTCACCGCCTTTCCACAGCAGTTTGGGCTCTGAATTGACTGCGAAGACTCCGTCGTCGGCACGCATTGATGAACCCGCAGCAGCGATCAACGCAATGCTGATCAGTTTAAAAAACAATGACGTGATTGGAAAAGGTCGCAACATCAAAAATCTCCGTGTGCGGATTGATGCGGGTATGGAATCGGTGCGTATAGTGTAGACTTTGCGCAGCATTTTTTCTCTGGTCCGCAGAATTACAGGTCTTCCATGAAACCTCAACTGTTGTCTCTTGTGGCCTTGTTCTGTGCGTCCGCTCAGCTATTTGCTGCGGATCGACCGAACATCCTCTGGATCAGTTGCGAAGACATCAGTCCGCGACTCGGGTGTTACGGCGATCAGACAGCCAACACTCCGAATCTCGATCAGCTGGCCACTGAAGGCATTCGCTGTACTCATGCATTTTCCTGCCACGGCGTATGTGCTCCAAGCCGCACTGGGATCATCACGGCCAGCGACCCGATCGCACTCGGGGCAAATCACATGCGGTCCAAGGCGAAATTACCGCCTCATATCCGTCCGTTTCCGCAATACCTCCGAGAAGCCGGCTACTATTGCACCAACAACAGCAAGACCGACTACAACCTCTGCTGGAATAAAAAAACGACGTGGGACGAATCTTCCGGCAAAGCGCATTGGAAGAATCGATCAGATGACGACCAGCCGTTCTTTGCTGTTTTCAATCTGACGATGACACATGAAAGCAAAGTGTGGCAGAAAGGCTGGAAAGAAGTCGCCTCGGTCCTGAAAGCATCGGAACGCCATCGCCCCGAAGCTATGATTGTGCCGCCGTTGTATCCGGATACGCTTGCTGTCCGAGAGGATCTTGTCCGGTTAACGGATCTCATCACAGTTATGGATCGCCAAGCCGGACTGATCCTGAAAGAACTGGCCGATGCAGGCCTGGCCGACGACACGATCGTCTTCTTCTGGTCTGATCATGGCAACGGTCTGCCTCGAGCCAAGCGCTGGACGTACGATTCCGGATCGCGTGTACCGTTGATTGTGCGTGTTCCAGAGAAATACAGGAACATCACCACTGAAGCCGCGGCCGGATCAACCGATGATCGGATGATCAACCTGATCGATCTGGGCCCAACCGTGCTGTCGCTGGCGGGCGTGACCATTCCGGATGGAGTCAGCGGTCAGCCGTTTCTCGGCAAGGCGCCGGGACCCGATCGCGAATTCATCTACGGAGCTCGTGACCGGATTGATGAACGCTTCGACATGGTCCGCACCGTGCGATCGAGAGACTTTCGTTATGTGCGCAATCTCATGCCATGGCGACCAGCGTTGCAGCATGTCTCTTACGGCGAACAGAACGCGATCATGCAGGAAATGCGGAAGCTGTTGTCTGCGGGAAAGCTGGGTCCGCAGTCTGCACAGTGGTTCGCAAGTCCGCGTGCCGACGAAGAATTGTACGACCTGAACGCCGATCCCTGGGAGCTGGCAAATCTCGCCAGCGATCCAGCGCATGCCGCGACGCTGAAAACGCTCTCCGCAGAATGTGATCGCTGGCAGGTTGAGACGCGCGACGCGCATTTGCTTCCGGAAATTCTGCTGGATGCCGGAGAAACTGCAGCCGGCAGCCGCTGGCAGATTCTGCATGGCGGTGAGGGACTGCAGCGAACGGAGAAACTCCTCGCGGCGGCGAAATCCACGGCGCGCAGCGTCGCCCGTCAATCGGACATCGCAATGCCACCACTCGACGCTGATCGGGCCGTTCGCTGGTGGCAGGTGATGGCCTGCAGCAAGGCCTCGAATGTGGCAGACTTCAAAGAGCTACTGGAGAAAGAATCAGAATCGGAAGAACCGGCCATCCGCATCGCAGCCGCAGGCGGGTTGGCTCGCGCGGGCGACCTCAGGAAAGCTGCAGCAACACTTGGCGAACTGCTCGGCGATGAGAACCACTTTGTGCGGCATGCGGCAATACTGGAAATCGATGAATCCGGGCCGGAGCTGATTGAACTCACCAAAGAACAGATTAAGGCCATGGGTGACGACGAATACTGCCAGCGTCTGGCCGATCACGCTCTGAATCGCTGAATCGCCTCAGCAAATCGTGCGGGTGAATCGGCGTCGTACTTCAGATACAGCGACGGTTCGATGAGTTCCAGTTCCATCACGGCCGGCTGACCGTTCGGCAGTTCCACCAGATCCACACGTCCGTACAGCGTGTGCTGTGGGACGGGCTCCAGGGCGAACTTTGCGAATTCAAGCAAAGCGGAATCCGGCTGGATGGAGCAAATGCGACTGCCATGTTCCTCCTGAACCCGAAAGTCGCCTGCCTTTGGTGTCTTCAAAACGCTGTGGCTGTACAGTCCATCGAAGAACACCAGCGACGTCTCACCGTCTTCGATGACGCTGGGGATGAACGGCTGAAGGAGCGCTAAGCGGCCAGAATACAGCGATTCGATCTGCTTCAGTTCGGAGGCTGACGAATCCGGTCGCAGCCAGAACGTATCATTCGCATTCGCCCCGACGACGGGTTTGATCACGATCTGGTCCGTTTCGAATACCTCGCACATGCCGCGAATCTGCGACTCCGTCGGGCTTTGCACAAATTGAGTCGGCACGATCGTAATTCCGCGATCATCCAATTCCTGAAGGTACGTCTTGCGGACATTCCAGCGCACAACGTCGATGGGATTCCAGAGCACCGCCGCAGATGCGTCGATGGTCTCGAGGACATTCATGAATTCATCGACCGCCTGCTGGTAATCCCAGGGCGAACGAATGATGACCAATTCATAGTCATCCCAATTCACCGTCCGACTTCGCCAGGACACGTTGGCCACTTTAACGCCGCGGTCTGCCAGGCAGTCCGTCACCAGAGCATCGTAGGACACGAAATCGTCGAGACTGTCCATGGTGAGAAACGCAAGGGGTTTCATAGTACGTCCCGGTATAGATCCCACGAAGGCTCATCTCTGCGGAACAAGACGACTACGTTTCGTCTGATGTCAACTCAGTTCGCGCGGATTCCCAATGTATAAAGGACAGATGTCTCAGCTTCTGCCATTATTGCCGCACCGATCTTGCCGAGTCTGTAGTCCAGGCGTGAAACATCGATGACGCGCATCTGGTGACACAGTAAGACTGACTCAGCAGCCAAACCGCCCTCACCTTTGGCCACTTGAACGCATGATGGCAAAGCCGCACGCCGCAGATTTGTTGTCAGGGGAATGACCAGAGTCGTGAGCATGGCTTTGTTGATCCTGTCGTTCTGAAAGACCAGGACTGGACGGACGCCTGCTTGTTCCGAGCCTCGTACAGGATTGAGGTCCGCGTACCAAATTTCGCCGCGCTGGGCAGTCAGCGAGTATCGTCCTGCGACAAAGTTGCTCCATAATCTTGCATGCCCTCTTCCGCGAGTGCACGATCTTCATTCTCAAACTCGTGATAAAGTGAGGTTAAACGAGCGTCGCTCAAAGTTGTGCGAGAACGAAACTTGAGAAATGACACGTATTCTGCAACAGCCTGCAGGTCACTCTCTCCAAGTGTTTCAACTTCGTGAGTGACAAATTCTTTTAGAGACACTGTCTACCTCCACATATACGCTTGCCACATTTCCTGGCGGATCGAACGGCAGTTTATCTGGTGCTGGCAGGATTGTCACCACGATTTGGTGAGTTCGGCGAATTCCGTTTGTCGCAGTGGTCCGGGGCGGCGTATCGAGTGGCAGAGCGTGAACTACAGAATTTCACGGATTCCCTCAGCCTTATCCACCAGTGAGACCGGGCGTCCGGAAAAGTCCAGGAATTGAGTTGTGGGATCAATTTCAAGGGCTCGATACACCGTCGCAAAAAGGTCATGCGGGGCGACCTCGCGTTCGACGGGATATTCGGCTTTTGAACTGGTGGCCCCGACCACGACACCCTGCTGCAGGCCACCACCGGCAAGCATCACGGAGAACGCATCGCCCCAATGATCGCGGCCGGGAATTGGAATACCAGCCTGCCCTTCGTTGATGCGCGGCGTGCGTCCGAATTCACCCATTACAATCACCATGACCTGATTGAGAAGTCCTCGATCAACGAGGTCCGTCATCAGCGCCCCAACGCACTGGTCCA
The DNA here is from genome assembly GCA_037719765.1 of Planctomycetaceae bacterium. Taxonomy (GTDB): domain Bacteria; phylum Planctomycetota; class Planctomycetia; order Planctomycetales; family Planctomycetaceae; genus SXXK01. The sequence continues at coordinate 36,549 of JBBJME010000022.1, forward strand.
TCGCGCGCATGTTCGGGGCGTGGCCTTCGACAAGTTGAGAATGATGATCCCAATGTGGCATATCCACGGTGACGAAGGTGACGCCAGCTTCGACGAGACGTCTGGCCATCAGCGTATACTGGCCCCACGGATTTTTTCCGTAGCGTTCCGCGACTTCCGGCGATTCCTTTGAAATATCAAACGCATCGATCGCCGCACCGCCAAAGACGAGCGACATTGCGGACTGATGATGAGCATCCATCACATCCATCACGCCTGTCTTGTCAACATCTCGCCGCAATCGATCCAGTGAGGCCAAAAGACTGCTGCGATCCTGTGCCCGCGACTGATCAAGACCTGCGGGAGCATTGAAACATGTCGGTGCTTCGACCTTAATGTTGTAGCTGTGGTGCAGGTAACGAGACTCGTTGTTCACGGCGAATGGATCATGCTCGCCGCCGAGATAAGAAGCCCCCTGATAGCCGGGGAACAGGTAAACGCTTTCCGCCGAAGGCAGTCCGACGTACGCCGGCAGTCCGGGTCTGTTGGCACCTTTCAGTTTCGAGACGCACGACCCAAGTGACGGATAGCGAATTCCTTTGGATGCCGTAGTCGCTCCGAATCGGCCGGTCAGCATCCAGTGAGCACCGGCGAAGTGATCGCCCGTCCCGTGTCGCATGGATCGAATGATGCACATCTTATCTGCAAACTTTGCCTGCTGTTGCATCAGTTCAGAAAACTGAATGCCGGGCACATTGGTACTGATGGTTCCAAACGGCCCGCGAAATTCAGCAGGGGCCTCCGGCTTCGGATCATAAGATTCCAACTGACTGGGACCGCCGTCGAGCCAGATCAGGATGACACTCTTGTTGTTCTTCTTCGCAGTGCCATCCGCGATCAGTCGCTGCTGAGTTGCCAGATTCAGCCCCGCCATACTCAACACGCCCGCCTTGAGAACAGCGCGTCGGCCTCGATGTTGCGGACTTTGTATTTCCAGCATGTCGGTGTCCAGTACGGCGACTATAGGATTGATCACATCGCATGTCAGTTCAGTATCAATTGATTATATCACAGATTGCGTGTCGTGTTATGGCGAAGGCTTCGCGAGGCAGCCCTGTTGATTATCAATGCGCCCGTGGATCTTGAGCGTGTCGAGCAACTTTGGACCGATGTCCTCGACCTTGTCGAGCTCCTCAAACGTTGCGTATGGTCGGCCCTCAATGATTCGAATGGCCGTCTTTTCCCCTACACCAGGAATACTCATCAGTTCATCTCGGGCGGCAGTATTCAAATCAAGCATAGCAGCTGGCGCGATCTTTTTCTTGCCGATTGCGAGGCCGAGTTGTGTTTCTTCCTTGCGTTCAAGCAGGCGCTCTGCTGGAAGTTTTTCCCAATCCGTCTTCGCCCAGATGCCGCTCTCCCTCCTGGACGCGACGAGTTCCAGGTCGCGAAGACTTTCCTTATAGACGTCTCTGTGCTCTCCATCGGGCGTTTCCCGGTAGACGCCAAATGCGCGGGCCAATCCGAGTCGAACCAGACGCTCCCCGAGATCTTCACCGTCGGCCGCCCTTACAAAGCCGTAGATCCGCTTGAATTTTGCGTCACCGCGGGCGTCGGCAAACGATGTATGAATCGTAAAGGGTTGAGCCAATGCTTTTGCTGTTTCATCGGCGGCAAGTTTGCCATATTTCCTGGCGAGTTCAATCGAGGCTCCTGGAGAACCACCCACTTCTGAAATCCCGAAGTATCGGCGCTGCGCACGCAATCGGGTCGCGTCACTGTCATCTCTCACGTGCATTTCGAGGCAATCGACCCCATACAGGCGAATCGTATGTTGATCGCCAGTGTCGGTTTTTATCAAAAAGCTGTCACCGTCCGCCCAATCAGCCTGAACTATGGTGCAGGATTTGATTTCTTCCAGGGCCTTTCCTCGTACCTGAGCATGAAGAATTGTCGGGTCTACGACAATGAGCACTGATATGGTGAATAGAAAAGATTTCATACGCGACTCGCGATTGCCTGCAAATTGCAATGTCAAGATCCATCATCAGACGGTGTCCGCAGGGTCGTGCTTTGTCAAGACAACGAACTGGGGTTGAATCAGTAGGCCGGACCAAGCGGAGCGCCGTTCCGGCAAGGCGGCAAAGTGCCGGAACTACGCTCCTATTTTCTTAGTTCGTACTCCTTAATCTTACGATAAAGCGTGCGTTCGCCGATTTCCAGCATTCTTGAGGCTTCTTCGCGGTTGCCGTCGGTCAGATCAAGGGCCCGCTGGATGTAGTATTTTTCGACTTCTGTCATGGGCCTGCCGATCAGCCCATCGACACCGGATGGCATTTCGTCGTCGGCGTCGGGAACCTGATCCTTCACCAGCACGGCGATTTCAGGCGGCAGACCGTCGATATCGAGCACGCCGTCGTTGTCCAGGACCAGCATGCGTTCGATCGTATTCCGCAGTTGGCGAATGTTGCCTGGCCAGTGATAGGCCAGCAGTGCCTTGCGTGCCGCACGGGAAAATCCTTGCGCGTCACGCCCCGTGCGTTTCGTCAGGTCGCGCAGGAAGTGTTCCATCAGCAGCGGAATGTCGCCCGAACGTTCTCGCAGCGGTGGGAGGTTGATCGAGACAACGTTGATGCGATAGTACAGGTCTTCGCGAAATTTTCCGTCCTGCACAAACTTTTGCAGGTCCGCATTGGTCGCAGCGACCAGACGCACATTAATCGGCAGCTCGTCGTTTGCCCCCAGACGCGTGATCTTGCGTTCTTCCAGTACACGCAGCAGTTTGACCTGCGTGTCCATCGGCATTTCTCCGACTTCGTCAAGGAACAGCGTCCCTCCGTTGGCGTGTTCAAACTTTCCGATGCGTCGCCCCATCGCGCCGGTAAACGCACCCGCTTCGTGGCCGAACAGTTCACTTTCCAGAATGCTGTCCGGCAACGCGGAAATGTTGAGCGGCACGAATGGTTTATTCTTGCGAGGACTGTTCTGATGCAGGGCGCGTGCGACCAGTTCTTTCCCTGTCCCGTTTTCGCCGTGGATCAAGACAGTGCTGTCGGTCGGTGCGACGCTCTTCAGGATGTCGAGAATGCTGTGCATCTGCGGACTGTTGCCGATGACACCCTCGAAGCCGAATCGTTCGTCCAGCGATTGCCGAAGCTCTGCGTTGCGGCGAATCAGCCTCAGGCGAGCAGATGCTTTCTCCACGGCGGAACGAAGTTCGCCGATGTCGAGCGGTTTGGTGAGATAGGTGTAAGCACCGTGCTGCATCGCCGTGACGGCTGACGCGATCGAACCGTGCCCTGTAAGCACAATCACTTCTGCTTCCGGTAGCTCTTCCTTGGTAAGCCTCAGGATTTCAAGGCCGTCGACTTCACCCATGCGCAGATCGGTGACGACGACGTCCCAGGATTCTGAATGAATCAACTGAGCCCCGCGTTCGCCTGATCCCGCAACCTTGCAGTCACAATTGATCCGCGCAAGCGAATCGGCAACAGCCTGAGCGTGTCCTTCGTCATCATCGACAATCAGAACTCGAACAGGAATCGTGGATAAATCAGCGGAATCGTTTTTAGGGTCGGACATGAATTCAGGGAGGAGACTCGGACGGGATCAGCCAATGTGGCCGGATTTTTGAATATTTGACTCTTGAGGGTAATCGAGAAACAGCTCGAATCAAAATGTGATGGCCGTTTATTGCTCAATCTGGGACTCAGTGTGATGCCTGTAACCTCTGGATAGGATCTTGAGGGACAGGAACGGGCCGAATTTCAGCAATTTGCCATGAATTGTCGTTTGACCACAGATCTGTTCGAAAGTTTGGCCCGCGAATGCAATAATACAGGGGTAATTGTGCCCTCGCGGCCTGAAAACGAATTTAAGGATGAATGTCATGCCTCTTCCGGTTCTCACCGCACCAGTCGTCGTCGAAGAAGATCCGCTCGATCTGATGGACGAAATCGATGCACTTAAGAAGGAAAAAGATGCCACCATCCTGGCGCACTTCTACGTCGACGGGGAAATCCAGGACATCGCGGACTTCACGGGAGATAGTTTGAAACTGGCTCGTGATGCCACACGCGTGACCACGTCCACGATTGTCTTTGCCGGCGTCCACTTCATGGGTGAATCGGCGAAGATTATGAATCCGAAAAAGCGAGTCCTCATTCCTGACCTGCTGGCAGGCTGTTCACTGGCGGATAGCTGTCCTCCGGATCAGCTGGCCGCATTTCAGGAACAGTTGCGTGCACAGGGTCGAGACTTCCAGACAGTCGCTTACATCAATACCTCCGCCGCTGTCAAAAGCCTGTGCGACTGGATTGTGACCAGTGGGAACGCTCGGGAGATTATTGACCGCGTTCCACAAGACAAAGAAATCCTGTTCGTACCCGATCAGCATCTCGGACGTTACCTCGTGGAAATCACCGGTCGCAAGATGATCCTGTGGCCGGGTTCCTGTATGGTGCATGAGATCTTCAGCGTGCAGGACCTCATCCGTGCGAAAAAGAACAATCCCGGCTGTATTGTGATCGCGCATCCGGAATGTCCGCAGAACATTCTCGAAATCACTGACGTCATTGGCGGCACGGAAAAAATGCGGCAGTATGTGATGGCTCTGAAGGAGCCGACCACGTTCCTGGTCGCCACAGAAGTCGCCATGATTCATCCACTGACGAAAGCAGCCCCACAGCACACATACATCCCGGTTCCAGGGATCATGGCATCGTCCGGAGAAACGTGCGCCTGCAATCGCTGCCCGCACATGGCACGCAACACGCTGCAGAAAGTCCGCGACTGTCTGCGCGACGGCCGACCGGAGATCGAATGGAAGGACTATTTCCAGCAGGCGAGGGCTGTGCTGGACAGGAGTCTGTTGTAAGAGCAAACTGCTGCCTGCACTGGATTCAACCCTCAATTACGCACGGAGAGCGATTGGTTCTATGAAATCTATGAAAACGGAGACACAGGATCATCCCTATGGCAGGGCGGTAGCCAAACTGATCGAAGAATTTGGCAACCTGCCGGGTATTGGTCGCAAATCAGCGGAACGCCTGGCAAACCATGTCTTATCGAGTTCCAGTGACGAAGCCAACGCCCTGGCTGATGCGATTCGCCAGGTTAAGCTCAGCGTTAAGCGCTGTTCGATGTGCTTCAATCTCACGGAAGACACGCTCTGCCGAATCTGCCGCGACCCTCGACGCGATCTGCATGTGGTCTGCGTCGTCGAACAGCCAAAAGACGTCGTCGCACTGGAATCCTCCGGTGCATATTCAGGGCTGTATCATGTTTTAGGAGGCCGCATCGCACCGCTCGACGGTGTCGGTCCGGAGGATCTCACGATTGCACAACTGGTGCATCGCGTCCGCAAGCAGGGAATCACCGAACTGGTGATGGCAACCAACCCGACGCTGGAGGGCGACGGCACGGCGCTCTTCATTACCAATCTGCTGCAGAACGACAACGTCCGCATCACGCGCCTTGCCCGCGGCATCGCGTCCGGCAGCGTCCTGGAATTCGCCAACCGCGAAATGCTGGCCGATGCGCTAAAAGGGCGTCAGCAGTTCTGATCACTCCCGGTCTGCGTTCTTCCATAAATTCACAACCAAGAAGCCCGGCTTTTTTGAAAAGCCGGGCCTCTGGAAATGGCAGATTGAAGAAGTCGTATCAGGTTTCCGTTGCCTGTGGCATCCACCATTCGGCAGACGTGCATTCTGCTGCCAATTGCTGAATGAAGACTTCGGTCTCCGGCGTCATGGCGGGCATTGCAGCTGGCATGGAAAGCATGGCGACGGTCTCAAACCCAATTCCAACATTGTCAGTTGGAACATCCGAAGTACGACGGTCTTTCGATTTCCCTGCCTCAATTTCAACCGTTGCGTCCGCTTGAACGTCGCCGATCGCCGGCAGCAGTGTGGCCAGCAATTCAGGGACTTCACCCTCGGGCTGTTCGACGCCATTCAATGCGACGGTAAAGTCGACCGGCGCGCTCCAGGAAAGCTCCCTGCCCTCTGCCGTGACCGCCCGAACCCATACACGGTATGACCCAGTGGGAAGTGGATCCGTTGGTGCAAACGTTGTGAGCAGGACGCCGCTGGCGCGGATGTAGTCGTAATCTTCGCCTATCCAGGCGATCCAGATGTCGTATGATTTTGCGTTAGGGACCGGTGTCCAGGTGATATCCGGAATCGGAATTACGTTGGTGTTCGCCGCAGGCGATGTGATGATCGGAGCACCACCCGTCGCTTGAAACGCGAACGGAGTGCTCCAGTCGGAAAATTGGCCGTCGGTGCTCACCGCTCGAATCCAGACCGAATATTTACCGGGCTCGATGTCCTGTTCGAACTGGTAGGAGTTTGTCGATGACGTCGTTCGCAGGTACGGAGTTTTCCCGTCACTACGTTCAACCCACACATCGTAGCGCGCCGCTTTGTCGACAGGAGTCCACTCGACGACTGGACGGAGAGCGGTCACAATGCGTTTGTTTGGATCATTCGATTCAATTCCAACCGGGCCAGTAATGACGGGAATCGGATTCGTCGAGAAATCGCTCCGCAAGCTCCAGAGCCCCACTACTTCGGGCAGATATCTTGTCGCATGCGTCAACGTGCCAGGGTTGATGCTGCCGACGACATTCACCCTGACCTGACCAGACGTTTGCGGAATCTGGAGCAGGTACGTCTGATTCTGGGCATTAATGGAGCCAACCACATCGGCATTTTCGAACCCTGTGAGAGAAAGGACAGCCGCCTTTATATCCGCAGCCGTCGCACTGTAGCTGATCGGACCAGTCTGCTGCGTTGTTCCATCGGTTCCGAAAGTCGTCAGGACGATGCGGTAACTGCCGGACGTGGGCGTGCCAGTGAGTTTGATTTCGGTCACCTGATGCAATCGTCTCGCTCGTACCCAGAATACGTAGTTGCCATCAGCCAGCAAAGCTGGGATCTGATACGACGTCGT
>JBBJME010000167.1:0-15257 GCA_037719765.1 Planctomycetaceae bacterium
GACAGCAGTTGGTGGTTCCCGGATTCGTGAGAAACCGGGACATGGCGACTATGCTGAAACGCAGCAGAGTTCTCACGAATTCCTGATCGCGGACACTCTATGTCGAGAGGCTTCTTCAATCCAGAACGGCGATGGCATCAATCTCGATATGGATACACGCCATCGGAAAGCTCACTCCCACCAAAGTGTTCACAGGATAGTCGTCGCCAAAAAATTCGTGATAGATGTCGATTTGTTCGCCTTCAAACGGATGCCACTTATGCGGGTCTGCCACAAACATTGTGAGTTTGCAGATATCCGCGGGCTTTCCGCCTTCCGCCTTGACCATCCTTGTGATGCGATCAAGCACAACGCGCAGCTGTTCCATCGGGCTGCCATCCTGTGCCGGGGATCCGTTCGCTGTGCATCCGGAAATAAACAGCATATTGCCCGCGCGAACTCCGCGACTGTAATGCGGACCCGACGGATAAATGTCCTCAAACCCAATTCGTCTTTTTTCCACGTTCCAATCCTTGCATTCCTGTTTCACATTGCCGGATCCACGCATGCTGATCCACCGCGGCAGCATTCTACTGACCGTCAGCCATGGAGCGCTAAACCAGAATCCTGTGCAGCACTTCTCCGGCGACATCGGTCAGTCGGTACCGACGACCGTTATGGAAGTACGTCAGCTGCTTGTGGTCAATGCCCAGCAGATGCAGCATCGTCGCATGCAGGTCATGGACCGAGACGCGATCTGTGACGGCGCGGAAGCCGATTTCATCGAGTTCGCCGTAACTGGTTCCTTTGCGAATTCCCGCGCCCGTCATGAACATGCCAAACCCGTTTGGATTGTGATCGCGTCCGCCGTTGCCCTGCGAAACAGGCATGCGGCCAAACTCTCCGCCCCAGATGACGAGCGTGCTGTCGATCAGACCGCTCTGCTTCAGGTCGGTCAGCAACGCATCGATCGGTTTGTCCGTAGCACGACAATGCCCTTTGTGATTGCCGTTCAGATCGCTGTGGGCGTCCCATTCGCCGTCGCTGTAAACCTGAACGAAACGGACACCGCGTTCGACCAGTCGGCGAGCCATCAGGCATTTGGAACCAAACGAACGTGTTTCCTTCTGATCGACGCGACATCGCCCGCATTGCGGCGGTTTCTGAGCTGAAGTCCACCAGCTCCGTCGCCTCCATCTGCATGCGATACGCCAGTTCGAAGCTTTCAATCCGCCCCAGCAATTCCGCTTCGCCAGGCCGTTCTTCCATGTGCCGAGCGTTGAGCTTCGCCAGCAGGTCGAGCTGCCTGCGCTGGTCATCGCGCGTCACATCGCCCGGTCGATTGAGATTAATTACGGGCGTGCCCTCCGGACGAAACAGCGTTCCCTGAAATGTCGTGGGCAGAAATCCGGAACTCCAGTTCAGATTGCCGCCCTTGACGCCCTGATTGTTGCCCAGCACAACAAAACCCGGCAGACTGTCGTTTTCTGAACCCAGTCCATAAGTGACCCACGAACCGGCGCTGGGGAATCCAGGACGCGGAATCCCCGTGTTGATCTGGTACAGGGCTGGGACATGGTCATTGGATTCGCTGTAAAAGGATTTTACGAAAGCGAAATCGTCCACATGCTTTGCGACATTCTGATAATGCTCACACATCCATGCTCCGGACTCACCGTACTGTTTGAACGAAAACGGTGACTTCATCAACGGCCCCGGGTTGCCATTGAAGACATCAATCTCAATCTTCTGACCGTCGCGTTTGGTCAGCTCCGGTTTCGGATCGAACATATCCACGGCACTCGGCGCGCCTTCCATGAACAGCCAAATGACGGATTTCGCCTTCGCCGGGAAATGCCCTTCCCGCGGAGCCAGCGGATTGCCTGATTCCGGCGACTCATCATTTGCGAGCAGATTGTTTTTGCCGAGGAGGTCTCCCAGCGCGAGCATTCCGAAGCCTGCGCCCGCTCTCGCCAGAAAGTCACGACGGTTTGTACTGGACTGAAAACGTCCGCAGTGTTGCAGAAGTGGGTTCATCGAGTTGTCCTTTCAGTCCGAATCCGGCAGAGTCGGCTTAAAAAAAGGGGGGGCAGGAATCAATAGTGCGGAGCACCCTCCGGGCCATTTGGCTATTGGTTCCTCGCCCCCTTTTTTAGGCCCTAATCGACGTAAATGAATTCATTGAACGAAAACAGCATCTGACAGAAATCCGCTGCCAGTGTCTTCGCGGTATCTTCCGAAAGTTGTCCATCCCGCCGCCGTCGAGCTGCAGTTTGTTCAATCAGAAATGCCTGAGCATCGGTCAGTTCCGCTGCCGCGGGCTGACGGGCCAGACTCAGCTGAAACGCCAGCCGAATCCGGGCATCGGCCTCGTTTCCCGCTTCCGTTCTGAGACGCCGTGAAAACTCCTCTGAACGCAAACGCACAAACGGGTCATTCAGGAGCGCCAGTGCCTGCGGCGCGACGGTTGTGTTGGTACGGCGACCGCAGCTGACCTGTGCATCAGGAGCGTCAAACGCCATCATCAGCGGATACTGCACGACTCGTTTATGGAACATATAAACCGATCGTCTTCTCGACGCCGGAGAATCCTGCACATCACCTGGATACGGATCTTTGACGTTGCGGGCCTGCATCGCTTCGCCCGGGATCGGCGGCTTGAAACTCGGCCCGAACATTTTTGGATTCAGTGAACCCGCCACGGCCAGCATTGAATCCCGGAACGCTTCCGATTCCAGACGCTGCGGACGACGACGCCACCACAAGTGATTGTTCGGATCGATCGCGTGATTGGCTTCGTTCGGCGCGGTCCCCTGACGGTAGGTCGCACTGTTGAGGATCAGTCGATGCAGGTGCTTCAGGCTCCAGCCACTGCGGATCAACTCGCCCGTCAGCCATTCCAGCAGCTCAGGATGAGTCGGTGCATCGCCGCGCGTGCCAAAATCACTGACTGTGTGCACAATTCCGTCCCCAAAGTGATGTTGCCAGACTCGATTGACCATGACGCGGGCCAGCAGGACTCCGGCTCCATGATCTGTGTCGGTAATCCAGTCGGCGATCGCATGCCGCTGCTGTGTGCTGTCGTCGCGGAGTTTCGTTTCGCGAGCCGTATTCCAGTAATCATCGGCCGTTTTGTCCCGCATCATGACCGTCAGGAAACCCAGGCTCAGACGCTCATTACGCGCCATGAAATCGCCGCGTTCAAAGAGCCACGTCTCACGCGGGTCCGCGGCAAAGTCGGCAAATGCAAACGCCGTTGGAAGACTCGGTGGCTTTTGATCGGCGATCATCCTCACCGCGGAGTCAAGCTCCTTCCACCGCGACTGCTCGTCTGAAGCCAGAGCGGCGACGTACTCGCTCGGTTCGATTCTGAGTTCTTTCTTAAACTTGTCCGACAGTTTCTTCGCTTCCGGATCGTCCGGCTTGTCGAGCAGAAGTGTCTTTTCGTCGTCGGAGATCGACAGCTTCGAAACCTTCTCGGCCAGCACCTGGCGTGCAACGGGTTTGCGAGCCGCCTTCAGCCACTCGTCACGTTTCTTTTCAGCCTCGCTAAACTCCTTTTGCCATGCGTCCATCGCGTCACGACTGACCTTTACGACCGCCGGACCCGCCAGCGGCACGTCCATGCGGTCGCCCCCGTTGAATGCACACATCATCCGGTAATAATCGCGAGTCGGAAGCGGATCATACTTGTGGTCATGACAGCGGGCGCAGGCCAGTGTCAGTCCGAGAAAGGCCTGAGCGGTCGTGGACACCATATCGTCGAGTTCATTTGCACGATTCCGCAGTTTTTCTTCTTCCATTGGGACGTTCAGTACGGTGCTGTTGCCCGCCACAATGAATCCCGTTGCGGCAATCGCCAGCGGATTATCAGGAGCAATTTCATCCCCCGCCAGCTGCCAGCGGACAAACGTGTTATACGGCAGATCGTCATTGAGCGAACGAATCACGAAGTCGCGGAACTGGTACGCATTGGGTCGATCCGCATCGCCTTCCTGGCCATTGCTGTCCGCGTACCGAGCCACATCCAACCAGTGGCGTGCCCATCGTTCGCCATAATGCGGCGATGCCAGCAGTTGATCAACCAGCGCGGCAAAGGCAGAAGGCTGAAGGAGGAGGGCAGAAGGATCGATTTCGATCCCCAGCAGTTCTTCCTTCAGCATTCCTCCTTCATCCTTAAGAATCGGCGGCAGCCCGATCACATCAAAATAGGCGCGCCGGATCAGTGTTCGGGCGTCGGCTGTTGTTGCAGGCGTAAGCCCTTTCACTTGCTGCGCATGTCGAATGAACTGATCGATCGGAGTGCGAACCCATGCCTTGTCCATGACGTCCGGCGGGGACATGTTTTGCAATGGGCGGAACGACCAATGGTCTCGATCCTCGTCAGTGACCACCATCTCCATACGACCGGGCTTCACCGATGTCGAATCCGCATCCGGCCAATTCGCGCCCGCATCGATCCAGTGTTTGAGGAGATCAATCTGTGCCGCCGTCAATGGTTCGCCTTCATCCTCAGGCGGCATGCGTTCGTTGTTATCGGTTGAAGCCACCAGTTGCACCAAGCGGCTTTCAGAGGAATGCCCCGGCACGATCGCCGGTATCTCCGAGTCACCTCCCTTGAAAGCCGCTTGCTGATCATCCAGTCGCAACCCGCCTTTTTGCTTTTCCGGTCCGTGGCACTTCACGCATTTTGCTACGAGGAGAGGCTGAATGTTCTTGTGGTATTCAGACTCGGCCGCTGCCACTTTCATTTCCGCGGTGCTTGCTGCGACGTCAGTTGAACTGGGAGGCAAGACGGGTATCTGTCCCGCAGCATAATTCTGTTGAACTTCGCCTGCGGTCAAAGCCCGATCGTAGACTGCCACGAAATGGAACTGCCCCAGCCACGGACGATCTCGGGTGACTTCGTTGGCAAGTGACAACCGATGGCCCATGTCCCAGTTACTGAAGTCGCCACCAACCTTCCTGCTGACAACCTGCTTGCCGTTGATGCAGATCATCGCCGTGCCTGAGGAATCACGAGCATAGACAACATGCGTCAGTTCAGGTTCGAGAGATTTGGCGGGACCAGCAGTGGACGGGTTACCGTTTTCGTCAGTGCCGGTGGTTCGCAATGGCACGTCATAGAAATCCTGATCCTGTCCGAGCGTAAAGTTGCGGGAACCTGGATTGGACGACAACGACACGATACGGGCCGGACCGTTTTGTTCCGCATTGGCCGGAGTGATCCATGCTTCGATGGTCAATGCATTGGATTTCCTGATCGCGTCCACAAATCTTTTCGCTGATTTTGGTGAAACGATTGAGGCCGACGAAACGACCGTCAATGTTTCCTCTGACCATCGCACGCTGTCAGGAGTTTCGATCAGCAAATCGACGGGGTCACTGCTGCCCGAGCGATCGTGAATAATCCGTCCGCTGCCTTCCGAAAAATCGTACAGCCCAATCAGCCCCTCCGCCGTGCGGCTCGACGTCGGCTGCGCGCAGGTCACCAATGGCCACATCGTCACCGACAGCAACGCAGCGATGTTTCTGATTATCACGTTGAGAGAACAGCATGTCATACGAATGAACTTCCCCGACGGAGCAACCGGAAACCTGTCGTGAGCGAATTGTACCCGGAAAGATGACAGGCGCCATCCAGAGCGTCCATTTCCCCACACAGAGCGATTCCGATGCGATTCCGCCACAACGTGGCAACACTATGCCAGCCCAGGCTATCGGCCTGGGTTTCGGACCGACCGGATTCCGGAGTGCCCCAACGGGGCGGCACTTTTCGTTTTGGTTCATTTTTGCGCTCGTCCATTTTTGCATTCCAACATGGTTGGGTTTTTAGATTTGTTGCATTTGCGTTCATCGTTATGTTCGCCCCTTTGGGGCTTTTGCAATCCATCGTGCCTGGTTTCCCAGGCCGTTGACCTGGGCTGACATATGGGCGTCCCGTTGGGACTGAACTCATAAGGAAGAATCGGGACGCATCAATCCCATACTTACCGTTCATCAATCTCGATTCCATGACGGCCAAAAGAGTAGATGGCCGGTCGGCAAAACGATGGAGAACCAGGACGTATTTCATTTTTCTGCCAAACATTTTCTGCCAGTTTATAACGGCAAATGCAGAATGCGGACACGCCCGAGGAAAGGCACTGTTCACTGCGAGGCTTTCAAGATGTCCATGGCACCTGCGATGGCCTTCAGTTCGCCGGTGCTGACATATCTCGCGTCGCCAACATCCCGTTCATTGGCCAGGTCAAGATACCAGTTGCGATGGTCTTTCAACGCATCAATGATTGTCGCAACCGCGCGATGGTGCGACACGAAGTCCGGCACATTTCCCGCGCGGAGCGACGTATCGGATCGCTTGCCGCGCGTCAGCGTCACATCGACAATCATGCCGCGTCGGTCACATTCGGCGACCAGCCATTTTAGTTTCTCCAGATACGGCTCGCGCGGCTCACCACTTGCGTTCACAGCCGAGACGTCTTTTTCGAACGCACCCCAGGTAGCCCACACGCGCAACCAGTTGAAGCCGTGGCGTTGAAGATCATCGAGATCCTTTCGCACGAAGTCCTCCGAGGCACCCAGCCCGTCGTAGTAGCTGACCCCCAGCAGAAAGGCGGGTTTACCATTGATCGTGAACTGCGTGTTTCGCGACCCGAGCACGGTCAAGGCTGCAGTCGGGTCGTTTGTTTCGACGTCGGCTGGCAGGGTGATGCACAACAGGCCGCAAGAACGTCTCGTGTTCCGATTGCTCCTGTTGGATTCATCTCACTCCTGCCTGCGACTGCCCGCCATTGCTTTCATGAACTTGCAAAAGTTATTTTCGCGCAGGCCCTTAACCGATCAGCTCGCTAATCGGTTCGCCTCGATCCAGCAGCGGGAGCGGCCGGTCAAGGTGATCATAAAATGTCACGGTCTGCGCGTTAATTCCCAGATGATGGTAGATCGTGGCGGCAATGTCCTGAGGGTCGATGGGCCGATCAACGACATGTTCCCCGCGCGCACTGGAATGGCCAATGACTTGTCCCATCTTCATTCCGCCACCCCCAAAGAGCACGCTGAAGGTATTGCCCCAGTGGTCTCGTCCGGCATTCGCGTTCATGCGCGGAGTCCGGCCGAATTCGCCCATCGCCACAATGAGTGTCTTCTCATACATGCCACGTTCAATCAGATCATCCGCCAGGGCCGCAATCGCGCGATCCAGCGGGGGAATCAGAAGTCGTGCGCCTTCTTCAGTTTTATACTGCCCCGGCGAACCGTGATGATCCCACGGGACGCAGTTCACCGTGACGAATGAAACTCCATGTTCGACAAGTCGCCGAGCCACCAGCGCGCTTTGACCAAACGTATGCCGTCCGTATCGGTCGCGAACCGAGTCTGATTCTCTGGACACATCAAATGCATCGCGAGCGAGGCTGCTGGTGAGCAGGTCGAACGCGGCTTGCTGGTGTTCGTCGAAATCACGGAGTATTGAATCCCTTCCGGCGCGGAGGCGATCCATTGATCGTGTCAATTCGCGCCGATCTGTGATTCGCTGCAAACCTAAATTGTCCGCCAACTTCAGGTTCCGGACGCTGTAATTCTTTTCGTTCGGATCTGAATTGACAACGAACGGATTCCAGCCGCCGCCCAGATACGCGGCAAAGTGAAACAGGTTGTCAGTGCCGCCTCGCAAATGCGGAACTCCCACATAGGGAAGCATCCCGGAACCGCTGCCTGCTCGCAGTCGAGCCACTGCGGAACCCATGGCCGGACGCCGCTGACGCTGATTGTCAGGTGCGTTGAAGGCCGGACCCTCGTAGCCCGTCAGCATCCAATGGTTGCCCTTGGTATGATCGCCGGAACCGTGATTGACCGTTCGCACGATCGCTAATTTGTCAGCGATACGAGCCTGTTCCGGCATCAGTTCGCCAAACTGAATCCCAGAAACATTGGTTTCGATCGCACCGAACGGACCGCGATATTCCACGGGAGCCTGTGGTTTGGGGTCCCAGGTTTCCATGTGACCAGGACCACCACTGAGCCAGAACAGAATCACACTCGTGTCCGATGCCGACGATCGAACAGGACCGTCGGCTTTCAGACGCATCAGGTCGGCCAGCGTCATGCCGCCGATACCCCATGCGCCAGCCTGCACAAAACTGCGCCGCGAAAAGGGACGTGGGGCGGTATGATTGAAAAGTGGGTCCTTACGTGTCATTGGTGTTACTCGCAGCACCTGAGGAGGCCTCGGCTCCGGACCGGATTGGAAAGAGACTCGACATCGGTAAAGCACGATTTCAGATGCGCCGCATCAATTGCGCAGAGCGTAATGGTGGGCATGATGGGTTTCTATCGATTCGTCGTCGGCAGGGTCGGAATCGTGAAAAGACCGGAACGGTCGGCAGAAACCGCCGAAATTCCGTACAATCGAGTTCAATGCATCGCGAGTGTCAAAAGATGACTTTTCGGACTGGGACAGCTTGTCCTGGATTGCCGAAAAGAGAAACATGTGGGATTGCGTGCGGGGCGGTATGCGCTCACAGTGATTGGTTGCGTTTACAAGCAGGGCTGGAACCGATATCGGATCCGCCTGCGATTGGCGAAGGCTCGGGCAGGAGGCCCGTCCATGACAGAAACAGAAGTCGTAGAAATTGCGAGCAGCCTGAACGAGCTCTTGCGCTGGGTGGGATTCGGGACACTGACAGGACTGGCGGCCAAGGCGATCATGCCCGGCCGCGATCCCGGCGGTGCGGTTGCAACGATGCTCACCGGGATCGGCGGCAGCGTCATCGGCTGCGGCACCGCGCTGTACTTCTGGCGCGATATGGCCATCGATCCTATCAGCTTCAAGGGATTCTTTGCGGCCGTCTTCGGAGCGTTCGCACTGCTCTTCTTCTACCGGCTGCTTTCGGGCTCATTTTTCAACGAGACCAGTGACAACGAAGATCGCTGGGTGCATAAACTGCGGCGCCGTTCGAAACGTCGCAAAGTCGTGGATGATGTCTTACGCGATGCGGCGTAGCTCGGGAGATTGAGTTCCTGTAGGATGGACATTCATGTCCGTCGCATGGCCGGGATACTCCAACGATGCAGGCGTTTTGTTGCGCAGAGATTTGGAGGCAACGACACGCATGTTGGCGAGCATCTCGGACATGAATGTCCAAGGTACGCGAATCGCAAGTCTCGACACCGTGAGTCAAGCGGCAAAGGCTCTAATTCGAACTGCCGTTCTGCCGGTTGACACCCGTCGCGATTTTTCGGCGGTCGGTAATCTGAGTTTCCCATTCGTCGATCATGCCTCGCATCCGTTCGCGATCCTGATCGTCCGGCTGACATTCCCGCAGTGCAAGCTGCAACTCTCGAATGGCTTCGCGTTCCTGTCCTCGAGCGCAAACGGTCAGTGCCATCTGAATCCGCAGAACGGTCATCTTCGGATACTGCTGAATCGCGTGTGCCCACAGCGTCTGAGAATTCTGCCACACCGGCAGGTGCTTCAGAGTCAGTGTCAGACATGCGGCGAGTGACGCGACAACGACTATGCCCCGCAGGCTGTTGCCGATGATCTGGACCAGTCTGCCGGATTCTGATTCGGCAAACGTCACGATGCGATGCACAGCACCAGCAGTCATCGCGAAGATCACGATGCACGGCAGATACAGGTAACGATCGTTCATCAGCGTCGTGATGCGGAAGAAATTGAGCACCGGAAAGAGCAGCAGCAGAAAGCTGAGTGAACCCAGAATCCACAACGGCTGCGACTTGCGAACTCGCCACAGTGCATAACCCACTGCCGCCCAGGCGATGCTGCCGATCAGAACTTTCATACCTATGCCACTGGTCTGCGGATCATACATCACGCACAGATCCGTCGGGCAGAACAGCATGGCAATGTACTGCCACAGAATCGTGACATCGATCGCCATGATGTGCAGCAGACTGAAGTCCATATGACCGCGCACCCCGCCCAGAACCGTATTCTGCACAGTGGCCGTGTAAAACAGCAGCAGCAGTGTGAGCAATCCCGGAATGACCTGACGCGCGATCGCAGGGGCCGTTTTTTCGCGACGGATGAGCACGTCGTAGAGCAGCACAATGGGCGGGAAGACAATCGCCAATGCCTTCGACAGCAGTGCCGCGATCAGCAGCCCGATGTACCAGGCGTCCTGTCGGGGCGTCACTTCAGGACGCAGTCGTACCATCGCGGCCCAAAGCATGAATGCACTGCACAACAGCCCTTTGCGGGATGAAATCCAGACGACGCTTTCGATCTGAACGGGATGCACCAGAAATAAGGCCGCAGTCAGCCATGCCACAAACAGATTTCCCGTCAGCCGCTTCAACAGCACGAACACGAGTACCCCGTTGACAAGGTGCATCAGCACGTTGGTGGCATGATAACCGCTGGGACCGTTGCCCCAAATTGTGTGATCGATCAGAAACGACAGAATCGTCAGCGGTGCATAGTTGCGTGTGACCGTTTCAGTTGCCACGCCCCACAAATTGGAAGGCGACCAGCTCCTGATCAGCTCGTTCTGCTGCACGTACGAAACGTCGTCCCAGTTCACGAAGTCGAAAGCGACCGAATGCCAGAATGCAACCAGCCCCAGCACGACCAGAGCTGCACTCTGGAACACCGTTTGATGACGTTTCAACAACTCTGACATGAGGTGACTGCCCTGATGAATACTTCTTAGACGTGGGCGGCTTGTCCGCCAGGTCCACTGGCGCCTGCGGCTTTGCCGTTAAACGAACAACGCCTCTGATGCACCCTGGCACGTGAAGCGGCACGTACGTTGACTTTCTGCCACATCGACGAAAATCTGTACGTGCCGAAGCTTACTTGATCGATACGATCGTCATGCCTGTTGCAGACCGAACATCTTTTGTTGTTCGACGGCGCTGATCTTGCAGCGTGGGGTGTCTCCAGCGTGAATCTGCGCCTGGAATGCAGATTCTTCCGACAGGTTGAGTTTCGGAAGCTAGGTTTGTGCTTGGAAAGCAACGTTTTCACCTGGCAAACTCATCGGGCGAGATTCACGAAGATGACAAACCGGCAACCTGGCACAAGCGGTTCAGTGCTGTTCGCAGTCACGATATTTACGAGTGCGTTCCTGCTGTTTCAGGTGCAGCCGCTGCTGGCGAAATTCATTCTGCCCTGGTTCGGCGGCACACCAGCCGTCTGGACGATGTGCATGCTGGTCTTCCAGATGCTGCTGTTCGGCGGATACGCCTACGCGCACCTGCTGTCGTCCGTCAAAAGCGTCTCGCGACAAGCCTGCATCCATGCCGCACTGCTGACCATCGCTGCGTTGACGCTGCCGATCGTGCCAGGTGCTGAGTGGAAACCGGTCGGCGCCGAAGCTCCCGGCCTGCGGATCACGTTGCTGCTGCTGGCCACGGTCGGCGTACCCTACTTTCTGCTTTCCTCGACAGGACCGCTGCTGCAAAAATGGTTCAGCACGGCTTGTCCAGGTTCATCGCCCTATCGACTCTATGCTCTGTCCAACACGGGATCGCTACTGGCACTGGTTTCCTATCCGTTTGCCTTTGAACCAGTCTTTTCTTCGACTGCCCAGGCGTGGTTGTGGTCGGTGCTGTTTCTTGTGTTCGCTCTGTCGTGCCTGATGTGCGGCTGGAAAACGGCCACTGCGACACCGATTGTTGCAGCGTCTGACGAAGCATCTCCGGCAGCACTGAACGATGGCGACGTTGAGCTGCCGCGAGCCCGCTGGTTCATATTGTCCATGCTGCCATCCATTATGCTTCTGGCGACCACGAACGAAGTCTGTATGGATATCGCCGTTGTTCCGTTCCTCTGGATCATTCCTTTAACGTTATACCTCCTGAGCTTCATCCTGACGTTCGAATCCGATCGCTTTTATCGTCGTCGCCTGATGACCACGATCACCGCCGTCAGCCTGCTCTCAACGATGATCATGCTTTCTAAGGGTTGCCCTTTTGGTGTCGTCGTGCAGATCATTCTGTTCTTCGCCAATCTGTTCGCGGTGTGCATGTTGTGTCACGGTGAACTTGTCAGGCTGAAGCCGAGTCCCAAACACCTGACCTCGTTCTATCTGACAATGTCAGCGGGCGGGGCGGCCGGCGGCCTGGCGGTTGGCCTGTTGGCACCGCTTGTTTTCAACGGTTACTTTGAACTTCCACTGGCGATTATGGCCTGCCTGCTGGTCTGCATCGGAACGTACCTGCGGGACGACAAGCAGTTTCAACTTCGAGTGCCCCAGGCCACGACGCTGAAATTCGGCGTAACTCTGGTGAGCCTGTTCTTCGCCCACTTTGCGTTCTTCGCGCAGCATTCAGACAACGTGAAGGATGTGGAACGAAACTTTTACGGCGTGCTGCGTGTGGAAGATGACATGCTGGAATCTCCTGTGCGGCCGATGCGGGATATGGTGCATGGCCGCGTCGTGCATGGACGACAGTTTACGGACGAGCAGGGTCGTCGCGAACCGTCAACTTACTATTCACATTCTTCCGGCATCGGCAAAGCTCTGCTGGCGAGCGACGAAAACAAGCCGCGACGGATCGGTGTTGTCGGCCTGGGTGCCGGAACCCTCGCAGTCTACGGCCGCCGCGGTGATGCGATGCGATTTTACGAGATCAATCCGGATGTGATCTCGCTGGCGCGAAAGCACTTCACGTTTCTGGACGATTCGAACGCGAGGATTGACGTTGTTCCCGGCGATGCTCGTCTGGTTCTGGAACGCGAATCGGATCAGCACTTCGATCTCCTGGTACTGGATGCCTTTTCCGGCGATGCGATCCCCGTGCATTTGCTCACGTCCGAAGCGATGCAGATCTATACACGACACATGAGCGACAACGGAACCCTGGCGGTACATATTTCCAATTCGTACTTCAACCTTGAACCCGTCGTGCGGGCATTGGCCAGGGATTCTGGTCTTGATGCGCGCGTGCAGACGTGTGAGCGCGGAGCGGATGCCGGCGTCGCATTTGATTCGGTCTGGATGCTGCTGTCGCGTGATGTGCATTCGCTGGACGTCGTCTGTGGGCCCGATACTTCAGAAGCACCGCACCGGGTTGTCTACTGGACCGATGATCGCAACAACCTGCTGAATGTCCTGCGATAGGCGGAGAAACACGCTTCCGTTGTCTCAGTTCAAAATCGTTTCCCCCGGCCTGCTGCCCACGGTAACATATCCCGTGTCGGTAAAATGACACTCAAACCGTGTCTGCAGATTTCAGGATAAACCATGATGAGTCGTAAATTCCATGCCTGCCTTTTCGCTGCGACATTCGCGACGTTGGCCTTGACGCATTCACCTGTCTGCGCGGCTGACGACAAGAAGGCAGCGGCAGACAAACCGAAGGCTGCGACAAAAGCGGAAGACACACCGCCAAAGGTGCCACCGCTGACAAAGATGGCTGGAAATCGCTGTTCAACGGCAAGGATCTGGAAGGCTGGAAAATCACGAATTTCGGCGGCGAGGGTGATTTCTTTTTCGAAGACGGAGCCGTCGTCATTTCGCAGGGATCAGACCTGTCAGGGATTCATACGGAACAGGAACTGCCAAAATCCAACTACGAAGTGCAATTCGAAGCCCAGCGGGTTGCGGGCAGCGACTTCTTCGCGGGCCTCACATTTCCCGTCAAAGACAGCCATTGTTCACTCATCGTCGGTGGCTGGGGAGGCGGCGTTTGCGGACTGTCCAGCCTGAGCGGGATGGACGCGTCCGAGAACGAAACAACCAGCTACCAGGACTTTGAAAAAGGTCAATGGTACAAGATTCGGTTGGTCGTGACCGACGACCACATCGGCGCATGGATCGACGACAAGCAGATCGTCGATGTCGATATCACCGGCCAGCGAATCAGCACTCGCTTTGAAGTCGATCGCTCTAAGCCGTTTGGATTCGCCACTTGGCAAACCACCGCGAAACTCCGCAATCTCAAGCTGCGACCGCTGCCAAAGAAGGAAGAGAAACCGGCAGAGAAAGATGCGACGAAGTGACCGATGCTACTTCGCAAACAATGCATCCACAAAGCCGTCCGGGTCGAAGAGTTCGAGGTCGTCAATCTGCTCGCCGACACCGATGTACTTCACGGGGAATCCCATTTCCTGCCGGATGGCGATCACTACACCGCCGCGGGCTGTGCCGTCGAGCTTGGCCAGAATGAGTCCTGTGCAGCCCATGGCCTGCGAGAAGCTCTTGGCCTGGCTGAGTCCATTCTGACCTGTTGTGGCATCCAGCACTAACAGGCTTTCGTGCGGTGCATCGGGGATGATCTTCCGCATCACGCGGCGAATTTTTTCGAGCTCGTCCATCAGATTTTTCTGCGTCTGCAAGCGACCGGCCGTATCCATGATCAGATAGTCGGCTCCAATTTCCACCGCTTTCTGCACGCCGTCGTAAGCGACAGCTGCCGGATCGGAATTGCTTTCTTTGCGGACAATCGTGCAGCCAAGGCGTTCGCTCCACAACGTGAGCTGCTCCACCGCAGCCGCGCGGAACGTGTCGCCGGCAGCGAGCACAACTTTGTTGCCGTTTTTCTGGAGCAGGTTGGCCAGCTTGGCAATCGATGTCGTCTTACCAACCCCGTTCACCCCCGCGACAAGGATGACGGTCGGCCCGGATGCCACTTTTGCCAGCGGCGACAGCGGATTGCTCAGGTCCCAGCGAACAGAGTCGTGGCCCTTAAGCAGTTCGACCATTTCGTCGTGAATCGTCTTCCAGACGGCATCCACATCAATCGTGCGACCGCCATGATCTGTTCGGATGCGTTCCACGATCTGGCTGGCAGCCTTCACACCCATATCCGTGCGGATCATCCGGGCTTCGAAATCCTGCAGGAGTTTCTCATCCAGAATCTGCCCGGCCCTGAACAGGTCCCGAACATCAGTCCGCAGAATCTGCTTTGTTTTTTGAAGTCCGCTTTTAAGTTTGTCGAACAATCCCATGATCAGTCTGTAACCATTCGTCAGCGTTTGAAAAAAGTCCCGTCGCTGCGGAAGGATAACGGCCTTTGCTTCAACGACAAACGCTTTTGACGCCGGATTGTCAGTTCCCGCTGTGACTCTCATGAAATCTGCCGATTTGAATGGCGAATCTCTCGCCATATGTCCGTCCAGCCAAGCGGTTCCGTCTGCGTTCATACGCAGCAGCAGTGGCAGATGAGTCGCGAACGGCGGGCTGTCGGTGGATTCAACTGGCGACACAAGGATCGCAAAACTATGGCTGCGAATGAAGTCATAAAGTCGCTCAGGGTCAGTGACGGAGAACGCCGAAGGAATGTGCATTTGAAAGCTCGATGGAGAG
>JBBJME010000168.1:0-15200 GCA_037719765.1 Planctomycetaceae bacterium
TGCTGGAAGCCCGTGTGACCTCGGTTCCGGACTATTTGGTTTCCAAAGTGGATGGAGAAAAATCAGAACAGGTTGAACTGAACTTTCGCTCGCAGGTCACCAACTCCGACGCTCACATTCAGGAGCGATCCGAGATTGAAAAGATCGATCGATATGATCTCGGGGAACACAGGGCAGCAGGATCGTGTCGCATCCGGATTGGAACACCGACGCTGATCAGTTCTCTCACGCAATTGTCGAATCAGGAAACACGCGACACAGAAATCCCGCCCGAACTGCATCTGGTCGTCCGCGTCACCCGGATTGCCGACTAGTTGGAAATTGTGCCGTTGCCGACGATTTTTTCGCGTCGCGTCGGATCTTTGGTGGTCCAGCGCAGCAGCAGCGGCAGCATGACAAGGTCGCTGATGAGGCCACCGATCATCGACAGACTCAGCAGGGCACCGAAGTAGACCAGCGGGATAAATTCCGACACGGTGAGTACCATAAACCCGGCGACCAGCGCGATATGAGCCAGCACCACCGCTTTGCCGACGCCGGACTGTGCGATCTGCAGCGCCCGCGTCACACCGACCTCAGGCAGTGACTTCTGGAACACTGCGATGTAGTGGACTGAACACGTAAATCCCATGGCGACACTGGCAATCATCGCCGTGCCGATATTCACGGGCACATTCAACAGTCCCAGCGATCCGGTGACAAGGGCGATCGGGAACACATTCGGCACAAGGGAGATCAGCCCGATTCGCAGGCTGCGAAACGCAATCCACATGCACACCACCGTTCCAATGGATGCCCACGTGAAGCTGCGGATCTGATCTGTCAGCAGACTGTCGATAATGTGCGCCATCAGGACGAACAGCCCGGACGCAGTCGCAGACTGTCGCGGCGGCGCTGAGGCACTGGCAGCAACGTCTTCGCCATCTGCGACCAGCGCTGCATGAGCGCGTTCGATATCGATTGCATGCTGCTTTTCAAAATGACTGGCTACGACATCGCGGACCCGCTGAATCTGAGCCAGCTTGGCATGGGTCGGCTGCTGTTCCGCCGAACGCAGTACGATCCTCATCCGATGCCGATCCGGATTGTAAAAGCTCTCCACCAACTCGGGTTGCTTGTTCGTAAACGTGTTCAGTCGTTTTGCCGCGTTACCCAGCCGCGGCGGAATGTCAATGCCGTCGTTGAGCGACAAGACATCCAGCTCAATTCCTTCGCGGAAAGTTCGTGCAGTCGATTTGTCAGTTCGCGGGTCTCTCCAGGAACTCGGTCAGATCGGGTCCGGCACATCGGGCAACACGTCGAGGAACCAGCCGGCCCCAGATGCGTTTCGATGAACTTCAGTGACTGGACGATGGGCGATGATTCGCGAAAGTTCTTGCTGAAATCGGTTTGACCTGCGATCCACAGCCCGGAGCGTCACAGCCGTCAGCACGAGACACCAGATGTCGTTCCGACGGATGGCGTCAATCATGTGGCCATTCTGTCGAGCGGCCGGTCGAGGGCATCTTCCATGCGGACCTGTCCGGGAATCGGTACATGCGCGGAGGCGAACGTCGCGGGGAGCACAGCCAACGTGACCACCAGCACCATGAGTGCCAAGCGTCATCATGATGGCGAAGCTGCGCACCGGAACGATGTCTGAAACCAGCAGGGCTGCAAAACCGACGGCGATCGTGATCACCGTCCACATCACCGGATGCCATAACTCCCGCAGCGTGCGCAGCGTTGCCTCGTGCTGATCCAGCTCGGATCGGAGTCCACGATAATACACGATGATATGCGTGGTGGTGCCGATTGAAATGACGGTCACCAGAGAATTGAGCATGGAACTGACCATGCTCAGCTGAGCCCCTGCAATCACCAGCACCGCTCTTGTGCAGGTGACCGAAGCGATCACAATCCCCACGGAAGCCAGCACCCAGCGCGGATTTTTGAAGATGACCAGGAGCATGATCGACAACACGACCAACGACGCGATGTACAGGATATTGCCATCGCGTTCGACAAGGTTGAACATGTCCTGAATCTGCACGGCTTCGCCAGCCACAGCCGCACCGGGAATGATGGCCGCCGTCGTTTCGCGAATCGCGGCAACCGTCTCGCCCCGCGAGACTGGAGAATTTCCGGCAGACAACAGTTGCAGCACGATCGCCGTTGATTGCTGGTCAGGACCGATCAAAACACCGTCAAACAGTTTCAGCATTTTCTGACGGGTGTTCTTGTTGTACGGTGACTTCCTGAGAAATCGTTCCAGATCCCGCGTACGTTCTTTATCGATACCGGGCAGCTCGCTGAGTTTCTGAGACATCTCAGTGATATGACTGGTCGCTGCCGCACTCAGTTCAGGAATATCGTTTTCCGGATTGGTTCGGATGAGGCCCGGTTCCTGCCATGCGACGATGACGAATTCATCGCCGCCAAAATCCTGCCGGGACTTGAGCAGCAGCTGGATATCCTGATTGTCCGGAGGAAAGAACGACTCGATCGTCTGATCAAAGGTCAGCCGTTTGGCGATCGGGATGCACACAACCAGTGTCACCACTGCCGCCAGCAGCAACCAGTTTCTGAATTTGACCAGACCTTCCATGTGCTCCCTTTTTTACCACAAAGGTGAATCGTAGCCGATCGGTGAAGACTCGGGAATCTATGAACCATGAGTGGCATCTATGCGTTAATTGCCGGACAATGTTACAGGGGCTCCGAAAAACTCATCGAACGTTGAACCCGAGGTCGCAGACCAGCCCGTCAATCTGACCGGGTAACGCCGAAGTACCGGGACGAAAGAAAACCATGACTCTGGACGAACTGTTGAAACAATACGAAAAGGGCGCCGATCTGCTCAAGACCGCCATCGCGGGTGTGCGGGAGGATCAGTTTGATCAGACTCCCGTGCCGGGCAAATGGTCCATTCGTCAGGTCGTGTGTCACATTGCCGACTTTGAACCCGTTTACGCGGATCGTATGAAGCGAGTGCTTGTGGAAGACAATCCCACGATGTTTGGCGGTGACCCGGATGTCTTTGCCGCCGGACTGCACTATGAGAAACGCAGTGTCCAGGACGAGCTGGAATTGCTCTCCGTCGTGCGGCGTCAGATGGCCGTCATTCTGAGGAATACCGATGTCGAGGATTTTCAGCGAACCGGCGTCCATTCTGAAGCCGGTCCGCTCACGCTTGAGACCCTTCTGGAACGCATCACCTGCCACATCCCTCATCATGTGACCTTCATCGAAGCCAAGATCGCCGCCATGGGCTAACGGGGTGTTGATTTATTCAGCCGTTGATCCTGAAGAAGAGTCCATAATTCCTCATGCAACTCGCAATTTCCATCACGCCATCGGGCCGGATTGTCTGTGAGCCGGAAACCCCTGCGCAGGAAGACGTATTACAAGATATCGCGATTGACAACACCGTGGCGGCGGAGGTGCTCGATGCATTCGGTGCATCGACGGCGAGCGGGCTGTTGTGTCTGGCGGGCATTGGCGGCAAAGTGGCTCTGCCGCTGGCGATGGTGTATTGGCGTAACTGGGCGCAACGATTTCTGAAGGCTGTCTCGCAGCTGGATGATGAACGCTTCGCAGCGTTGAAAAGCGGCGAAGTCGGGCAAATCGGCTTCGACGTCCACGAGCAGCGGGGCGAATATTTCGCCGCCCGATGAACTGGCGCTCGCCGTATTAGTTGCAGAAGCTCCGCCGATGCGTGGGCTGGAATTCCTGTCGAATGAGTTGCTCAGGACTCTTTGGACCGAAATGCTCGGGGGATTCCTGCAACGCGCCCATGAAACCGAAGGCAGGTGTCGCGGGTTGCTGCTGCAGTTGAATCCGGATGCGCCGTTGCTGGGTCGGGTCACCTTTCATCTGGCTGAGAATAAGCGGGATCCTGACCGACCCTTTGCATTTCTGGCGACGTACGCACATCGATTGTCGGCGAAGTCGCAAGTGCAGCATCTGCCGCTCGGTGAAGCGTTGCGACAGTACGCCGCGGAACGTGATCAGGCCAAACTGACCGAGCTGCTCGTTCCGGTGCGAGCCGCGGCCATTCGCAGCCAGGTCGTGGGCCAGCTGCTGACGTCACGGGCCATCTTTCAGCCGCAGGCATGGCCGGTGTCGCAGGCGTATCGATTTCTGAACGACGTCGCGGTGATGGAAGAAGCCGGATTGAGCGTCCGAGTTCCCGACTGGTGGAAATCACGCAGAGTCACGCGGCCTCAGGTGCAGGTGCGCATCGGTGATCAGCGCGCCAGCGCCGTCGGACTGGACAGCCTGCTGGATTTCTCCGCGAACCTTGCCGTCGATGGTACGCCGCTCACGGACGAGGAACGCGAACAACTGCTGGCGGCGACCGATGGACTGACGTTGCTCCGGGGCAAATGGGTCGAGGTCGATCAGCAAAAACTGAAGCAGGCACTGGAGCAGTGGAAGGAGTTGCAGCAGGAACACGCGGACGGCATTTCGTTTCTGGAAGGCATGCGTCTTCTCGCAGGGACTCAGTTGCAGACGTCTGAATCGGTCGATGACGAAACACGGCAATGGTCGTCGGTCACGTCTGGCGTCTGGCTCGCGGAAATTCTGCAGCAGATCCGTGACCCGCACGGCATCGTTGGCTGCGATCCAGGAATCGAATTGAATGCGACGCTGCGACCATATCAGGCGGACGGTGTGCGCTGGCTGTGGTTTATGACGCAACTGGGATTAGGTGCCTGTCTTGCGGACGACATGGGGCTGGGCAAAACGATTCAGGTGATCGATCTGATTCTCCAGCTGAAAGAAGCCAGCAAGCGATCGTCGTCCGCAAAGCTTCGCCGTGCGAAGGCAGGTGATGAAGCCGCTCCATTTCTGCTGATCGTTCCTGCATCTCTGATCGGCAACTGGAAGCAGGAACTGGACAGGTTCGCACCGCAGCTGAAAGTGTTTCTGGCGCATCGATCGGAATGTGACGCAGCGACTCTGGACAAAGTCTCGCGAAAACCTGCTACGGAGCTGGCTGGCTACGATGTTGTTGTCACAACCTATACGCTGATCCGTCGTTCGACATGGCCCACGGACGTGCATTGGCGAATGGTCGTGCTGGATGAAGCGCAGGCCATTAAGAACGCCGGTTCGGCGCAGTCGAAATCGGTGCGTAAACTGAAATCGTCAGGACGCATCGCCCTGACCGGGACGCCGGTGGAAAATCAACTGGGCGATCTGTGGTCGCTGTTTGATTTCTGCGTGCCGGGCCTGCTGGGGTCGGTGAAGCAGTTTCGCGATTTCGTGAAGCAGATGACAAAGCAGCAGAACTCCGGCGCTGTTTCGGCTCTGCGAAAACTGGTGCGACCTTATATCCTGAGGCGGATGAAGACCGATCCGAATATCGTGCCCGATCTTCCCGACAAAACGGAAGTGAAAGTCGAATGCGGGCTGTCGAAGAAGCAGGCCGTGCTGTACGAACAGCTCGTCGCAGATGTCGCAAAGCAGCTGCAGCAGGCCGACGGTATCCAGCGTCGCGGCCTGGTGCTGTCGATGCTCATGCGGCTGAAGCAGTTGTGCAATCATCCCGATCAATTTCTGGATCAGAGAGCATTTGATCCTGCTGAAAGCGGCAAGTTTCAGAGCCTTCGCAGTGTCTGCGAACCGATCTGTGAGCGTCAGGAAAAGGTGCTGGTGTTCACGCAGTTTCAATCGATGTGCCAGCCGCTGTCGGAGTTCCTTGCGGCGGAATTTCGAAAGCCCGGCCTGGTGCTTCACGGTGGAGTGCCAGTCGCAAAGCGGAAAGATCTGGTAAAGCAGTTTCAGGAACAGGAAGACGTTCCGTTCTTTGTAATTTCAGTCAAAGCCGGCGGCACGGGACTGAACCTCACCGCGGCCTCCCATGTGATCCACTTCGACCGCTGGTGGAATCCAGCGGTGGAAAATCAGGCAACCGACCGAGCCTATCGGATTGGCCAGAAACGCAACGTGTTGGTTCACAAGTTTGTCTGCAAAGGAACTCTGGAAGAACGCATCGATCAGATGATCCGCGACAAGCAGGAACTCGCCGACAATGTACTCGGGGAAGGCAGCGAAACGTTGCTGACAGAGATGAGCGATTCGGAATTGCTGAAATTTGTGGCCCTCGACGTCAGCCGTGCAACGCTGGATGAATAATTCCAATTCCTGTCGACTTGTTCTGCGAATCGACACTCGGCAGAATAGAGGCTTGTTTTGGTGTTTTATATTCATAACTGGAGAGAGAACAATGCAACGCTTCGATGTATGTCTTGCGAGAAATTTTCGGTTGATCCTGACCATGGTCTTTCTGACAGCGTGCGGCTGCGATCAGGTGGGGTCTGTCGTGGACGACGTCAAATCCACAGTGACGGAAACAACTCAGCCGTCAACAACTCCTGCACCGCAGGCAGCCCCCGTCATGCCGACGCCGACTCTGCCGCCAACCCCGGAACAGTTGCTGGCAGAGTTTAACAGCCTGAATCCCCAGGAAATCACGGACGTGGCTCTGGCCCGAATCACCTCGCGGCCCGAAGCAGCGTCAGCGATCACTGAGTTGCAACTCTTCAATGAACAGATTTCACGCGCAGGACTTGGGCATCTGTCGGCGATGGAGAATCTCGCGTCCCTCACGCTCAGAAACTCGACGCTGCTCCCGGAAGACCTTTCCGTCCTGGGGCAGGTCACGTCACTGAAGGTGCTTGGTATCGGATCGACAAGAACAAACGATGTCGTTGTGGGAAATCTGACGACCCTGGCCGGTCTGGAGTCGCTCGATCTGTCAAACACGGCAATCAGCCCGGCAGCCGGGGCATCATTGAGTCGGTTTACGAATCTCCATGTGCTGAATCTGGCCTCGACACCAGCCGACGATTCCACGGTGGCTGCGATCTCATCACTGCCGATCAGGGATCTGATGTTGTCCCGAACGCGAATTTCCAATGCATCACTGGCCATCATCCGACAGTTTCGATCTCTGGAATCGCTCCAGGTCCCGTTCTGCGCGGTCACCGGAGACGCGTTCAAGGGATACGGCGGTTCCGGACTGAAGGTCCTGAATGTTGGTGAAACCTCTTTTGGAATCGAAGGTTTCAGCAACATCAAAGGCATGAAATCACTGGAAAACCTGAACGTGTATCAGGCCGGTCTGCTCGAACACACCAGAGCAAATGTCTTTCGGACATTTCCTAACCTCAAGATCCTGAATGCAGGATCCAACGCCATCACGAATGCCGGCATGGACGTGTTTTTTAAAGGCCATAAGTCACTGGAGGAATTGCATTTGCACGGCAACAAGGGAATTTCCGACCAGGGCCTGGCATCCCTGATCGCCGTGAAGACTCTTCGAGTCCTGGACGTCCACGATACCGGTTGCACCGCCAATGGAGCAACTGCGCTTAAGGCCAAGCTGCCGGATTGCAAGATCATTATTACCGGCGGAACCTTTTAAGATTCGCATGCCGTGCGGCAGCGCCACTTACGTCTGCAGTTTCTGGCTCTGCCCTGTTTTCGCCGCCTCGTAAATGGCAAGGATAATCTGCACGCTGCGGCGACCTTCCGCGCCGTCCACTTTTGCTCTGCGACCGGTCTGAATGGATTCCACAAAATCCTGCAGCTGCAACTGATGGCCGACAAAAGAAATCGCTTTCGGATCGGATGCACCACCCGACGACGTTGTACTGGCCCCCGGCCTCGAACGAATCCCGGCGTCTTCGGGTTTTTCGTCCGCAAATTCCCAGCGAGGACCATCTGTTCAATGATCGGTACCGCGACTGCCGTGGATCTCGGTCTTTTTCAACAGTCCCGGCCATGCGGCCGTCGTCGCTTCCATGACACCGATCGCTCCGCTGGCAAACTTCAGACAGGCGACGCCGACATCTTCAACTTCAATTCGTTCATGCGCCAGTGTGCTCGTGAAGCCGACGATCTCCGCGACATCTCCCATCAGCCAGCACAACAGATCGACATTGTGGATGGCCTGATTCATGAACGCTCCGCCGCCATCCAGAGCCCACGTTCCACGCCATCCACCTCCGTCGTAATACTCCTGAGTCCGCCACCACTTGACGTAGGTGTCACCCAGCGTCAGCCGACCAAATCGTCCGGCGTCGATCGCTTCCTTCAAAGCGATGTTGGCGGGACTGAACCTTGACGGAAAAATCGTACACAGCTGCACGCGATTCTGTTCGCAGGCGTTGATAATGTCGTCGCAGCGCTGAAGGCTGATCTCCAGAGGCTTTTCGACAACAACGTGCCGCCCGGCCATTGCGGCGGCAATCGCCGGATCCCGATGCGCTCCGCTCGGCGTACAGATCGTGACAATGCCGACTTCCGGATCGGCCAGCAGTTCATCCAGAGTGGAATAGGCCTTACAGCCATACTCGACCGCGAACGCGTTCGCTTTATCCGCGTTCTGATTAAAGCACCCCGCGACTTTCCCACCTGGCATCGCCTGGATGGCCTTCGCGTGGAAGTGCGCAATCATTCCCGTGCCAACAATTCCAAATCCCGTACTCATCAAGTTTGCTCCGTTGAGTATTCTGGTTCAGCAGATTCCGGAATGCGCCCCGCTGGAGTACCGGCTTTGGTCTGAACTACAAGGCGTAGCGGCGAGCGGTGCGGCGTCAGCCCGCCGGTACATTAACTTGAAGACGGGGACTCCGGAAAAAACTGGAAAGCGGCAGCCTGTACTGACACCAGGACCTTACTTGCGAGCAGCAATCGTCGCCAGTGATGACTGCACGAGGCGACGAGACTGCATCGCCCGCTGGATGGCGTTTCGGAAAGGACCAGGATCGCAGACGCCAGCCAGGCGGACGATCGTCTGGCCATTGGCGGCTTTCAGGCAAATATCGGACGAGCGGAAAAACGCCTGTCCGGGACGCTGATCCAGCTCGACATCCACAATGTCATTCAGATCAACCACGGCGGTCCGCTGAGTCCCCAGCGACGCCCAAACCTGGACACTTCGGTTCGTCAGAATGTAGCGTGCGCCGAAGGGCCGGTTCAACAGAAACAGCAACGCGCCCAGTGGTGCCAGTGGCAATCCAAACAGAAGATACGACAGCTTCACTCCAAAGATGCTGATGGGAATACTGTCCATGAGCTGTCCGATCAGACAGCCGACTCCGCTGGCCGCAACCGATGGAAACTCCGTCATGATCCGCGCTTCTGAAGTCGGACTCACACCTGCAATCGCCTGAACTGACATAATTCAATCGTCCGAAGAATACATCGCCTCAAAAAGCCTTCAGCGTCGAATGATACCAAAACGCCGACTCCGTGGCCCAAAAAGTTACCACCACTGTCCCACGATTTCCATTCCAGCCGAAAATCGCCCCGATCATTTCGTTCCTTTGAGAAGCGGCCGCTCGTACTTCTTTGACGTCTTACGGGCATCAATGCCCCGGATCGTGGATTCGATTGCCGCACGTTCGTCCGGAGATTGTTTTTGAACAGCGCGCCAATACCGCGCGGCCTTGTCAAAGTATGTGGGTTCTGATTGGCCAAGATGACTGCAGATTCTGGCCAGTGCCCGCGTTACCATGCGGTCATCGGGATCTCGCAGCGACATGAGTCGGAGTGCATGAAAACAGATGTCGTCGAAACCCGCGGCGTCGCACATTCGTACAAACGTCAGCAGCAGAGTGCGGTCTCCCGAGTCCTGTTCCAGCAGCCTTCCCAGTTTGTTGAAGGCGCGAATTCTCGCGTTCGCGGCAAAATCCGATTCGACGCTTCGCAATGCCATCCATAACTTCGCACGACGAATTCGTCCGGCCAGACTGCTGTCCCGATGCTGCTGTCGAAGATGCAGGGCTTTGATTTTGTTGAGTACATCCTGAGCAGCCCGGAGCACAACGGGATCTGCGCGGACGCCGGGATTCGGATCATGTGATATTTGCACCGTCGCATTCGGATTGGTGCCAACGCCTGCTGTGGCACCGGGCGACATCACCGGCCCTGCCTGAGCCGATTGTCTGGTGCGCTGAACCGGGGCATTGACCCGATGGGCAACGGGCACTTCTTGCCTGGGAACGACGTGAAATTCCAACTGAGTGCGTCCGACCTGAACCGCTTCTCCATTCCTCACACTGAAGAATCCGCCCCGGCCATCGTGGCCACCACTGTCAATCAGCGAATGCAGAAACCATGTTCCGCCGACCCTGGCAATGAGATAATGCTGTGGCTGCAGCCTCGGTTCTTCAAACGTCAGATCACAATACAACGCGTTTCCGATAATTGTGACAGTCTTCTCAAAACGATGGGAAATCGGCAAACCCTGATGACCGCTGATGGTCACACGGCACTCGCTGTCAACAGCGGTCGATAAATTGCTGTCCGGCGATTCATCCGTCACCTCACACTGGAACTCATCAGAACCAATCTGCCACAGATCACCGTTCCTGATCAGCGACGATTGAGCCGGTTCCTCTCCGTTCTTTCTGACGACCTGAGCCTGAACGTCGTGGGCGATCCAGCCTTGATCGTAACGGGCGATCACCAGCACTGTCTGAGGCGGGCACCCGGCGACCCTGATATGACAAAACGCCGCTCCGCCCACGACGACGCGGCCGTCAAGTGCGGTATGCTGAACGCCTGAACGGAGCGACGTCAGTTTGAGCACGGCAGTATGTCCGGATTCGTGTGACTCAAGACGGCAGATCTCAAAGAATTTACACCAAGGAGATTCGGAAAGAAGTCCGGGAGGAGGGTTGCCTAAAGGTCACTGGACAGGGTACTGTTCCACATAGCGGAATTCAACCACTGGTCCTGCAGAGTCGAAATTCCCGGTCGTGTTTGTTGCTGAGGCGCGCGGCTGATCCGCGAAGCTCCCTCGAAATGTGTCAAGCTCGACGCTCCGTGAGGATTCGGTTCGTGAGAGAACATTATGGTTCGTTCTGTCCATCCCTTTCCGCGCGGCCTCGATGAGTTGGGGCACCTGCTCGTTTCGCTCGAGATTCTCCGGTCGCAGCAATGGAAGTCCGCTGCCAGCGGCAGAAACTCGCTGCCAGCCCTGCTGGATAATCTGCAAACGCAGTACGCGTGGTGGGATTCGTCCCAACCTGCAATCACGGATTTTCAGCGGCAGTGCATCGTGGCGCGGTTCTCACAGGGATTTCGAGACCTGGATCGGGACCTTCGCGTCAACAACTATCTGATTCTGGAGAAATTGGGATCCGGAGGAATGGCGGTCGTCCATAAGTGCTGGTCAATTGACCCTGGCCAGATGGTCGCCGTCAAACGGCTCGAAAGCAACAGTCAGGTATTGCGCGAACGGCTTGAGCGCGAAGCCCGCATTCTTCGCCTGCTCGATGACCCTCGGATTACACAGTACGTTGCCTATGAACCTATGGAAGATGGCAGCGGCCACTTGCTGGCCATGGAATTCATCGACGGTGGAACTCTGCGCGATCAACTGAAAATACACAGTCGAATCACTCCAGGCCTGGCGATTGCATGGACCGTGGAATTGCTGGAGGCTCTGGCGCACGCACATCAGGCCGGCGTGATTCATCGCGATGTGACGCCACGCAACATCATGGTTTTGCGCACCGTCACGGAGGAAGGGCTGCCAGTCAAACTACTGGACTTTGGGTTGGGCAAAGTGACCGCCTCGTCGCTGTTCCCGGTTCCGGAGATCAGCCATCACGGCGATTTGACCGGCCAGAGCCAGGCGATAGGCACGTTTCAGTATATGTCACCGGAACAGTTTCGAGACACCGCTTCCGTGACCGGTGCAGCAGACATTTACAGTTTGGGCTGCAGCTTCTACGAAATGCTGGCCGGACGCCCGCCGTTTATTGAAACTCAGTTCTCCGCCCTTTTGATGAAACATCTCAGCGCTCTGCCGCCAGACATCCGGCTGTACTGCCCGGAACTTCCGGATTTTGTGGCCGACACTGTGATGCGGATGCTTTCGAAGAATCCGGCCGAACGCAGGTCTGCCATTGAGTTGAAAACGATCCTGCTCCAGGAGGCGGCTGATGAAATCGAGAGGAAGTTCGTTCCCGAGCAAAAAGAGAGGAAGCCTGGAATCGGCCTGGCACAGGCACATCTGTCGCCAGATCCTGATCTGAGAACGGTGGATCAACCGCTGGCACATCCTCTGCGGGACTGGAAATACTTTCTGTTCCGTCCGTCACCGTTCGTCGCGTCCTCAAGATTTGTCGATCCGATCCCCACCCCGCTGGACATGACCCGATCACTTGGCCGCGGGTTATGGTATGGAATCATCGCCATGACGCTGTTGGCCGTGATGAAACTGCTGGCTAGTATGTGGTAGAATCCGTATGCCGACTCTTGAGCCAGGTGCGGGCTGCTTCGATACCATGTGCGTTGCGGAGCTTTGACGCGGTGTTCGACGTTCAGCGTTTATTGACTCTGCCAGGCTTCTATAGCTCCGCGGACGAGTTGTCCCATTTTAGGAGGAGACGCTTCGAAGTGGACAGGGAATCCGTTGTCGGTGAGGGCTTCGGAGCAGGTCGGGCCGATGGACGCAATCTGCGTTCGACTTTTAATCGCCGCACGGATTTCGGCCAGGCAACCGAACTGGTCGGCGACCGTCAGCACGTTGCTCACCTGATTGGCGCTGGTGAAGAGCAGGATATCGACGCGGCCCGCAGCGATTTCGCGCAGAGCGGTTTCCAGTGGTCTGGTGTCTTTTGGCAGCGCCCAGCGGTAAACCGGAACCGGCGTCACGATCGCCCCGCGTGTCTGCAGTTCCGCGTACAGTCGTGCATTTGGCAGTCCGTATTCCTGCACGGCGATTGCCATACCAGCAATGGCGATTTGAGATTCGTCAATGGCGGCCACGAGTTCACGCCAGGTGTTCGGTTCCGGGGCGCGGACCGCGTACTTGAGGCCCACTTTGCTCAGTGCGGCCGCAGGCTTCGGGCCGCGAATGATGAGCGACGTGTGCCTGAATGCCTCAATGAGCTGGTCGTACAGGCCTTGTGATCGAGCGACTTCGAACAAGGCTTCCGTTCCGCCGCCGGTGAGCAGAATCACGACCGGAAACTTTCCGGCAATGGCATCCTGGACAAACTGGATTGCCACCGGATTGTCCTCGATCGGTATCTCCCGCATCGACGGTGCGGCCAGCGCTTGTCCGCCGTGCCGCAGAATCAGAGAGCCCATGTCGTCCGCACGACGGCTTTCGAAAGAGCAGACTATCGGGCTGGACGTATCAGGCATGGTGCGTGAAATCTATGAGTGTCGAAAAGCAGCTTCATGCGACCGCAATCAGCAGGCACCGCTCGCGCTCTGCGGCAAACGCGAAGCAGGCTTGAATGTCTTCCGGCGTCAGGTACGGAAAGTCAGCGAGAATTTCGGTTACGGTCATCCCTGCTGCAAGATTAGGAGACAAAGTACAGATTGTACTGTTCGATGAGTTCAAATCAAGCAGCCAACAGTCGCTGCCGCCGGATCAGGTGTCTTTGATGACAGAGTCGGCGGAGTCTTCCGTCAGACTCTCGAACTATGAACCGGAAGCGCGTTTTGCGCTCTTCGTGGCGGCTCCGGTTTTCTGCTTTGCGGCTTTTGTTGAAACTTTCGCGCCACTCTTTTTTGACGCAACTTTTGTTTTTGCCACGCCGGATTTCGCGATAGACGCTTTTGCAGGCACAGTCGATCGACCGGTTCTTTGTGTCTGCTTCACAAAGACCGTTGTGCTGGCTGCCGTCGCAGCGACGGCTTTCTTCGATGTTCGTTTCTTCTTCTCCGGCTTTGCAGGTTCGACGACGCTGTTGTCCAGCTCAATCCCGAAGATCGCTCCCAGATCCTGTGAGTCCAGTCCGATGCTGCCACTGCTGAGTTCACGCTCCAGATTACCTGCAGCCATCGCCTGCGAGACCAACTCCTGATGATCCACGCCGCGGAGCAGAAACAGCAGTTCCGGCTGATTATCGAGTCGTGCGCCCACACCATACATCACGGCCGCAAGATGCTTGCAGCATGACGAGGAATCCGGGCAACTGCACGACATCCGGATTTCGCGCGGGGACGGGAAGAGTCCCGTCTTCTGATCGGTCAGCTGTTTCATGACTCCCTCTGACAACCTGCCGGACAACAGATCCAGCAGCGAATCAATCGATGCACTGCATTCCGATCGAATGGCCTTCCAGCGGTTTTTGTCAAGCTCCGTGATTTCGATCGTTACGGTGTACGGCTCTGATCCGGCGACAATGGCTTCGATCTTTTTGGTCCTGATGATCAGGTCGACCAGAGATCCGTTGCGGACGTAAGTCGCACCCCGTGGCAGACGATTGGAATAATCCTGATACGCCGTCAGGTTATCGCACCACGCCTTGCCCCAGAACGTCTTCGCAATCGTGCGCCCCTGGATGGAAACTGGTTCTCGTTCACGCTTTTGCTTCTTTGCCAGCTGCATTGCGTGTCGAACCGCTCTGTTGAGTTTATCCCCGACGGACACATAAGGTGCCCATTGCTGTCCCCAACTCATGTGGAATCCTTTCTCGAACAGTGTACTCCAACGACGTCATCCGCCACAGCATTGTTGATCAAACAAGCCGCGCCGTCAATTAACCGAGTGTGAACGGAGAGGCGATGTGTTGTATCCACGAGAGATCCACGACATGGGATACTGGCCGAGCGACGTCGCCTGCGCCGCTCAATCACTGCTCCTTCGCACGAAAACTCTCGACATTCAGCGCGCCGTCCGGCGACACATGAGCCGTGACACAGCCATCGGTACTCGTGTGCAATACGGAAGCAGAACCAAAGATTCTGGCAATGTGACTGCGACTGCGATCGTTGCGAGCACTCACGATGACATGCGTCGGCCGAACTGTCGCAGCCAGCGCCGGGACGTTGGAGTTCGGGCTGCCATGATGAGGGCTCATCAGGACATCGCATGGCGGCAGTCCTGGCAGCAATTTCAGTTGGCCAAGTCCCTCAAGGTCGCCCGGAAGAAGTATGCGGCGATCACGATACTCCAGAATCGCCGCGACACTGGCCTCATTGTCCGACAGCCCTGACGCGGGTTCCGCGTCGGCCTTCAGAAAAGAAATGCGCAGATCAGCGCACGGAACAGAATCACCGCCGCTCAGGATCGTAACCGGCACGCCCAGAGCAGAGATGGTATCCAGCACTTTTTTTACGGTCGGTGATTCCGTCCGCACAAATTCATTCGTCAGTAAAACGTGTCCGACCGGCAGGCGTTCCAGCAGTCCGGCGACGGCGTTGTAGTGATCCAGATCGGGATGAGAAATCACGAT
>JBBJME010000169.1:0-15166 GCA_037719765.1 Planctomycetaceae bacterium
GCAACACCAGTGACGGCAACACCAGTGACGGCAACACCAGTGACGGCAACACCAGTGACGGCAACACCAGCGACGGCAACACCAGTGACGGCAACACCAGTGACGGCAACACCAGTGACGGCAACGCCAGTAACGGCAACGCCATCCGTGGCTGCCACGACTGTCACTCCGTTACCGGTAACCGAAACATCGGTAACCGCAACTTCTGAGACGGATGAAACAGAAAGCAGAATGCCATCGATCGCGGTCACGTCGGATCAAGCGTCGACTTCGAATCCAAAACCAGTCGTTCTGCCCGCAAGTGTTGCCATTGAATCCAGGAACATGGAGTCAATGATGAAACCTGTCAGAGGCCGAACGTCTTTCACGGCGGCACTTCCAGATCTCGACAACTCAGCATTTCCGATCGGTCGTGAGACGCAGGCTGTGGCGCCGCCATACGACGCTGTGCGAAGCGATCTGGTGCAGCCGAATGCTGCAGACTCATTGCCGAACCTTGCCGCTTCGATCTCCAGCGAGATGCGGCAACCGTTGAGCAATCAGGTTTCTCAGGCGATTCTGGAGCATATTGAACGCAACGGCGTGCGCTCGAATGACACTCTCTCTGTCCGCCTTGACCCGCCGGAACTTGGCGAGATGACAATCGAATTGTCAAAGACACACGAGGGACTGGCCGTTCGAGTGACTGCCCGCGAAGCCGTCACGATGGACATGTTGTTTGCTCGAGGCCAGGAAATTGAATCTCACCTGCGTGGTCAACAAATGAATCTGAAGTCGCTGGAGTTTCTGCGGGCGGACATGTCCGGCAATCAGTTTTCACAGGAACAGCGACAGAACGAAGCATCACGCAGATCCGAGAATCTGATGAACCAGGTTCGCCGTGGTTCCCGAAGTTCTATTCCCGCGAACATAAACGTCGGGCGAATCGCTGCACCGGACTCATCATACGGATTAAGTTTCAGAGCATAGTTGGTCAGGAGGACCTGAAATGGCAAGTACATCATTTGACCCGATCGTCGGGCAGAACCAGTATCTTCAGCTTTTTGCGACGCAACTGCAGCATCAGGATCCATTGGATCCCGCAAAGCAGGAAGACTTCCTTGCACAACTGGCGCAGTTCTCCTCTGTGGAGAGCCTGCAGAGCATGAATGCCCAGTTTGCAGGCCTTGGCACAAAGCTGGACACGCTGATTGGAGTGACTCAGGGCAACAACGGCAACAGTTCACTGTCGACGCTCCAGTCGCTCAATGCAGGAGCGGGGTTGCTCGGAAAAAGTGTGCGGTACGGAACTGCCAGCGACGACATGGGCGTCGTCGATCAGATCAAGCCGGATAACGGGTCGATCCTCGTACGCATTGGTGATCAGTTTATACCAATCGCCAACATTGTGAGTGTGGAAGAACAATCGGCGGCGGGGTATTTCTAAGAGACCGGTCAATATCCTGAACTTCGCTCAATCCAAGATGGGAATCTGAACAATGGCCAATTCACTGCTCACCGGCATCTCAGGTCTTCGCGGTCATCAGAAGATGCTCGAAGTCGTCGGCAACAATTTGGCGAACCTGAACACGACGTCGTTCAAGTCGTCCCGCGTGCTCTTTTCGGACCTGATGTACGAAGTTCAGCGCGGTGCTTCATCCTCGTCCTCCGGCTTGCTGGGCAGTGTGAATGCCGTGCAGATCGGAACCGGCAGTCGATTAGCGACTGTGGACAGGGACTTCCAGCAGGGAAACCTTGAGGCGAGTGGAAAACCCACAGACCTGGCGATCGATGGAAGCGGGTTTTTCGTTACCAAGTCCGGCAACAATACTCTGTTCACTCGCGCAGGTTCCTTCTCACTCGATGAACGCGGCTATCTGGCCGATCCTGCGACAGGAAATCTGGCTCAGCGATTTGGGACTCTCGGTGACCCTGACGGCATCAATCCGTCATTTCAGACGCGAGGTGACACCGGGATCTATATTCCTCTGGGAGCCAGTATTGCCGGAAAGGCCACACAGCAGCTTTCACTTTCCGGCAACCTGTCGTCGCTTGCCAAGGGACCAGTGGCGCAAGAACTTGCCACTGTGTCACCCTTCCTGGCGGGCGGGTTACCGATTACGAGAGCAACCAGATTGATCGATCTCGATAACAACTCGCCAAAGTACATCGATGGAGACATCATTCAAATCACCGGGCAGAAATCGGATGGCACAGATCCTGACGTAGCGGAATACACAATTGTTGATGCATCGACGGCCACAGTCGGAGAGTTGTTGGATGCGCTCAGTGCTGCATTTCCCGGAGCGACGGTGGCACTTGATACAGATGGAAACATCACTGCGACCGGCGATGCGACCGGGCCATCAAAGCTGAACATCGTGCTTCGGGACAGCGCCGGTAACACGGGACGGACCGACTATGATCTGCATAAGCTCATCAAAAAGAACATCGGCAAGGACGGTGATACGGTCCAGCGCGCAGTGGAGTTGTATGATGCCAGTGGTGCGGCACATTCCGTCGGACTGGAATTCACCAAGCAGACGGACGGATCATGGAACATGACAGCTTCGATGGGTGCGGACGATGGACAGGTGCTGGATGGAGTGGTGAATGGACTTACGTTTCTTGACGACGGCACATTCGCACAGGTCGCCGGTACCGGTGTCGGGGACGCAAACATCGAATTTCGCTTTTCGGGCCAGCAGGCTCCACAGTCGATGGATCTGTCATTCGGCGTCCCAGGCACGATCAACGGCCTGGCTCAATTAGGGACTCCTTCCGCGCTGGAAGTCAGTCAGGACGGATTCACGCCCGGAAAACTGAGCGACGTGCATATTGATACAGACGGAACCGTCTTTGGGCTCGCGTCCAACGGCCTTCAAATTGCATTGGGACAGATGGCGGTTGCTACGTTCAGAAATGTGAACGGGCTGTCGGCAGTGGGTGGCAACTATTTCCAGGCCTCTCTGGCGAGCGGAAACCCGGAGGTCGGTACGCCCTTAAGTGGCGGTCGCGGAGCCCTGCGCTCCGGGCAACTGGAGGGCTCCAACGTCGACTTGGCGCTGGAATTCACGCGTCTGATCATCGCTCAGCGTGGTTTTTCGGCCAATGCCAGAACGATCACCGTAACCGATCGTGTGCTGGAAGAATTGACGAATATCATTCGTTAACGGGCGAGATCCAGCTACGGTTGCAATTCGCAGGTGAACAAGGAATGATTGAGGCTCCCACCTCCATTCCGTCTCCTTCTATCCGAAGGCCTGCCAATGCTTTTCCGCCTCCGGCGAAACTTCATGATCGCCTTTCTGCTGAGTGTCTTGTTTGTTCCGGCAATAGCCTGCGCCGACGACTGGAAGGCGATGTCCGTCCCGGATGCCTGGCGGAGCGTGCCCGGCGGCGACCTGGCTCCGATCGACGGTTATTCCTGGTATCGATCGCTGGTCAAAGTGCCAACAGAATGGGACGGCCAGCGGCTGACGCTGTTTCTGGAAGCACTCGATGACGCGCGATCCGCGTATGTGGGCGGTCAGCCTGTGGGAGCCACCGGCACGTTTCCGCCACAGTTTCGCAGCGGGTTGGGTGAGCGTGGTCGCTATGTGGTGGATCCGTCGCTGGTGCAGGGCGGAGGTTTTCTGGCGGTCGCCATTCGAGTCTACCAGAATGATCCGCGTCCGAATTTCAGCGTCGCTCCGCCAGTATTGATGAATGAAAACCTCGGGCAGGCCGTGCGACTGGAAGGTATCTGGCAGTATCGTCCTGGTGACGACGCGGCGTGGGCGACCGCGACTCCCGCAGATTTTGGCTTCGATGCCACGCAGCCGCTCAGTGAACCGGATGCTGTCGCCAAAGGCGTGTATCTCAAAACCGACACTGTCGATGACATCGAAAAATATGTGTCTCGGCGCAACGGCGATACGGAGCCACTCAGCCCGGCCGAAGCCGTCACGCACTTCAGGACGCCTGACGATCTGTCTGTACAACTTGTGCTGGGCGATCCGGACATTGCTCAGCCACTCTTCATGTCCTGGGACGAACGAGGCCGCCTATGGGTCATGGAGTATCGTCAGTATCCGGATATCGCGGGGCTGAAAATGGTGAGCCGCGATACATTCCTGCGTTCGGTCTATGACAAGATTCCGCCCGCGCCGCCGCATCACGACAAGGGGGCAGATCGGATCAGTGTGCATGAAGATACGAACGGTGATGGTGTTTATGACAAGCACAGGATCTTCGTCGATGAGCTGAATCTTGCGACATCATTTGCGATCGGGCGCGGTGGCGTGTACGTGACTAACCCGCCATACCTGTTGTTTTATCCTGACAGGAATAAGGACGATATTCCTGACGGCGATCCGGAAGTTCTGCTGGAAGGGTTCGGCATTGAAGATTCGCATTCCGTGATCAACAGTCTGCGATTTGGTCCCGATGGCTGGCTGTATGGGGCTCAGGGCAGCACCGTGACTGGCGTTGTGAAGAAGCCCGGTACCAAAGATCAGCCCGTGCGATCGCTTGGCCAGCTCATCTGGCGATACCATCCGGAGCAGCACATCTACGAGATCTTTGCGGAAGGCGGCGGCAATACGTTTGGCTGTGAGATCGACGAAAAAGGTCGCATCTTTTCCGGCCATAACGGCGGCGACACACGCGGATTTCATTATGTGCAGGGCGGATACTATCGCAAGGGGTTCGGAAAGCACGGGCCATTGTCAAATCCCTATTCGTTCGGCTTCTTTGAAAACATCAAGCATCATAGTGTGCCGAGATTCACTCACAACTTCATCATCTACGAAGAGAACACGCTGCCGCAGCGATTTCGAGGCCAATTGTTCGGCATCGAACCGCTGCAGGGCCAGGTCGTGCTGAGCAACTTCAAGCCGTATCAGTCGTCATTTGAAACGGAAGATATCGAACGAGTTCTGAAGACTGATGATCCGTGGTTTCGCCCTGTCGATATCAAAGCTGGCCCCGACGGTGATATCCCCGTCGCCGACATGTACGAACAGCGCATCGACCACAGCAGCCATTACGCAGGTCGAATTGATCGCACAAACGGTCGCATCTACAAGCTTAAGCAAAAACCCGGCGAGCGGCAGGGCGTCAGCCCTCCGAGTTCAAGCGCATCCACCGCCGACCTCATCAAACTCCTCGACCATCCTTCGAAATGGTACCGTCAAACGGCCGTTCGACTACTCGGGGATCGCAAAGATCATTCCATCATCCCTCAACTCACTACCGAACTCGCAACCATGACCGGCCAGTCTGCCCTCGAACGACTTTGGGCACTCTACGCCTGCGGAGGCCTCACTGACGAAGCCGCCATCAAACTGCTGAGTCACAATGAACCCTTCGTGCGTGCTTGGACCGTGCGACTTGCCTGCGATCCGAAAACAGTGTCCGCCAGCGTTGCCGCCGCAATCACGGAGACAGCCAGCAGGGAACCGTACATCGACGTCCGGAAGCAGATGGCATGTTCAGCGCGACGCCTGCCGCCGGAACTGGCTTTACCCATCATCCGGGAATTGCTGCACTTTGATGAAGACGTGGCCGACATTCATCAGCCGCTCCTGATCTGGTGGGCGATCGAATCGCAGGTGGGCCGCACAACCATCAACAACATCATGCAGCAACTGCTTGCTGATCCTGCCACATGGCAACGTCCGCTGGTCGCGGAGCACATTGCGGAACATTTGATGAAGCGTTGCGCATTGGCGGGAACACGAGAAGATCTGTTGAGTGCTGCGGCTCTGCTGGACTCCGCTCCGGACAGGCAAAGTACCGATCGACTGCTCAAAGGGTTTGAAGAAGCATTTCAAGGCCGCAGTCTCGCAGGGATTCCGGATGAGTTAGTCAGCGCACTGGCGAAGAGTGGCGGTGGCTCACTTGCACTGCGCTTCCGACAGGCTCAGCCGGATGCCGTTGCCGAAGCCGTGAAATCAGTTCGCGACGCCGCTGCAGCGCCCGAAGTTCGACGCCAACTCATTGAAATCTGCGGCCAGATTCACGCCGCCGATCTGCTGCCCATGCTCCTGGATCTGGTGAAGCAGGAACAGAACCCCACCGTGCTGGCCACCACGTTGACGGCTCTGCAGAATTATGATGCCGCTGAAATCGCAGAGGACGTGACGGCACGTTTCGCAGGACTTTCCGAAGAACCACAACTCGCCGCGGAAGCCCTGCTGGTCAGCCGCACGCTTTGGTCAAAGCAATTGCTCAGCGCAATTGATTCCGGGACCATTACCAAAGAACAAATCAGCAATTCCGCCCTCCGAAAAATGCTGATGCACGGGGACGATTCCATCAACGCCGCCATCGCAAGGCACTGGGGCGAAATTGCCACGCTGTCGCCAGGTCAAGTGCAGGCTGAGATTGCTCGTCTGAACACTGTCCTTTCCGCCGGTTCCGGCAATCCACGGACCGGGAAGCAGTTGTTCATGCAGAACTGCGGTCGCTGTCACCTGCTGTTTGACGAAGGCGGTCGCATCGGCCCGGATCTGACACCGTTCGCCCGCACCAATCTGGAACGGATGCTGATCAGCGTCGTCAACCCCAGCCTTGAAATCCGCGAAGGCTTTGAAAACCATGTCGTGGTCACGATCGATGGTCGAGTCCTCAACGGATTCCTTGCGGACAAAGACAATCAAATTGTAATTCTCCGCGGTGTCGATGGTCAGAACGTGATCGTCAAAAAGGACGACATCGAAGAAATGCACGTCATCCCTCAGTCCGTCATGCCCGAAGGTGCACTGAAGCTGCTCAACGAACAACAAATCCGCGACTTGTTCGCCTACGTTCGTTCATCGCAGCCTGTGAACTATTGAAGGTGACATCCGCGATGCCGTTGTGTGCGTTGTCAGAATTCACCCACGGATTCGCCGGAAGCCGGTGACGCGAGGGCTTTGAGCACGTCCGGGGCAATCGATTCTGAGACAAACTGCACGGAACCATCTGCCAGCAGGATGTCGCAGCCCCCCGAGAAAGGCGAGCCAAAACTCGTCGGCCCCTGATTGATCCCGATGGCAGGATCGCGAACATTGAGTGGATCGCCCCATGGGTGAAGACCTTGATTGACCTCACCGTATAGAATTGTATTGGAAGTGCCATCGCGGATGTCAGATATTCGCATGCTCTGACCAAGCCGCAACACGCGAACATTGCCCGCATAATTACTGAGTGCAAAACCCGGGACTTCACCAGGATCAGCTGCCAATTCGGGGTTCGGCACTCCGCGCGGAAACTGATAGATCGGAACCTCAGACTCAAACACCTTGCGGTTCCTGTCCCCATTCCATGGCTGCTGCAAATCGATGT
The DNA here is from genome assembly GCA_037719765.1 of Planctomycetaceae bacterium. GTDB lineage: Bacteria > Planctomycetota > Planctomycetia > Planctomycetales > Planctomycetaceae > SXXK01. Next base: position 7,291 of record JBBJME010000169.1, read on the forward strand.
TCCCAAACAGCGCCTGCTGTTCGACGAACGGCAGAATCATGGTCATCGCACTGTGTAACGGACGACCATCGGTGTCAAATGTCCCGCCAGATGGAAGGGATCCATTGGCATCGGCGTAATTGTGAAGGCCGATGCCGATGCTTTTGAGATGGTTCCTTGAATCCACCCGTCCGTAAAACATCCAATTACTATTGTCGATCATGCGCTCCTCCCCCGTCATCATCCAGACGGCCTGATGCACTACGCTGACCACGCTGATCCCGGCGGTAAAGGTCAGCAGCAAAGCGATGACCACAGACGCCGTCCAGCGAGCTTTCCAGACAAACGGCGGATGTCCATTCACGGCCACTTCATCGACGCTTCGGTCTTTCGTCATCGTTCGACTATTCGCCAATCGGCGGCCAGTTCTGTGAATCCCCACAATCAGCAACGCCAGCGTGATCAGCGCGAGCCCGATGGCAGACCAATCGGGCTGCACATTGGGCAAGGTCTTCAGCAGGAAATAGATCCAGCCGAGAACCAGAACCAGCGGAATTTCAACCAGGATTGTCAGCCCGATGCAGAGGAAACTGAATGCAGCGCCGAAGATCGCAAATCCCACAAAGATCCGCGGCGGGCGTATCATGGCGTTCTCCTGAACGGCCCAACCAAGCCGGATCGATACAGGGCGAATTGCTGTCCGTCGCCAAACACATCAGGCTCAAGCACCACCGCAACGTCTTCAATCACTGCTGTAGACTGCGAATCGTCGCTTTTGACTGGTCGGTAGAGATAATCTGCCGGTACGTCGCCTGGGATTGTTCTGAGCGCCAATGGCATCGCCCGAAACTCCTCGACCGTCGGCCAGGCGCCGTTATGCTGGTCGGCAAATTCCCGAAGGGCTGTTGCCAGCAATTGCAGCTGAGTCATGCGACCAGTCTGCTCCTTCAGCTGCCGCGCGACTTCGACGGAGATCCGTTCCGCATCGGTCTGCTGCGGTTGATCTGCAGATCGATAGGTCAGTCCGTTTTTGACCCAGGCTCCCGGCGTCATCAGTTCGCGGGCACCCGAAATCATGGTCAACACAACCACAAAAACGAGACCCCATAGAAGCACACCGGTGAGTGCTCCACGAAACGACAGCGCTGGCAGTTTCGGGAAATCCCGCCGTACACTGTTCCACAGAAAGCGGATCCCGACCGCACTCAGCACCAACACGAGCAGAAAGAACGAAATCGTAGAGAGCCGAAGCAGACCCAGATCCGACAGCGAGACGCTGGGCATGCCGGCCAGAGCAGACTGCTGATCAAGTAACAGCAGAACGATGAACCATGTTGCTACGCGACAGAACCTAATGTGCTCCATGCGATGTCTCCAGGGTCAGCTCGAGCCGTCTGCAGTGTAGAGGATTTCTCGATGCGAGCAATCGTGGTTATCAATGGTCCGAGCGGGTTGATGCAGGATTGGTCACAAGACGGACATAAATGTCCATCCTACCTTTGATCGGACGTGTGAACAATCAGGGGCTACTCGCAACACCATCAAACAGTTCCGGGTGTGCCTGTCGGTAACTGAGCCAGCATTCGCTAGCCCAGTTCTGATCTTCATCATTAATCGCGGGACTACAGGGGCGTTCGTAGTGGATGCGAAGCATATAGCTGCCGTCTTTGTAGACCTGATCCAATGCCGACTGAAGATCCAGAGCAATATCGGCATCGGGCGCAACGAGCGGGATGCCAAACTTCGGAAGCCGATTGCGCAATTGACGCGGGATGATTTCGTATTGCGTTCTGCCTGGCTGGAATCGATTGACCGTTACCAGATATTCAAACGGACCGATGGCTTCCATTTGCTCCGCAGAAAAATCAACAACTCGGGTTCCACGTCGCAACAGATCAATCTCCACCAGATGTGTTGAACTTTCCAGCGTTGCATGTTTCTTGCGGAGATACTCGTCGCGCCCCGGCCCTGCCGTCTTGTTGATCGGACTGAGCACTTCGATGACGGTGACGACTTTCAAGTCCTGATAGCGGTCGAGGATTTCGATGTAATGTTCGCGAATCGGGTCGCTGGGGATTTCCATGACCAATGGCTCTTCCAAATCGACATCCACGACCGCCGTACCTGCGATCGAAGAATCCCTCACCGGACGGTTCGTTCTCTGAATCCACAAATCAGGGATACGGTGCGTTTGGGGAATATCGATCAGCACACGTTCTTCAATCGACGCTACGTAGCGAGGCAACAGTACTGGCGCAATCTGTTGTGAAATCACGTTGATTAATCGACTATGTACGCCGGTCCACAGAATTGGATGTTCGAGGTACGGATCCATGCCTGGAAAAGGTGTTGCCATTATGTTCGCGATGATATCGTTGTTGATGTTCTGGCGAAGACTCGGACATGAATGTCCAAGCTACGGGAATCGCAATTCAACTCAGATCCAGCACACCTTTGCTGTCCCCGAGTTTGTCAAGTTTCGCACCCATGCGGTCGGCCATTGCAAGGAACAGATTATTGAGCGGTGTTTCATTCGGATGATTGACGTATCGGCCCGTCTGGATCGTGCCGCCACCGCGGCCGGCCAGAATGATCGGAAGGTCATCGTGGGAATGGCGATTCCCATCCGAGATCGCGCTGCCGTACAGAATCATGCTGTTGTTCAGCAGATTGGAATCGCCTTCTGTGGTGGACTTGAGTTTTTCAAGGAAGTAGCCGAAACGTTCGACGAGATAGCGGTCGATCCGTGAAATCTTCTCCATCTTGTCCTTATCGTTCTGGTGATGAGATAGTTCGTGATGTCCGTCACGAACTTCAACTTCCGGATAGGAGCGATTGCTTCCAGCGTCGGCAAGCATCAGTGTGGCAATCCGGGTTGAATCGGTCTGGAACGCCACCAGCAGAATATCGAACATCAACTGGGTGTGTTCGGCCAGCACTGAAGGAACTCCTTCGGGCAGCGTGAGGTCCGGGATGTCCTTTGGTGCACTGTTCGCACGGGCGATGCGTTCTTCGATCTCGCGGACGCTCTCAAAATACTCATCCAGCTTCCGTTGATCCGCACCGCTCACCGCCTGCCGCACGCGTTTGGCGTCGTCGCTCACGAAATCCAGAATGCTTCGGCGATTCCGCAAGCGGCGCTCCATATCGGCGGCGTTTTCCGGATTGCCGAACAGACGTTCGAAGGCCGACCGCGGATTCACCTCTTTGGACGACGGCGTCGTCGCCGATTTCCAGGAGATATTGGATGAATAGGCACAGCTGTATCCGGAATCGCAGTTCCCGGCATTTCGACCGCGATCGATACCAAGTTCAATGGAAGGTAGTCGAGTTTGACTGCCGATTTTTTCCGCAATCGCCTGATCGATTGACTGGCCTACGGTAATATCCGCTCCGGAGGTCTTACGAGGCTGAGCACCCGTCAGATAAGCACTGGCATTGCGAGCGTGATCGCCGCCGCCATCTCCGTTGGCACGAGCGTGATGCTGCGTCAGGCCGCTGAACACCATCATGTCTTCCCGGAACGGTGCGAGCGGTTCGAGTGTCGGAGACAGTTGATAATCCTTGCCTTCGCCAGTGGGTTTCCACTTGTCCATGATGGCACCATTGGCCACAAAAATACATGCCATGCGAACCGGTGCCGTGGGAGCTGCAGTTGTCGCCGCCAGCAGACCAGGCAACCGCATCGATTCCAGCATTGGCAATGCCAGTCCTGTTCCGATACCACGCAGAACGGTGCGGCGATTGAGTTTGCTGAGAATTGAGCGACTCATCTTGAATTCCTAACTTGAACGGCAGGATTTCTGGGGCAGGCAGTAATAAAAAGGGGTCAGGAACCAATAATGCAGAGCACCCTTTGGGCCATTTGGCTATTGGTTCCTGACCCCTTTTTATCTAATGTGCAGGATCCAATTCTCTCAAGCGACTCCGCTTCATAAAAGGATCGGACGTTACGATTCCCTCGACAAGAGCAGAAAAGCGATTCCCGCGTTGTTTCATCAAGACAAGTGCCTGATCAACCGCACACTTGTCATAGTACTCAAGACCACGCCCCAAAGCATAGGTTAAAAGGCGTTCCGCAAAGGCTCGGTGGAACTGTTCCTGCCGCCCGCGAATGATGCCAATCAGTTCAATCGGACCCGAAAACTTCTCACCGGACGGCAATTCACCCGTCGAATCGACGTCTCGTTCGCCTTCTTTGTCACGCCAGCGGCCAACGGCGTCAAAATTTTCAAGCCCCATGCCAAGTGGGTCCATCGTTTTGTGGCACGACGCACAACCCGGATCTTTGCGGTGAATTTCCAGTCGTTCTCTAAGACTGAGATCTGAGACATCTTTCGTTGCTTCTTCCAGCGGAGGCACACCTGGCGGTGGTGGCGGAGGCGATTCTCCCAGGATATTTTCCAGAATCCATTTACCACGCTTCACCGGACTGGTGCGACCGGGATTCGAAGTCAGAGTCAGAATGCTGGCCTGCGTCAGTAGACCCGACCGCTTTGTGCCTTCCAGGGACACACGGACAAATTCTTCTCCCGTAACTCCGGCGATGCCGTAATGCTTTGCCAGTCGTTCGTTCAGAAACGTGAAGTCGGCATTCAGAAAATCATCAATGCTGCGATTCTCCTTCACGATCGTGCTGAACAGCAACTCCGTTTCCTGACTCATAGCACTCCGCAGCGCCTCATCGAAATCAGGGAAGAGCTCCGGATTCGGGCGCACATCGGCAAGGTTGCGAAGATTCAGCCACTGCGCTGCGAAGTTGCGGCTGAGTGCCTTCGCTTTTTCATCATGCAGCATACGTTCGATCTGTGCCTGAAGGATGGCGGGGTCAAAAAGCCGTTTGTTTTCGGCCAGCTGAAACAACTCATCATCCGGCATGCTGCTCCACAGAAAATACGACAGTCGCGAAGCAACTTCGTATTCATTGAGTTTACGTTCAGCGGCGTCACCTTCCGGATCCGCTTCCTTGCGAAACAAGAAGTCGGGCGACACCAGAGCCGCCTGAAGCGCCACGTAAAGACCGTAGTCGTAGGTTTCTTTGAATTCCGTCACGTTGCGATCCACCAGCTCGGCAAACCGAATGACTTCAGTATCCGTCACCGGCCGACGGAACGCGCGGTACAGAATCGGACGCAGAACCTGTGATGCGGCATCTTTGACGGACACACCTTCGGATGGCCGGACGGTGAATCGCCGATGTGTTTCGTGCCATGCAGGTGGACCGCCTTCCGGACCGATCACTTCGATGGTTCCAATCGCCAGGTTTCGGTCCCGACGACGTTTGTCTTCGGCTTCAGGATGATAGAAGTCGTTCAGGAAAGCCCCGCCAATCTTGTGGCTGCCTGCAGACAGCGTAACGTCGTGTTCGAACCAATTCGCCTTTCGATGTCCTTTGACCTCAAATTCGGTGACGTTCTGGCCGTCGATCTGCAGCGCCATTTTTGCGTCTTCGTCTCCCGCCTGAGTCGCCTGCGCCCGGATGCGAATTTTGTATTTGCCTTCGGACGACGTTTCCACGGTCGCGGATACCGACCCGGTGGATCCCAGCATGCGGAAACCCTCGCCTTCCGGATCACCCCCGGCGGTTGACTCAGTTCGATCAGCGTTGAATGTTTGTGTCAACCCTTTGGAAAAATCGCGCGTGTCGATCACGGCAGCCGCCACCTGTTCAGCTGCATCCAGGTATTTCTCCATCAGCAACGGGGGCACGCTGAGCACGTCACCGATGTTGTCGAAGCCTTCACCAACGTCGTCCTGTGGAAAGTCGTCCGCCGGTGTCAGGCTGATTCCAAACAGATCGCGAATGGTGTTGTTGTATTCCGCGCGGTTCAGACGATGCAGAGTTGCACGGCCAGCGTGATGAATCTGAGTGCAGTCGAAGTTGTAGAGTTCATCGTAGAAGATTTCGGTGACTTCCTTGCGGATGTCGTCGGTCGGTTGTGCGTCGTAATCGGCCGGCGGCATCGCACCGGCGTTGATCATGCGATACACACGCTCCCACGTCTTACGTTCTTTCAGCAGTTGATTCACGGTGAACAAGCCGTCCGTCACAATCCCGCCTTCCTGAGATTCGGCGCTGTGGCAGTCTGCGCAGTGAGTTTTCAGAAACGGCAGAACCTTTTCCTCCAGTTTCTGCTGACGAGCGGCATGCTGACGAAGCACCGCATCACTCACACTTGCGGTTGGTGTCGCAGCGGCGAGGGATGTGGCGTTGTCGGCAACGGCACTCGATGGTGACTGAGGCTTTCCGGAATCTGGCGGCGAATTGTCTGCGCCGGTTGCAGTTGACTCATCATTTGCGCGAACTGTGGTGACATCGGCCTGTTGATTCCAGAACCAGTAACCGCCGACTGCAATCCCACCCAAAACCAGTGTGGCACCAAACGCAATGATCAGGGGCGTCGCCGAACTTCGCGCCACATTGCGATCTGCGACCACGGCACGGCCACCACTGCGACTCTCGGACTCGCTGCGGCCGGAACTTTGAGTCGCCACTGGTGAAGCCTTAAGCGGCAAACCCTCACGTGAGCCTGTGGTCGTTCGCACGGAAGATGACGGCGGATTGCCGACAGGTGCCGCCGTACGAAGTTTTGCAGGAGCAACGGATGGGGATTTCGGCGCTGCGGTTGGCGCTGCGGTCAGCGACGAACGACCTGACGCCGACCGTCTTGTGTCACCAGGAGCCGCATGGGGATCCAGCAATATGGGTTGTTTGCACTGCGGATTCGGGCAACGGATTCGTCGTCCGAGGAATCGCTCCTCGACGCGAAATCGAAAGTTGCACGAATCACAGGAAAACGACGGATTCATAGCCCTTGACCCGACCGTTTAAGTGAGTTCAGGAGATGTGCTGGAACAAGGAGGGAAAGCGACACCAGCGTTGGCAGGAAGAAAAATCTTGCAGCCCGCTATGATAACCCATAATTCGTTGATTTCGTTCGTGAAAACACGACAAAAACACGAGGTTTCTCTGACTGTCGGTCGTTTTCTCCGGAAATAGACTTTCAGCCCAGCGAGGCTCGTATGCGATTGACCAGACGATTGTCCGCCGCGTTTGTGCCTTTGAGGTTGTACATGCTGGCGGCCATGAACTGGTTTCGCCTGGCCGGACTGATTTTGTAGTAGTCTTCCAATGCCGCCGTACTGAATTTGTAGTCGTGGGAATCGGTGCCCTTAAGGAAAATCAGTCGGCGTGCTGCGTTCATCAGAATTTCGGCGTTGTCATCGAATGACAGAAAGTTCATCGCGTGCTCGGCAGCCTGTAGCGGTTGCCGACCAACGGCGTCAAATATCATATCGACCGTAACATGTTCCTTTGTTTCGACCGCCACCAACGAATCGATCGTCGAATTTCCGACCTCACCTCGCGCCTGCATTGATTCCCGGAACTGTGGCAGAAATGCAGCATTCTGCAGCAACAGCGGTTGCGGGTCTGTGGTTTCCGATGGTCAAACAGGAAGCGCAGCGCATTGGTTGTCGTCGCGGCATGCAGCGGAACGATGCCGGACTGCCGCATCAGCAGCTCGCCTGCTGCCAGATGCAGGGCATCGTAGATGGATTGCGGAGAAACCTGCCGATTCACCAATTCAACGACCAGAGTCGCGGCGTTATCCGCGGTACCAGTTCGCAATGTTGTCAAAAGTTCTGTTGTCGCGGCGCTGTCCATTGTGCCGGATTCCCATCCGTCCCGGAATTTCGCAGCCAACTGCTGATTCGACTTCCACGAACGATCCGGAGCCAGATCGCTGGTTGCGGGATTCGGTTCGCCATTGTGGTTCAGCATGGCATAGGCCAGTGATCGCAGGACGGGCTCCGCATGTTCCCAGCCGATCGTTTGGAGTGTTCGCCACCCGTTGGCCAGGAAGATGGCCTTGTGGCCGATGCTGCGAAAATCACG
>JBBJME010000170.1:0-15158 GCA_037719765.1 Planctomycetaceae bacterium
AAAACTTCGTGGAAGAATTCTATCGAAGTTTTGTGCCTTGCGAAACGGACCACGGGTGGCGGGAAATCCTGCCGTTCTCCCCTTTTCCAAGCCGCATAAAAAGTCAGGCGGGTTTGCTATGCGAGCGATGGTTCGGCAAGTTCAAAGTCTGAATAATCCACGGGATTGTTCCATGAGCAATTATCGCCGGGCTCTTCCACCTGCAGTTGTGCCACACTGCCTTCGACCGCGACCAGCGTCACGACTAGATTTCCAACTCGAATCGACTCTCCCGGAACAAGATCAATCTGGTGGAGTTGCATGATTAGAAGGCTACCTTTGTAGAAGACAGCACCACATTCGCCGGGCTTTTTAAATTGCCTTGCATGTGGTGAGACCAGACAAGTTGGACATTTGCAATGAAGTACCAGCAGAACGCTGACATGACTCTTCAGTTGATAGACAGTCGCAAACATCCTCAAAGAGAAGTGGGCGTTATACCGACGACTTCTCAATCCATCAATCTCGATTCAAAACTGATTTTGATGTTCGTGACAGCTTTTTTTTTGCGAGAGAATTCTTGCGTTTGGCCCTTTCATTTCCGCAGAAAATGATTCTCGCTTTTCTTTGAGAATCCCGAACGGACGATTGACTGACAGCGCTGAGATTCTGTTCTGCAACGACGAGTCATACCTTCATCAGGTACGTCGCTGCTGCAGAATCATTCCAGCTCTTTCGAATGCCTTTGCAGTTTCGCGATCAGTTCCTGGCGTGCGCGAAAGATACGGCTGCGGACTGTGCCCAGTGGGATATCGATGATCTCGGCGATTTCTTCGTAGGAGAAGCCATCGATCTCCTTGAGGACGAGGGGCTGCAGAAATTCTTCTGCGATTTCCTGCAGCGCCGTCTGGACCATCTGAATCTGCTCCGCCTGCAGCATCGTATGTTCCGGAGCTGATTCTGAATGCTTGTCGACAGGTTCAAATCCCGCGGCTTCCTGCAGTTGATCGAGCGACCCTGAACTGATTTTCGGGCGTCGAATCCGACTGATCGCTGCGTTACGTGCGATCCGGTACAGCCATGAATAAAACCCCGCCTCGCGACGAAATGAACTCAGTTTCTTCCATGCCAGCACAAAGGCCTGCTGCGCGACATCCATTGCATCTTCGCGGGAGCCGAGCGCGTGCTCCAGACTATGCACCAGTCGATCCTGATACCTCCGAACCAGTTCATCAAACGCGCGCGTGTCTCCCGCGAGCGTGGCGTCGATCAGTTGCAGGTCGGAAGAACTGTTCACCGTGTGTTGCTTTGGCCTGGCCAGGAAAAAAGATGTGAGCCTCCCCCCGGCCCCGGGAGAGTGTCACGGATTCTTGTGGAAGGTCTGTGGCAGTTTTCTGGTCAGTTTGCCACGTTTTGAGAGATAATACATGGCACAGATCCCGGAGATCAGCAGTCCGATGCTGATGAGTTGAGAATACGTGAAGGGAGTGCCCCACCGCTTCGGTTCGTCGTCGCGGAGGGATTCCAGTACGAAGCGATTGATTGGATACAGAATCCCCCCCAGTGCCAGGACCGCTCCGTCAAACGGACGGCGGCGAAAATACCAGGCCAGAATCCCCGCGAGCACAAAAGCGGCAAATGAACTGTAGAGCTGCGTGGGATGCAGTGGTATGGTTGACAACGGATTCTCGAGAATCCTGCCTTCCGGAGCCAGCTTTTCATACGTCAGGCTGTCGGGAGGAAATCGCACAGCCCACGGCAGGTCGCAGGCTTTTCCGTAACAACATCCATACAAAAAGCAGCCGATACGCCCGAATCCCTCGCCGACAAACATTGATGGGCTGATCACATCCAGCATGGCGAGAGGGTTGATCCCGCGACGTTGACAATAACAGACCACTCCGATGATGCCGCCGATCACGCTGCCATAGAACACAATGCCACCGTCCCACAGCGCAAACGGTGCCACCAGCAATTCGATCCCATGTTTGCCTGCGAAGACCTGATGCCCGTACTGCATCAGATAGTTCAGTCTCGCGCCGATCAGGCCGGGAATCAAGGCCCACATCATCATATCCCAGATGACTTCCGGCGGCTGCCCAATCAAACGGACTCGCTGCGATGCAAGCCATGTGGCGGACGAGAACCCGATAAACATCATCAGGCCGTAACCGAACACCGGGATGCCTGTTTTGACGATCGGCAGTCCGAAAAACCATGCTGCTGCCAGAGCTGCGGGAACGATGAGCCAGAAACCCGCGGACATCGCGGACTCAGCGGCTTTCCTGGATGTCGCGTACATCACGCCGAAAACCATGAGCACGATTGCGACCCACAGCAGCATCAACCACGCTGCTCCGACATGCAATTCATTGCCCACCGCCTGCCATTGCCAAAGATTGTCGAATACAAAACGCAGCAGCACTTTCCGCATAGCGGCAGGATCTCCCGTGAGCTCAATAGTCAGGCGTGTTCAGGCCAGCGGCAGACATGAATTGACCCGGCGAGAAGGGACGTAAGCCCCCGGATTCTTCGTCCGAAAACAAGCCGCTGGTTGACTCCTGCGACTCGCCGATATAAATCCTGCTGCCGCTAGCCTCGCAACATGTGACGAATGATAGCGGAGTTTGGGGGGTTAGCGAAACCGCAGGATTAGGTTGTCGATCAGGCGCGTCGAACCGACCTTGACAGCGATCAATGCCACAGCGGAATTTGATCGATCTGTGAGTAATTCCAGCGTCCCGGAATCAACGATGACCGCATACTGCACCTCAATTCCACCCACAGAATTCAGGCGGTCGGCCATTTGCCGGGCAATCTCAGGCGGTGTCAACGTGGATTCTGCCGCAAGCGTTTCTGCCAGTTTCAGGGTTTGAAAAAGCTGCGCCGCCTGTTGCCGTTCAGCGACGGAGAGGTAACGATTTCGGCTGCTCATCGCCAAACCATCTGCGTCGCGAACGATCGGGCAGGTGATGATTTCTACGGGCTGGTCAAGGTCCGCGACCATCTGTCGAATGATTAACTGCTGCTGATAATCCTTCTGGCCAAAGTACGCGCGATCCGGTTCCGTGACATTGAACAGCTTTGTGACGACGGTGGACACGCCGTCGAAGTGTCCCGGTCGATGGGCTCCTTCAAGGACCTGCGCCAGCTTTGCGACCCGCACGATCGTCTGTGCCGATTCTGCATACATGGCAGAGACAGGTGGAGTAAATATCAGATCTGCACCCGCCAGGCGACACATTTCCAGATCAGCATCCAGCGTACGCGGGTAACGTGTGAAGTCTTCACGAAGACCGAATTGAGTCGGATTCACGAAGATCGTCGCGACGACGAGATCGCATTCGCTTTTCGCTCGCTCTATCAGACTGACGTGCCCCGGATGCAACGCCCCCATGGTCGGCACGCAGCCGATCGAGCGACCCTGTTGACGGGCGGCACGCACGATGCGACGAGTCTGAGTCAGCGAAGATTCGACGAGCATGCGTTAGTAATTGTAACTGGGGTTCTTTGTGTCGAAATCGCGGTCCGACAGTCGAACTTCGGCTTTAATGTTTGCGAACGTGTAGTCTTCAACGACAGGTGGCTTCGCGCCGCTTTTTGCGGGAAAGCCGAACTGCTGCAGGCGCACCGGCAGACCGGACTTCTCATCGATCCAGACACGCGTCGTTTGAAACTTGAATTGCTTGCGAGGCTGTGGGTGAGATGTCTCAATGACGCGGCACTTCATGTTGCCGAGTTTTGCATCTTCGAAGTACTTGACTTCTGTCTCGCCGTATTGGGCTTCGGCTTCCCAGTGTTCGATCAAACCCTCCATCAGTTTCTGGATGCCGGCTTTGGTGATCGGATAACGATTTTCAGCCATTGCCTGGGTGCCGGTCGGGGCCAGCTCAAGCGTGCCGATCAGGGATGCGAAGCCCGCCTCATGCACCAGCAGATTGTTGTTGTTTTTGCCTTCGACAAAAATCACCTCGCGGCCAGCATGAGGCTCTTGAAAGAGCATGTAGACACTGAAGGGTTCGTGACGCACCTTCATTTTGATCGTCTGTGAAATTGTCTGTCTGCCCACGACCTCGACTTTGGTAAATGTGCATTCGTAACCGCTCAGCTTCTGCACATTTTCCACGCACGTCCTGGCGTGTGCCAGCGCCGGTGCCAGTGGATGTTCGGTCGCTTTCGAAGTTGTCTCGTCCGCGAAAATCGATTGTCCGGCAATTCCCAGCATGCCGACGGCCGCAAGACTCGCAGCAAAACGACGACGTGAAAACTGTGAAATGGATGAAGCTGAAGTCCGTGCCATGTGTGTACTCCTGAAACGTAATTCTGGTCTGCGTCGGTAAGCCTTGAATCGGCAGAAACTGCTGCAGGAAAGCGTTGCTGATGGAATCGCCCGAGCGCTGGTTGCAGTGCAGACCTCATTCATCAATCGCTGTTTGCATCCAGTTGTCATCAGTCAAAGTCGACCTGACTCATCATACGCCAGACAGTTTTTGTTGTGCAGTCTGCAAAATGCAAATGTTCCTCTCAGAGAGCGGAAGTGTAGCCATGATTTGGCAGCATCAACCAGCCCGGGAATCTGTGGAATCGTTTCTTCCTGCGTTTTTGCTGCTCAAATTGCAATTGTGGCAAACAGAAGTCTGTTCTAAACTCCGGCAGAATCTGCTCGTTGGAGCGGCAAAAACCCCTGAATGATCGGAAGAGTGGGAATGGATTCCTCTCGCAGCGGTCTGCTGTCAACATTACTCATGACGCTTCCATTGATTGTGGTTCCGGCCGTTGCGTTGCTGCGCCCGCCAGGACAGGCCGGTGTCTCCACGGTTGTTCTCGAAGCGGCCGATGCCGAGGACGCTGATTCACTCTTTGAGGATTTCCCAGAATTCGAGGCTGATCCAGCCGAAGCAGCCAGGACAGAGTCTCCAGAAATTCTTGATTCCCCTCTGATTGATGATCACGATCTTTGGTCGAAGCCCGAAGGCGGTATTCCTGAGGACGTGGACAAACGCGATGCTGAAGCGCTGCGCGATGGCTCGCCGCGTGCTTTACCGCCGGGCGGTGCGAACAGAGATCCGTTCCTGCCCGAAGATGGACCACAGACACCACTGCCGAAGAAACAACCAGATCCTCAGCCGGAATCGGAGCGAGGATCAGGACCAGAGCCCGCGGAGCCGAATGCCGGGCAGATTGTAGAACAGTTAACCGCGATGGGCGCGTTAAAAACGATGTGGTTTGAAGCAGGCGACAGGACACCGGTGGGATTCGCTGTCTTTTTTCGTGGCCCGCAGGAACTGACGCGATTTCGTTTCGAAGCCGTTGGTGAGAGCCGCGAGGCCTGTGCGCGAGACGTCCTGGAACAGGTCACACGCTGGCAACAGCAGAATCCCGCGCCATAGATTCATCTGAACCAGCGTAAAGCTATGTGGAACACATCACAGCAAAAAACAGCAATCGTGCCGCGTGGCCATGCACATCCTGCAAACACTCGCTCTGCTGGACTCAACCGCCCCAGCGAGAAATTCTGCGCTGGCTTGATCGATCTTTTCGCACGCGAAGGTCTGCCCTGGCGGCACTGAAAATCCTGCCAGACGGTGGCTTGATTCGATCCACACGGATCGCGCGTCTGGAAGCCGCACTGCTGATTGCCGATGGCGCAGTCCCGGCCCGCAAGCTGGCTCAGGTGGCCCGCCTGATCGACGCAGGAGAGGTGCAGCAATTTGTGCAGCTTCTGAATGACAGCTACGATCGAACTCGATCGGCATTCCGCATTGAGCAGACTGCCGCCGGTTATATTTTGATGACCAGGGCTGCGCTGTCACCGTGGCTCGATCGTCTGCACAATCGTCAGGCGGAAATGAAACTGTCATCCCCGATGATGGAAACTCTCACGATCATCGCTTACCAGCAGCCAGTCACTCGAGCGGATGTGGAAGCGATTCGCGGCGTGCAGGCGGCAGAAATGATCCGTCAACTCATGGATCGCAGTCTGGTCCGCATCGGCGGTGAAGACGATTCGCTCGGTCGCCCGTTCCTGTATGTCACGACTCGTCAGTTTCTGACTTTATTTGGCCTGCACCGCCTGGAAGACCTGCCAAACTACTCCACACTCCGCCGCCAACGCACCCTTCCCGCGATCGCTGAGACCGGCGACGATGAGGTCGCTGATGTTGACGAAGCGGCTTGAGCTGCATAAGTCCATCGGAATCGTTGAACGGATGCGCATCTCCATGTAAGCGATTCCACGCAAAGATGCTGAATGGGGTATTGAGCGTTGATCACGCTGGACAACGCATATCGGAATGTCAAAATCTGTTGAGCAGCATCATCAGTTTCGAAAGGCTCCCATGTCATTCCCCCGCGTTTCCACGTTGAAAACGCCACACCAATTTCAACAGCGTCTGGATGATCTGAAACTGGATCTGCCCTATGATGTGACGGTGGAAACTGGCGCTCACGCACCGCTCGATCAGCCGCTGAGTTCGGTCTGCGGAAAAATCGGCAATCGCTGGTGTATTCTGCCGATGGAAGGCTGGGACGGAACAACGGACGGTCGTCCGACAGACCTGACCCGTCGTCGCTGGAAAAATTTCGGACTCAGCGGAGCCAAACTGATTTGGGGCGGCGAAGCAATGGCCGTGCGTCCGGACGGTCGCGCGAACCCGAATCAGCTCCTGATCAACCCGGATACTGTCGGCGATCTGGAAGCATTGAGAAACATTCTTGAGCTGGCTCATCAGGAGCACATCGGCAGCACCGACGACCTGCTGATTGGATTGCAACTGACACATTCCGGACGCTTTGCCAGACCGAACGACAAGAAGCGACTTGAGCCAAAGATTGCTTACCACCATCCCTTTCTCGACGCCAGACATGGAATCACTGACAGGGACGCAGTGATGTCCGATGATGACATCAAGCGTCTGATCGATGATTTTATTGATGCCTGTCGACTCGCTCAGAAGGCCGGGTTTCGATGGGTGGATATCAAGCATTGTCACGGCTATCTGGGACATGAGCTGCTGTCGGGGTTTGATCGGATCGGCGAATTTGGCGGCAGTCTTGAAAATCGAACGCGGTTCCTGCGCAAGATTGTCGCGGGCATTCGAGCTGAAGTGCCGGGACTGGGGATCGGCGTGCGGCTGAGTATCTTCGATTTTGTCCCGTTTCAGCCCGGCACAACCGACGATCGAACCGGCGTGCCGTTGCAGGCTCGCGACTATCGATGTGCGTTTGGCGGTGATGGGACGGGGCTGGGAATCGATCTGACCGAGCCGCAGCAGTTTCTGGAATTGCTGTGTTCGCTCGGGATCGATCTTCTGTGTTCGACGTGCGGCAGCCCGTACTACAATCCGCATATTCAGCGCCCTGCGTTGTTTCCACCATCGGATGGTTATCAGCCGCCGGAAGATCCGCTCACGGGAGTTCACCGCCAGATTTCCGCGACGGCAGAGCTGAAGCGCCGCGTACCGAAAATGATCGTGGTCGGGTCCGGCTACTCGTACCTGCAGGAGTGGTTGCCGCATGTCGGTCAGGCCGTCCTGCGGCTCAATATGGCCGACAGTATTGGACTCGGACGCATGGTCCTGTCCTATCCGGAATTGCCGGCGGATGTGGCATCCGGTCGTACGATGACGCGCAGGAAAATCTGCCGCACGTTCAGTGACTGCACCACCGCACCCAGAAACGGCATGGTTTCCGGCTGCTACCCGCTCGATCCGTTCTACAAGGCCCGTCCGGAACGCGAAGCCCTGAAGAGGCTTAATGAGGCGTCCCGGATGAAAGAAAATCCCGGTGTTTCTTTGAGTGAAATACAAAGCAAATTGACGTAGATCCGGGCAGATATAGAGTCACCACTCTCACGCCGGTCAGACTAACGCGATAATTCGTCAATGGAAGAACAGCTATGCCCAAATCTCTCAGGAAGAGCCTGTCAAATTTTGCCCGTCCGGAACCTGCCGGTTGCCTTGCCAGTATTGAGCAGGAAATTCATCGCCATCTGAATTTCACACTGGGCCACCACGATCGTCATGTGGATCCCCATTATCTGTATCGGGCGCTCGCGATCGCCGTGCGAGACCAGCTTGTCGCTCACTGGAGGAAGACGCATGACAAGATGACACACAGTGGCAGGAAACGCGTCTACTACCTGTCGCTGGAATTTCTGGTGGGACGCTCGCTGACCAATGCCGTTCTCAATCTGGATCTGGAAGACAAGGTGCGTGAAGCCCTGAAAGGTTTCAGTATCGGCCTGGAAGAGACTGCGGAACTGGAACACGACGCAGGTCTCGGCAACGGTGGTCTTGGGCGATTGGCGGCCTGTTTCCTCGACAGCTGTGCCAATCTCCAGTTGCCGGTCGTTGGTTATGGCATCCGGTACGAATACGGGATGTTTAATCAGCACATCGAAAACGGTCGGCAGGTTGAAGATCCGGATCACTGGCTGAGAGATGGAAATCCCTGGGAACTGGAACGTCCCGAAGATACACGACGGATTCTGTTCTACGGTCATTCAGAATACTTCGTCGACATCGACGGAAAACCGAGGGCAGGCTGGGCAAATACGCAGGACATTCTGGCAGTGCCGTACGACATGCCGATTCCGGGGCACAAGAACGAAACCGTCAATACGCTGCGACTTTGGCGTGCATCAGCGACCGACGAATTCAATCTTGCCGAATTTAACGCTGGCGGCTATTCGGAAGCAGTCGCAGAAAAGAACCTTGCCGAGCAGATTTCGATGGTGCTTTATCCCAACGACGCCAGCGAAAACGGAAAAGAGCTGAGGCTGAAGCAACAGTACTTTCTTGTCTCTGCCAGTCTACAGGATGTGATGAGTGAGTGGATCACCATTTATGGAAACGATTTCAGTGAGTTCGGCAAATTCAACTGTTTTCAGCTGAATGATACCCATCCGGCCTGTGCCGTCCCGGAACTCATGCGTCTGCTGATGGATGAACAGGGATTTGAATGGAAAAACGCCTGGGAAATTACCTCGCAGTGCCTCGCGTACACGAACCATACATTACTGCCCGAAGCTCTTGAACGCTGGTCCGTTTCGCTGTTCAGTCGCCTGTTGCCACGCCTGATGGACATCATTCGTGAGATCGACCGACAGTTCAAATTGCAGCTTGCAGTGCTGTGGCCGGATGATGTGGCGATCAGAGATCGGATGTCGCTGATTGAAGGTGGTGATCATCCGCATGTTCGTATGGCATACCTTGCGATCATTGGCAGCTTTTCTGTGAATGGTGTTGCGGGGCTGCACACGACGCTGCTGAAGTCGGGACTGTTTGCAGACTTTTACAAATTGTGGCCCGAGAAATTCAACAACAAGACTAACGGCGTCACTCAGCGACGCTGGTTGAATCACTGTAATCCAGGTCTGCGGAATCTGGTTAATGAGACAATCGGCACCGACTGGCAGATGAATTTCGACAGAATCTCACAGCTGGCTTCGTATGCCGAAGATGCAGCATTCCGCGATCGCTGGCAGGCCGTCAAGCTGACGAACAAGCAGGCGCTCATCAAATACGTCAACGAACGCACGGGTGTGCGCTTCGACCAGAATGCGCTCTTCGATGTGCAGGTCAAACGCATCCACGAATACAAGCGGCAGTTGCTGAATCTCCTGCATGTGATCCACTTGTACGACAGAATCCTGCGCGGCGACACAGTCGGAATGGTTCCTCGATGCGTACTGATCGGTGGGAAGGCGGCCCCCGGTTATCATGTCGCAAAACTCATCGTCAAACTAATCAACGATGTGGCCGCAGTGGTGAATTCTGAAGCGAAAGCTCACCAACTGCTGAAGCTGGTGTTTCTGCCAAATTACCGTGTGTCCGCGATGGAAGTAATTTGTCCGGCCACGGAACTGTCTGAGCAGATTTCGACAGCCGGAAAGGAAGCTTCCGGAACCGGCAACATGAAATTCATGATGAACGGGGCTCTGACGATCGGAACCCTGGACGGGGCCAATATTGAAATTCGGGATCAAGTCGGCGACGAAAATTTCTTCCTGTTCGGGCTGACGGCTGATGAAGTGGCACAGAAGCGTCAAGGTTACGATCCGAATCTCATCATTGCTCAGGACGAAGATATCCAGCGTGTGATGAGCCTGCTGGAAGGCGGGCACTTCAATCGGTCGGAGCCTGGCATCTTCGATCTGCTCACGTCAGGATTACGAAGCGGGTATGACCCGTGGCTGACGATCGCCGACTTTCGCAGTTACATAGATGCCCAGTGCGAAGTCAATGAGGCCTACAAGGATCAATCAGGGTGGAATCGCATGAGCATCCTGAACACTGCATCCAGCGGCTGGTTTTCCAGTGATCGCACGATTCAGCAGTATGCCGATGAAATCTGGAAAGTGAAGCCTGTGATTTCGGGTGCTGAAAAGCACTGAATCAGCTACCCCGGAAGACGCGCGAAGTGGTTCTGGATTTCGATCGCACTGTAGCCCTGTTCTCCCATTGCGGTAACTGAACCTGCGGCGTGTCCGAGAAGCTGTAAGGGTCTTGCGTGTTGGCGCCAAACGGATCGGTGCTCGACATGGAGAATCTCTCGGGGCAGTGTCTGGAAAACCGGAGTGTAGAAACGTCCCGGCGAAGCGGATAGTGAAACACATGCACTGAACTGACATCGTCATCAACTTCGGATAAGATCCTGAGCCTGTGTCGGTCATGATGCTGCTGTTTCCCGTCAAAGTGATGGAATGTCGGTCGAAAATTCAGAAGAGGTCGTCGTTCAGAGTGCCAATTCCGCAGGAGTTGTCAGCACTCAATCCGTTCATCTGTTTCACCCGTCGAATCCACTGCGGTTTGCAAGTGGTCAGGAACTCAGCTCGATCACCGTTGCCTACGAAACCTACGGTGCACTCAATGCCGAGGCCAGCAACGCCATCTTTGTTTGTCACGCGTTGACCGGTGACGCTCATGCTGCCGGCCTGCACTCCGCCGACGACAGCAAACCGGGTTGGTGGGACGGCTTCATCGGACCCGGGAAGGGACTTGATACCAACAAGTACTTCGTCATCTGCGCCAATGTGCTCGGAGGCTGTCAGGGAACAACAGGCCCAGGATCGATTAATCCGTCGACAGGCAAACGTTATTGTTTGAGTTTTCCCTTCCTGACGATTCGCGATGTCGTGGCGGTGCATGCCGAACTGGTTCGGCACCTTGGAATTCAACAACTCCTCGGTGTGGTCGGAGGCAGTCTTGGCGGGATGCAGGTCCTCGAATGGGCCGTCCGGTTTCCGGAACAGGTCCGAGCCGCGATCGTGCTGGCCTCCTCGCCAAAATTGTCGGCTCAGGGAATTGCGTTCAATGCAGTTGGCCGTCGAGCCATCTATGCAGATCCGGGATTTCTGAACGGAGAGTACTACGATTCCGAAGGCCCGCGATACGGCCTGGCGCTGGCACGCATGGTGGCCCATATTACGTATCTGTCGGAAGATTCGATTGAGCTGAAATTCGGTCGTCGGTTACAGGACAGCGATCGATTTGCATTCAGCATGCAGAAGGAAACCGAATTCCAGATTGAAAGTTATCTGCATTACCAGGGCAAGCGATTCGTACAGCGCTTCGATGCGAACAGCTACCTGTATCTGACGCGGATGATGGACTATTACGATCTGTCCGATGGGTTCACGTCGCTGGCTGATGCGCTGAGTCAGGCTCAAGCGCGTTTTCTGGTCGCCTCGTATGACACCGATTGGTTATTTCCAACCAGTCAAAGTCGTGAACTGGTTTCAGAGCTGCTGCGAGTTCGCAAGCATGTATCGTTTGTCGAACTTCCATGTCCCTACGGCCACGATTCGTTTCTGATCGACCTTGAACCCCTCGCTCGGATGGTCGGACCATTTCTCGACCGGACGTTTGAAGCATAACAGGACAGACTGAGTTCAGTTTTCTTTCCCGCAATCTTCTTGCCTTAAAGTGCTGTTTGAGCTGCGATGTGTGATGGTGAATCGCAGAAAATGCAGCATGAACCACGAAAGTCACGGACGACGCGGACGAACAATGAATTGCAGAAGCGGCGTTATCCGGGCGATGGTAACAACTGTTCGATCCTTCTGATTGCGTCACGCACGTCGTCATCGCGTTGATCGCCGCCTGTGCGTTCTACACACACCCAGGTCTGGAGATTCGCTTCGACAATGGTCGGCAGAAGTTCTGCCCAGTCCACGGTGCCGTCGCCGAACGGGACTTCGATGCCGCCACCATCGACGTCCTTCTGAGCATCGCGAAGTCGTACATAGCCGACTTTCTGATAGAGGTCGCGGAAGACTCGAACAGGAGAGCTGCCGGTCATGGCACAGGAAGCCGGATCAAACACGATTCCGACCGGTCCCCCGGTAATACGACTCAGCAGCTGCTGAATTCGCTTCAGGTCAAAAATCGAAAACTGCAGCTGCAGCACGGCCCCGTGGTGACTGCCATCGCTGGCAAGGTCATTCAGGATATCGCACAGCAACTGGAATTTCTGTGCGTCAGACGCGCCGCTGGCCGCAGAGCTGACGATGCCGGCGCAAACGAAAATGGATTCCGCAATGAATCGACGTCGTCATCTTTTGGCGCATCCGCCTTAACAACTGGTGCTGCAGATTCCGGGTCCGGAATCCGACCAATGCGAACCAGCAGCTCCGATGTGCCCAGTTTTCGCACAAGTGTCAGCGCCGATCGAATGCCTTCCAGCCGTTGATCCAGATGCTGCTCGTCGTATAGCGCATGTCGCGAAGAATACATCAGCCCCGCGACTTTGAGCTGATGCTCTGCGACGTAATGCTTCAACTGTCGCAGCGCGGTGTCAGAAAAATCTTCGGCTCGAACCTCCGTCCGCGCGTTGAGTCGCAGCCCCTGAACCTTGTTCCTGGCTGCCTGTTCGATGGCCTGCCGCAGCGGCTGGCCAAAATCTTCCGTGGCCACGGCCAATCGAAGCGTCATTCGAAATCTGTCTCCCTAACAAGGGCTGAGAGTTCTTGACCCGGTTCGAGCTACCGCTCGGAAGCTTCGTGGTCCGTTCCCGCTGGTCGCTCTTGAAACTGCACGCAGGAAAGATTTCGTTTAGATAACGCTGGCACAGCGGTTCACCGACGAGGCGGTAGGCGAACTAGTGCGTGCGGTGTAGGATAAAGTGAATGCGGGCGGCGAGCCTGAGCGTCGACTTGCCGTTCGAGTGAAGTCAGGATAACATCGTCTGACCGCCCTGACAAGCCCTCCATCGAAGTAACGGCTGCGAGCCAGCCCGATCAACGCTGGCGACCGGCGTAAGGTGTCGGGCGGGCTGGCTCTATATTCACTGCGGGTCACTGAACAGAAGTTGCATCTCATGTGCAACAATGACCTCCGCAGGCATGGACGTGGACGAAGTGGAAGGACGGCACATGACACAGCAGAAGGGCAACGACGATGGCGATATGCCGACTGACGCCGAAAGGCAGGAGGCGTTGATGACTGCCGAGGAGCGGTTTCAACTCCTGATGGAGTGCGTCAGGGACTTCGCAATCTTCATGCTTGACCCCGAAGGGCGCGTGATAGATTGGAATCTCGGGGCGGAAAACATTTTGGGCTACACGCAAGCCGAGATCATCGGTCATCCCTTCTCCACCTTCTTCACGCCGCAAGAACGTGAGGCTGGTGTGCCTGACCAAGAGTTGAAGATAGCGGCAGAGGTAGGTCGGGCGGACGATAACCGTTGGCATGTCCGCAAGGACGGCACACACTTCTTCGCCAACGGAGTGACGACAGCCCTGCGAGACGAGACGGGCGGGCTGAAGGGCTATGCGAAGGTGTTGCGTGACAACACCGAGCGAAAACGCATGGAGGAGGAACTGCGAGGGCGTGCAGAGGCGTTGGTGGAAGCCGACCGTCGTAAAGACGAGTTCCTGGCGTTGCTGGCTCACGAACTCCGCAACCCGCTCGCCCCGATCTTCAACGCCCTGACGCTACTCAGCCAGGAGAACGTGGCAAAGCCCATGCAGCAAGAATTACGGAGCATGATGGAGCGACAGGTGCGGCAGTTGTCACGGCTGGTGGATGACTTGCTCGACGTGAGCCGCATTACCAGAGGGAAGATTTCGCTCCAGAAGAAGCTCGTGGAAGTGCGTGTCATCATCGAACACGCAGTTGAGACAGCCCGCCCCCTCATCGAGAGCCGAAAACACCACCTGTCAGTTTCAGTTCCGGCTCAACCGATCTGCGTGAATGGCGATCCGATCCGACTGCAACAAGTGCTGTCCAACATCCTCAACAATGCATCCAAGTATGGTGAGGAGCGTGGACGCATCACGCTGACCTCTCAACAAGAGGGAAACGAAGCGGTGGTAAGGGTGAGGGATACCGGCATCGGCATCGCCCCTGCCATGCTGCCACGCATCTTTGACCTGTTTACCCAGGCCGATCAAACGCTGGACCGCTCGCTTGGCGGATTGGGCATTGGTCTAACACTGGTCAAGCGTCTGGTAGAACTACACGAAGGCAAGGTGGAAGCCCACAGCGAAGGATTAGGCAAGGGGAGCGAGTTCGTGGTTCGCCTGCCGATTGCCGTGGAGGAAAACAAGCAGGACTCGCCATGCAAGAGCGACACGCCTATCCGTCAGGAACGCTCCTTCCGCATTCTGGTTGTTGACGACAATGACGATGCTGCGGACAGCCTGAATATGCTTCTGAAAATGGCAGGGCATGAAGTGTGGACTGCTCATTGTGGTCCGACTGCCCTGCAAGCCGCTCACGAACACAAGCCCGAACTGCTGATCTTAGACATTGGACTGCCGGTGCTGGATGGGTTTCAAGTCGCCCAACGTCTGAGGGAAGCGCCAGAGTTCAAGCAGGCGGTGATGATCGCCGTGTCAGGGTACGGTCAGGACGGCGACCGTCAGAGGAGCAAGGAAGCGGGCTTTGACTTCCATTTCGTCAAGCCGATGGATTTCCAACGACTCCAGGACCTGTTCACCAGCCTCTTGAAAGGAGGATCGTCAGATGCAGCCCGACCTGCGTGAGTAAGGCCTTCGAATACATCCAGCTTGATGGTCGGATGTGTTGGATGATCCCTGTGTCACGACTGAGGGTCACGACCATTGACCTACAGGCGGAAGTCGAAACCCTGCTGCAAAAAGTCCGCGGAAGTGCTGACGTAAAAAAGGGGTCAGGAACCAATAGCCAAATGGCCCGGAGGGTGCTCCGCACTAT